>NZ_JAOZVW010000018.1:3989-77595 GCF_025869345.1 Sphingopyxis sp.
CCCCCGGCCCCACCCCGCCCAACCCCACCACCCCTGGGGGGTGGGGCGTGGAGGGGGCCTCCCCCCCCCCCCGCCCCCCCCCCCGGCGCGGGGGCGACGCTGTTATTTCATCATTTCCCCGTGAACGCGGTTTTGCGCTTCTGCTGGAAGGCAAGAATGCCTTCCATCGCGTCGGCGCTGTTGCCGGCGATGAACTGGCCCTTCGCTTCGGCGTCGAGCGTGTCGGCATAGCTTCGCGACAGGCCCTCGCGCAGCACCTTGCGCATCGTGCCGAGCGCGACGGTCGGTCCGTTCGCGAGCCGCGCCGCCAGTGCCTTTGCCTCGCTCAGCAGGTCGGCATCCTCGACGCATTTATAGATCAGGCCCCAGTCGGCGGCCTGCTCGGCGCCGATCTTTTCGCCGAGCATCATCATCTGCGCCGCGCGCGGCAGACCGACGAGGCGCGGCAGGATCCATGACGAGCCGCCGTCGGGGACGAGCCCGATATTGACGAAGGCCTGGAGGAAATAGGCGCTCTTGCCCGCGATGGTGAAATCGCCCGACAGGCCAAAGCTGCACCCGACCCCCGCCGCGGGGCCGTTGACCGCGACGACGACCGGAATATCGAGATTGGCGAGCGCGAGCAGCATCGGGTTATAATGGTTGCGCAGCGCCTTGCGGCTGTTCGCGCCGCCGCCGACCGCCGACCCGCTGCGGTCGCCCGCAAGGTCCGCGCCCGAGCAGAAACCGCGCCCTTCGCCGGTGATCAGCAGCGCCCGCGCGCCGAGCACCGGCAGATAGTCGAGCGCGGTGCGGATATCGTCGGCCATCGCAGGCGGCATCGAATTGAGCCGCTCGGGCCGGTTGAGCGTGATGGTCGCGACATGGTCGGCGACGTCGAACTTGATCGTGTCGAAGCTGGGGGTGTCGGTCATGGGGAATTATCCTCTCGCGGGGGCTTTACCTTTACGTTCACGTAAAGTTTTGACGCATTTGGAGGGAGAGTGCAAGAGGGAGGACGAGTGGAGGTGCAGTGTCTGTTTTCGAGCGATTGTGGCCCCCGGCGGAGCTTGCTCTCTCCCCTTCAGGGGAGAGATACGAAGGCTTGCCGGTTTACCGGCTAGCCGGAGTTGAGAGGGGCGTGGACGCCTCCCCCTCTCCCAACCCTCTCCCCTGAAGGGGAGAGGGCTTTATGGCCACTCCCCACCCCAATACGGAAATAGCTCTTCGGATCACGTCTCGGGGTAAAAGCGGCTGATCGTATCGACCACGCAGGCGGGCTTTGCTTCGCCCTCGATCTCCACCGTCACGCGCACCACGGCCTGCACGCCGCCCTTGGCTTCCTCGGCCTTGACCAGTTCGCCGAGGCCGCGGATGCGGCTGCCCGAGCGGACCGGGTTCAGGAAGCGGAGATTGTCGGTGCCGATGTTGATCCCCATCGCGACCCCGCGCACCTCGACAAGGTTGGGGAGGAAGCGGTTGACGAGGCTCATCGTCAGATAGCCGTGCGCGATCGTGCCGCCGAACGGGCCGTCCCTGGCGCGTTCGGGATCGACGTGGATCCATTGATGATCGTCGGTCGCCTCGGCGAACAGGTCGATGCGGTCCTGCTCGATGGCAACCCATTCGGTCGGGCCGAAACTTTCGCCCACCGCGTCCAGCAGCGCCGCGGGCGTGGCAAAGACGCGCGCGCTCATGCCTGCTGGCTCGACACAGCGACGACTTCGCCCGCCATATAGGAGGAAAGATCGCTCGCGAGGAACAGCATGACGTTCGCAACCTCCCACGGTTCGGCATAGCGGCCGAAGGCTTCCTTCTCGGTCAGTTCCTCGAGCAGCCCCGGCGGCGTCACCTTCGACAGCGAGGCGTGCATCGCAAGGCTGGGCGACACCGCGTTGATCCGCACGCCGTGCTCGGCGGCTTCGAGCGCCGAGCAGCGGGTGAAGGCCATCACCCCGGCCTTGGCCGCGGCATAATGCGCCTGCAGTTTCTGCGCGCGCCAGCCGAGGACCGAGGCGTTGTTGACGATCGCGCCGCTCTGGCGCGCATACATGTGCGGCAGCATCGCGCGGGTCATGCGAAAGACGCTGGTCAGCGTCACGTCGAGCACCTTGTGCCATTGCTCGTCGGTCATCTCGACGACCGGCGCGGCGCCGCCGAGCCCGGCGTTGTTGATCAGCACATCGACATGCCCCATCGCGCCGATCGCGCCCTGCACCAGCGCCTGCACCTGGCCCTCATCGGTGACGTCGCAGACGAGCGTGCCGGGGCGGATGAAGCCGAGCGCTTCGATGCGGTCGGCGGTTTCGCCGAGGCGGCGCTCGTGCATGTCGGAGAGGAACAGGGCCGCGCCTTCCTCGGCCGCGCGCTGCGCGACGGCGCCGCCGATGCCGCTGCCCGCGGCGGCGGTGATCAGCACGGTCTTGCCCTTGAGGAGGCCGGTCGGGGTCGGATAGTCGGGGGCCGGTCGTGCCACGTTTCGGTTCCTTTACTTGAGGTCGCCGCGCGGCTCGCGCGGGAGGCCGAGCGCGCGCTCGGCGATGATGTTGCGCTGAATCTCGTTAGTGCCGCCATAGATGGTGTCGGCGCGGCTATAGAGGAACAAATTGGGAAGGGCGGGGAAGGCGTAATCGCCGCCGGGCGCCGTCTCGCCCGCCGGGCCGAGAACGTCCATCGCGAGCTCGCCGAGGTCGCGGCGCCACGTCGCCCACTGGATCTTGTAGGTGAGCGCGGCGGGGTTGAGCCTGCCGTCCTCGGCATCGGTCAGCATCCGAAGCGCGCCGTAGCGCATCAGCTTGAGCCCGATTTCGGCCTGCGCGATCCGCTGACGGATCAGCGGATTCTGCGCTTCGCCATTGGCGCGCGCCGCCGCGATCACGGCGTCGAGTTCGTTGCGGAACCCCATCTGCTGCGCCAGCGTGGAAACGCCGCGCTCGAAACCCAGCAATCCCATCGCGACCTTCCAGCCGTCGCCGGGCGCGCCGAGGATGTTTGCCGCTTCGGTGCGCGCGCCGTCGAAGAAGGTTTCGTTGAACTCGGCCTCGCCGGTGATCTGGTGGATCGGGCGGACGGTGACACCAGGCTGATCGACGGGCACGAGCAGGAAGGACAGGCCCTTCGGCCCGCGCGAACCCTCTTCGCTGCGCGCGATGACGAAGATCCAGTCGGAAAATTGCGCGAGGCTGGTCCACACCTTCTGGCCCTCGATTACCCAGTCGACGCCCTCGCGCCAAGCGCGGGTGCGGACGTTGGCGAGGTCGGACCCCGCGCCGGGCTCCGAATAGCCCTGGCACCAGATTTCCTCGCCCTTTGCGATGGCGGGCAGGAAGCGCGCCTTCTGCTCGTCGCTGCCGAAGGCGAGGATCGTCGGGCCGGCGAGTTCGATGCCGATATGGTTGAGCCGCGGCGGGCCGCCCGCGCGCGCATATTCCTCGGCGAAAATGACCTGCTGCGCGAGCGTCGCGTCGCGTCCGCCATAGGCTTTCGGCCAGCCGACGCAACTCCAGCCCGCTTCGCCGAGCCGCCGCTCCCAGTCGCGGCGGCGTCCGGGTGCATCGGTCAGGCTGGTCAGCCCGCGCACGTCGGCGAACGGGCCACCCAATTCGGCCGTCAGCCAGGCCGCGGCCTCGGCGCGGAAAGCCTCTTCGTCGGGGGAGAATCCCAGCTTCATGCCGCCTCGTCCAATCCGGCCATCCGCGCGATCCGCTCGCGGTGCCAGTCGGGGGTGCCGAGCAGGGTGCGGTCGCTGCGCGCGCGCTTGAAATAGAGGTGCGCGTCATGCTCCCAGGTGAAGCCGATGCCGCCGTGAAGCTGAATCATCTCGCCCGCGCAATGGCTATAGGTGTCGCAGGCGAAGGCCTTGGCGGCGTGAACCGCGAAGGCGGCTTCGTCCGACCCTTCGTCGATCGCGCAGGCGGCCCAGTAGACGGCCGATCGCGCCTGTTCGACCCCGACCATCATGTCGGCGAGGCGGTGCTTGACGGCCTGAAAGCTGCCGATCGCGCGGCCGAACTGGACGCGCTCCTGTGCATAGGCGACGGTGCGGTCGAGGCACGCCTGCGCGCCGCCGAGCGCATCGGCGGCGAGGACGAGCGTGCCGGTGCGCTGCGCGGCGGCGAGTGCGGCGATGGGGTCGGCGAGCGGCTCGGCCGCGACCGCCCCGAAATCGAGCCGCGCATAGGGGCGCGTCTGATCCATGCTGGTGAGCGGGGTAAGGGCGAGGCCGGGCGCGTCGCGTTCGACGAGGAACATCGCATCGCCGACCACGACGGCGAACAGATCGGCGCGCGCGCCGTGCGGGACGTGCAAGGCGGCGCCGGTCAAGGCGCCATCGCTCCGGGTCGTGCCGGGCGCGGCCTCGGCAAAGCTCGCGACCAGCCCGCCCGCGGCGAGGCGGGGAAGAAGGCGCGCTTTCTGTTCGGCGCTGCCGCCGGCAAGGATCGCCGGAATGGCAAGACCGACGCTGGCGAGTAAAGGCAGCGCCGCGACGTGCCGCCCCGCTTCCTCGGCCAGGATGGCAAGCTCGACCATGCCGAGCCCGCCGCCGCCTTCGCTCTCGGGCACCGCGACCCCGGCGAGGCCGAGTTCGGCGGTGAACGCCTGCCACAGCGCCTCGTCGACGCCGGTGCCGGCCATCGCGGCGCGGGTGCGCTCGCTCGTCGCCTGCCCGGCAAAGAAGGCCTTCGCCGTCTCGGCGATCATCGCCTGCTCGTCGGTGAAGGCGAAATGCATCCTAGCTGCCCCAGACCTTGCGCGGCGCGCGGCGTTCGGACAGCAGCTTGCCGACTGCCGCGCCGACGTCGGCGGGGCTCCATTTGGCGTTCTGGTCGACCGTCGGGCCGAGGTTCCAGCCGTCCTCGATCGTGATCCGCCCGCCCTCAAGCTCGAAGACGCAGCCCGTGACATGCTTCGACTGTTCCGAGCCGAGCCACACCACGGTCGGCGCGATATTGTCGGGGTCCTGCACGTCGAAGCCGGTTTCGATCGCCGCCATCTTGTCGGCGAAGGCCTGTTCGGTCATCCGCGTCCGCGCCGCGGGGGCAAGGGCGTTGGCGGTGATGCCATAGCGGCCGAGCTCGGCGGCCTGCACCAAAGTCAGCGCAGCGATCCCGCCCTTCGCGGTCGAATAGGCCGCCTGCGCGATCGAGCCTTGCAGCCCGGCACCGCTCGTCGTGTTGATGATCCGCGCATCGACGGGGTTGCCCGCCTTTTGGCTAGCCCGCCAGTAATCGACGGCGTGGCGGGCGACGCAGAAATGGCCGCGCAGATGGACGTGCATCGTCGCGTCCCATTCCTCGGGCGTCGCCGACACGAACATGCGATCGCGCACGATGCCGGCGTTGTTGACGACGACATGCAGGTCGCCGAACGCGTCGACGGCGGCGTCGACGATCCGCTTCGCCGCATCCCAGTCGGTAATGTCCTCATGGTTGGCGATGGCGTTGCCGCCCGCCGCCTCGATCTCTGCTACCACGCCGTCGGCGGCCGAGGTGTCGCGGCCCTCGCCCGACAGGCTGGTACCGATATCGTTGACGACGACATTCGCGCCCTCGGCGGCAAAGGCGAGCGCATAGGAGCGCCCGAGCCCGCGCGCCGCGCCGGTGATGATGACCGTTCGTCCTTCGCAAATGCCCATGGGTGTCACAGCCTTTCGATGATGGTGACGTTGGCCTGGCCGCCGCCTTCGCACATGGTCTGCAGGCCATAGCGGCCGCCGGTGCGTTCGAGCGCGCCGAGCAGGGTGGTCATCAGCCGCGCGCCGGTCGCACCGATCGGGTGGCCGAGCGCGATCGCGCCGCCCTGCACATTGACCTTCTCGTGCGGCACGCCGAGTTCCTGCATCCACGCCATCGGCACGCTGGCAAAGGCCTCGTTGCATTCGAACAGGTCGATGTCGTCCACCGTCATCCCCGCCTTTTCGAGCGCATATTTCGTCGCCGGGATCGGGCCGGTGAGCATCCACACCGGATTGTCGGCGCGGACCGACAGATGATGGATGCGCGCGCGGGGCTTTAACCCGTGCGCCTTCACCGCCGCCGCGCTCGCGATCAGCAGCGCGGCGGCGCCGTCGCAATTCTGGCTGGCGATGCCCGCGGTGATCACGCCGCCCTCGTTGACGGTGCGGAGCGTCGCGAGACCCTCGGGTGTCGTCTGCGGACGGACGGTCTCGTCCTGCTCCAGTCCTTCGAGCGGCGCGATTTCGGCCTTGAACCAGCCATTGTCGATCGCGGCCTGCGCGCGGCGGTGCGATTCGGTGGCGAAGGCCTCCATCGCCTCGCGGCTGATCCGCCACTTGGCGGCGATCATCTCGGCCGATTTGATCTGGTTGACCTCTTCGGTGCCGTAGCGGGCGTCCCAGCCCTTCGAGCCGATGAAGGGGCTGTCGAAGCCATAGGGCTGGCCCGCGAACATCGCCGCCGAAATCGGGATCGCGTTCATCGCCTGGCTGCCGCCCGCGACGACCAGATCCTGCGTGCCGCTCATCACGCCCTGCGCAGCGAAATGCACCGCCTGCTGCGACGATCCGCACTGGCGGTCGATCGTCGTGCCGGGAACGTGCTCGGGAAGCCCCGCGACGAGCCACGCGGTGCGCCCGATGTCGCCCGCCTGCGGGCCGATGGTGTCGCAGCAGCCCCAGACGACATCGTCCACTTGGCCTGCGTCGATTCCGGTGCGCTCGATCAACGCCTTGATCGGATGCGCGGCGAGGTCAGCGGGGTGGACGGCCGCGAGGCTGCCCTTCTTGCGCCCGATGGGAGTGCGGACGGCGTCGATGATATAGGCTTCTGCCATTATTCCTTTTTCCTTATGCGAAGCTGTGGCCGGGGCCGATCGGCAGCGCGCCGCCGAGGATAGCGGCGTCGATGCGGCCAAGATGGAAAGCGCGGTCGCCCCATGCGCCGGACAGCGCCCAGGCGCGCTTCATCCAGAAATGCAGGTCGACTTCGTAGGTATAGCCCATCGCGCCGTGGGTCTGGATCGCGGTCTCGCTCATCGCCCACGCCGCGTCGGCGGCGGCGAGCCTGGCGTGGCTGACGTGGACGGGGGCGCTGGCCGATCTTTCGGTGAGCGCCACCGCGGCGCGCTGGATCACCGGCTTGGCGAACTCGATCTTGACCACCGCGGTCGCGAGATGATGCTTGACCGCCTGAAAGCTGCCGATCGGCTGGCCGAACTGGCTGCGGTTCTTCGCGTATTCGGTCGCCTGTTCGAGCATCGCATCGGCGACGCCGACAAGCTGCGCGGCGGTTATCAGCGCGGCATGGTCGAGCAGCGCATCAGCCGAACCGACCTTGGTTCCCGAGGGTGCGATGGGTGCATAGAGGCGGCGGAGCGGATCGACGCTGTCGAGTAATTCGCCGCCGCCGCTATGGTCGGCGAGCAGCAGCGCGCCGTCCTTTGCCGACAGGACATGGCTGGCGCCATCAAGGTCGGCGACCCACGGATTGGCCGGATGCTGAAGCGCAATTTTCGCGTCGCCGCTGGCGATCGCGGCGAGCAGCGCGTCCTGTCCGCCTGCCTTTGCGAGCAGCGGCGCGGCGACGAGCGCGGTATCGGCCAGCGGTTCGGCGACCCCGGCGCGGCCCAATTCGGCGGCGATCAGCACCGCGTCGAGCAGCGACAGGCCGAGCCCGCCCTGCGCCTCTGGCACCAGCAGGCCGGGCAGGCCCATCTCGGTGAGACCCTGCCAGACGTCGGCCGAGCGGCGGCTGTCGCTGGCGTCGAGCGCGCGCAGCAATTCGGGCGCGTGGACGCCCGCCAGATAATCGCGCACGCCTTGCGTCAGCGTCGCCTGATCTTCGGAAAGAGTGACGTCCATGGCGCCTTACCTCGGCAGGCCGAGCAGGCGCTCGGCGATGATGTTGCGCTGAATCTCGTTCGACCCGGCGTAGATCGGGCCGGAGAGCGAGAAGATATAGCCTTCGAGCCACGCGTTGAGCGCGCCGCCGTCGAGATGCCGCAATTCGGCCGATGCGCCGAGAAGCTGCATCGCGGTGCGATGCGCGGCGCGGTCGAGTTCGGACCAGAATATCTTGTTGAGGCTCGCCTCGGCGCCGATGTGGCCGCCCGCCATGATCTTCGACGCGACGGCATAGGTGTTGTAGGCATAGGCCTGCGCGTCCATCCACGCCTGCATCACCTGCTCGCGCGCGGCGGGCGCGGCCTTGGCCTCGTGCTGGCGGAACAGCCTGACGAGACGTTCGGTGGCCGCCTGAAAGCGCGCGGGCGAGCGCAGCATCAGCCCGCGCTCGAAGCCCGCGGTCGCCATCGCGACGTTCCAGCCTTCGCCTTCGCCCGCGATGCGGTTTTCGACCGGCACGCGCACTTCGTCGAAGAAGAGTTCCGCGAAACCGGGATCGCCGTGCAACTGGCGGATCGGGCGGCGTGTGACGCCGGGTGAGTTGAGGTCGAACAGGATGAAGCTCAGCCCCTTGTGGCGCTTCGAGTCCGGGTCGGTACGGAACAGGCCGAAGCCCCAGTCGGCGAAGCTGGCGCGACTCGACCAGGTTTTCTGGCCGGTGATGACATAATGATCGCCGTCCCGGATCGCCTTGGTCGTAATGGCCGCCATGTCGGACCCGGCGGCCGGTTCGGACCAGGCCTGCGCCCAGATCACCTCGCCTTTGGCCATCGGGGTCAGGAAGCGCGCCTTCTGTTCGTCGGTGCCGAACTCCATCACCGTCGGGCCGAGCAGGAAGATGCCGTTCTGGTTGACGCGCAGCGGCGCCCCGGCGCGATAATATTCTTCCTCGAAGATCAGCCACTGGATGAGATCGAGCCCCCGCCCGCCATAGGCTTCGGGCCAGGTGACCATGCCCCAGTTGCCGCTCGCGAGCTTTCGCTCCCACTCGACATGCTGATGATAGCCGTCCTCGCGCTCGAGCGTGACAAGCGGCTCTTTCGGCACATTCGCTTCCATCCACGCGCGCACCTCGGCGCGGAAATCCTGCTGTTCGGGGGTGTAGGCGAGGTCCATCAGAATTCGGCCGCCTTGCCCGTCTCGACGAAGGCATCGCGCGATTTCTGGCTGTCCTCGTGCATATACATTTCGAGCGTGAAGCCCTGTTCCCAGCGATAGCCGCGATCGACGTCGCGCGCTTCGAGGCCGTTCAGCGCTTCCTTGGCGATCACCAGCGCCTTGCGCGACTTGCCCGCGATGACGGCGGCAAAGGCGCGCGCTTCCTCGACGAGCTTTTCGCGCGGCACGACCTTTTCGACCGCGCCGAGCCGGTAGGCTTCCTCGACCGGGATGTTGCCGCCGGTGAAGAAGGCCGCGCGCACCTTGTGCAGCGGCAGCATGCGCGAGAGGTGCGACGCGCCGCCCATCGCGCCGCGATCGACCTCGGGCAGCGAGAAGAAGGCGTCGTCGGCGGCGATGATCGTGTCGCTCGCGCCGCAGATACCGATGCCGCCGCCGATCACGAATTTATGCACCGCGACGACGACAGGAACCTCGCAGTCGCGCACCGCCTTGAAGGTCAGGTAATTGCCGCGATTGAGCAGGGTGATGCGTTCGGGATGCGCCTGCATTTCCTTGATATCGACGCCGCCGCAGAATCCGCGCGCGCTCTCGGCGGCGCGGATCAGCACGACATTGACCTCGGGATTGTTCCCCGCCTCGCGGATGATCGCGGGCAGGCCGTTCCACGTTTCGCTGTCGAACGCGTTGACCGGCGGGACGTCGAAGACGATTTCGGCGATGCGGTCCTTGATCTCGGTATGGATCGGCATGGGTCAGGCCCCTGTTGACGAGGAAGAGAAGAGGGCGGCGAGACGTGCGCGTGCGTCGCGTTCGATGTCGCCAAGCAGGTCGGCGCAACTCGGCAGGTCGGCGAGGCGCCCGGCAACAAGGCCGGTCGCCATCAGCCCATGGTCGGGGTCGCCCTCGACCACCGCCTTCTGAATCAGCATCGGCGCCGAAGCGGCCATCATCGCCTGCGGCAGGGTCAGGCCGCCGTGGCTGGTCATACCCTTCGCGGCGCGGAACAGTTCGGCAAAGGAGGCGCCGGTCTGGCGCTTCATTGCGAGCCCGCTCTCGACCGCGCGGCGCCAGATGCCGAGCCCGGTCGAGCGCTCGATGCGGTTCAGCAGCGCATTTTTGATCATCCGCTGCGGCAGGCCGTCGACCTTGGTCGACACGAGAATGTCGTCGGTGCCCGCGCCAACATAGCGCGCCTTGGTCACATCGGGGATCGGGCTTTCGCGTGTCATCAGGAAGCGCGTGCCCATCGCGATGCCGACCGCGCCGAACGCCAGCGCCGCCGCGAGCCCGCGCCCGTCGCCGAAGCCGCCCGCCGCGATCACCGGCACCTTCACCGCGTCGAGCACCTGCGGCAGCAGGATCGTCGAGGCGACCGAGCCGGTATGCCCGCCGCCTTCGCCGCCCTGCACCGTCACCATGTCGACGCCCAATTGCACCATTTTCTGCGCGTGTTTGACCGCGCCGACCGTCGGCACGCAGAGGATGCCCGCATCCTTGAAGCGCCCGATCATCTTGGCGTCGGGGCCGCGCCCGAAGCTCACCGCGCGGATCTGGTCGCGATGCTTCAGGATGATCTCGACGATCTCCGCCGCGCCGGGCTGGAACATATGGAAATTGACGCCGAAGGGCTGCTTCGTCCCCGCCTTGACCGCGAGGATCGCGGCTTCGAGTTCGACTGGCTGCATCACCGCGCCCGCGAGAAAGCCGAAGGCGCCCGCCTCGCTCGACGCGACGACGAGCGCGGGCGTCGCGATCCAGCCCATCGCGGTCTGGATCACCGGCAGGCGGCAGCCGAGCCGTTCGGTCAGCAGGGTGGCGAGCGGGTCGGCCATCAGCCTGCGTCCTGATCCTTTTTGGCGGCGTCCTTCTTGTTCGCTTCGGCCATCTTCTTGCCGTCGAACCCGGCGATATAGTCGCCCTTGACGAGGCTGTTGTTGGCGTGGGCGAAATGATGGTAGCCGAACGCAGCATCGATCCCGGCATTCTTGCCCGCCAGCGTCTCCATATGGTTGCATGCCTGTTTCGCGAGCTGGAGCGCGAGGCGCGGCTGGGTCGCGATCCGTTCCGCGACGCGCTTCACTTCGTCGGCGAGCTCGGCACGCGGCACGACGCGGTTGACCATCCCGGCTTCGCGGGCGCGTTCGGCGCTCATCCGTTCGCCCAGGAACAGGAATTCCTTCGCCAGCCGGACATTGAGCTCGTGGCAATGCGCGAAATATTCGAGCCCCGGAAAGCCCATCTGCAGCACGGGGTCCTGAAAGAAGGCGTCGTCCGACGCGATGATCAGGTCGCACACCCAGGCGAGCATCAGCCCGCCGGCGATGCAGCCGCCGTGGACCTGCGCGATGGTCGGCTTGGGAATGTCCCGCCACCTCTTGCACATGCCGAGATATTGCTCATGCTCGCGGGCATAGGCCTTTTCGGCGCCGGCCTTGGTCGAGTGATCGTACCACATCAGCCGCCGCTCGACCGGCGAATGAAAGTCGCGCCCCGGCGTGCCGATGTCGTGCCCGGCGCTGAAATGCTTGGCGTCGGATTTGAGGACGATGACCTTGACCGCATCGTCGTCGACGGCGCGGTAGAAGGCGTCGTCGAGCGCATAGGTCATCTGGCTGTTCTGGACATTGTGATATTGCGGGCGGTTGAGCGTCACCCACGCAATGCCGTCGGCCGCCTCATAGAGGACCGGCGTATCGGTCTCGTAAACCGGCGCTTCATCGACCGGCGGGATCAGCCCGTCATTCTGATCGGTCATGGCTCAGCTCCTCTTGCCCGCGGGATTGTCCTTGAGCACCCCGGCGCGCAGACCATGCGGGTCGAGCCGCGCGATGATCGCAAGCTGTTCGGCGGTCGGGGCGGGGGTGGTCGCGACCTCGGTGGCGGCTTCGAGCGCGAAGCCGGTCGCGTCCTGCACCTGCTCGAAAGTCACGCCGGGGTGCAGCATGACGACGCGGATCGCCTTGTCCTTGCCGCCGAAGTCCATCACACACAGGTCGGTGACGATCAGCCGCAGGTCGACGCGGCTGAAATTGACGCCGGGGGTGCGGCGCGCCGGATTGTAGCCGACGCTCGACACCATATCGACCTCGCCCTCGACGAAGACGCGCTTCGAATGGGCGGGGACGAACATCGAATTGATGTGGCAGATGCTGTTGCCCGGAAAGCCGCGCGCGCCGAGCATCTGCACCTTCGGCTGGTCATAGGTGCCGCCGAGGTAGGAGATGTTCGTCTGGCCGAAGCGATCGATCTGGCTCGGCGTCACCATCGCATGGCGCTTGCCCGACCATACGGCGGCGTCGAAGAAGCGCGAGAAGGGCAGATATCCCGCCGCTTTGCGGTCGTCATAGCCGCGCGGGCCGATCGGCACGGGGTCTTCGACCAGAAAGGCCTCGCCGTCGGTCATCATCAGTTCGGGCGTGTGGGTCAGCTTGGCGAGCCCGGCGGCGAGGCGCGGCGCGGGGCCGATGCCGGTCGCGACGAGCTCGCCATTGCCGCGCCACGCCTCGGACGCGGCGACGATGAGCTGTTCGCAAAGGGTGAAGTCAGGCGCGGTGGTCATGGTCGGCCGCCTCAGAAGATGGGAAGGGGAAGGGCGACGACGGCATCCTTGCCGCCGACACGGGCCAGATAATCCGCCTCGTCGGCGCCGATGATGTCGGCGGCATAGGCATCCCAGCCGGCTTCTTCGCGCGCGCTCGCGGCATAGGCCTTGAGCTGCTTCATATCCCAGCCATAGGCGGGCGGCATCGAGGTGGGGTGCGCACCGAAGGGAGCTTCGATCACGGCGTGGACAAAGCAGCGTTCGACGATGTTCGCGCGAGCGTCCTCGGGGTAGCTGTGGTCCATCCGATCGACCACTTCCTCGGCCGAGACGAAGGTCCGGTCGGCGGCGCGCGCGAACCATTCGTCATAGTAAGTGTCGGGGCCGAGGGCCTGGATATTGCCGAGCCGGTCGGCGCGCTGGACATGCAGCAGCGCCGCGTCGAGTTTCAGCGCCGGCATTGCGAGCAGTACCTCGCCGTCGGCATAGGGCGACTGGACGGTCTTGAAGCCGCCGTGCGTCATCACGTCGGTGCCGAGCCCGACGTGCGTCGGCAGGAAGGGTAGACGGAACGCCGCGGCCTTGAGGCCCCATTGCAGCATGCCTTCATCCAGTTCGAAGATGTCGAGCCCGCCCGCCTCGCGGCTTTTACGGAAATAGGGTTCGAGCGGGATCGCGTCCATCGAGACGAAGCCGAAGATGACCTTCTTCACCTTGCCTGCGGCGCACAGCATTCCGACGTCGGGGCCGCCATAGGCGACGATCGTCAGGTCGGTGAGGTCCGAACGCAGGATCGCGCGGACCAGTGCCATCGGCTTGCGCCGCGGACCCCAGCCGGCGATTCCGATCGTCATCCCGCTTTTCAACGAGGCGACGAACTGCTCGATAGTCACTTGCTTGTTCAATTCCCTCTCCAGCATCATGGGGCCTTTGTCGGGCTGGATTAGGGACTCTGGCGGCGGGTCCGATACCGCCATATGGGGGGAGACTTCGCGCCGGCCGGAGCGGAGAGGTCGGCCGAAGGATGGAGGCGGATATGACGGACGGAAAAGGGCGCGTCGCGCTGGTCACCGGGGGCGGCAAGGGGATCGGCCGCGCGATCGCGCAGCGCCTGCTTGCCGACGGCTTCGCGGTCGTGATCTGCGGCCGCAATGCGCCAGAGGAACTGCCGTCGCACGATGGCGTGGCCGCCGAGTTCGAGGTGTGCGACGTGCGCGAGGCCGATGCGGTGCAGGCGATGGTCGATCGCATCTTCGCGCGCCACGGCCGGCTCGACCTTGCCGTCAACAATGCCGGTGGCTCGCCCGAGGCCGACGCCGCGACCGCCTCACCACGCTTTTCGGAACGCGTCCTCGCGCTCAACCTGCTCGGGCCGCTGCACGTCGCGCAGGCGGCGAACCGGATCATGCAGGCGCAGGCCGGGGGCGGCAGCATCGTCAATATCGCCAGCGTGTCGGGGGTGCGGCCCTCGCCGGGAACCGCGGTCTATGGCGCGGCGAAGGCGGGGCTGCTCAGCCTCACCGAATCGCTCGCGATGGAATGGGGGCCGAAGGTGCGCGTCAACGCGGTCGTCGTCGGGCTCGTCGCGACCGACGCGGCCGCCGACCATTATGGCGGGGCGGAGGGCATGAAGCGCATCGACGCGATGCTGCCGCTCGGCCGCATGGCGAACGGAGCGGACATCGCGGGGGTGGTGAGCTTCCTCGCCTCGCCCGACGCCGCCTATGTCAGCGGCGCCCGGATCGCGGTGCACGGCGGCGGCGAGCGGCCGGTGTTTCTAACGCTGGCGAGCGGCGGGTAGGAAGTCACCAGAGCTCAATCGTCATTGCGAGCGAAGCGAAGCAATCCAGAGCGGCTTGTCACGCCCTGGATTGCTTCGCTTCGCTCGCAATGACGGAGTTTGGGGTTGCGGCGGTGCGTCAGCGCAGCATCCGCTGGCGCAGCCGCTGAATCGCCGCGCGGTCGACCCCCAGTTCGCGCTTCAGATAGCTCTCGACGCTGCCATAATCCTTGTCGATCTGGTCGAAGGCGGCGTCGAGATAGGCGGGCTCGACGTCGAGCAGCGGCTTGACGGCGTCGGCGGGCAGCGCCGCCGTCGCGGCGTTCAGCCCGGCATCGGCGCGCAGCTTGTCCATGTCGAGCGCGCTGTTGCTCAGCAGATAATCCTGCATGATCGTCTCGCGCGGAACGCCGAGCGCGCTCAGCACGAGCGCGGTCGCCAGGCCGGTGCGGTCCTTGCCCGCGGTGCAGTTGACGATCACGGCCTTGTCGGAATGCAGCAGCCGGTCGAACAGCATGCGATAGGAGGCCGCCTGCTCCTTGGGGAAGCCGCGATAGCCCTCGATCATCGCCGCGCGCATCGTCGCGGCGTCGATCTTGGCGCCCTTGGTGAACAGCGCGCCGAGATTGCCGGCGGACAGGTCATAGTCGCGCGTCCAGTATCCGACACCGGCATCCTGCATCCACGGGGCCTTGTCGGCCTGCCGCTCGCGCGTCGAGCGCAGGTCGATGATCGACCCGACCGACAGCGCATGGATCAGCGCCTGATCCTCGGCCGTGTAGCGCCCGACCGACGCCGAGCGGTAGAGCTTGCCCCACATCACCTTGCGGCCATCCGTGGTACGATAGCCGCCGACATCGCGGAAATTGTCGCCGCCGGTCATCGCAAATTCGCGCGTCACCGTCGTCGCAGAATCGGCCGCCACGGGGCCCGGTGCAGCTTGCGCCATCGCCATCGCGGGCGAGAGGAGCAGCAGCGCGAGAAATGCCTTTTTCATATCCTGTCCCTTTTCAAAAAACCGCCCGGCGGCAACCACCCCGCCGGGCGATTCCTCCCTTAGAACTTCATCCGGGCCTCGAGGCCATAAGTACGCGGTTCATTATAGAATGTCGCGGTCACGCGGCCCGGAATGCGGAAATCGAGCAGATTATAGGTCGTGTTGGTCAGATTCTTGCCCCAGACCGCAATCTCCATCTCACCCCCGCCGAGCGCGATCTCGCCGAGCGACAGCCGGCCGTTCAGCAGCAACGCCTTGTCCGCCTTCACGTCGACCGTGCCGTTGGGGATATAATTGCCCGCGGTATCGAGCCCGACGTGTGCGCGAAGCTGTCCGAACGAAAAGGCCGGAAAAGCGTAATCGGCCGCGAAGGACGCCGAGTGCTTCGGCGTGAAGGCCGAAAAAGTCTCCTCAATCACGCCGGTGAAGATGTTCCGCACCGGCGTCGGCGGGGCGTCGGTGTAGACATAGTTGACCGACAGCGACAGCCCGCGGACGGGAACAAGCGTGATATCGGCTTCGACCCCCTTGATGTGACGCTTTTCGGGTGCGTTCACCGTTTCGGTGTTCGAAATGAAGGCAGGGTTGAGGAAATCGACCTGCTGGTTCGACAACCGGCTGGCATAGGCGGCGAGGTTGACGCGCAGATGGCGGTCGAACAGGTCGGCCTTCACCCCCGCTTCCCACGCCGTCAGTTCCTCTTCGCCGAACGTGCGCAGGATCGTCGAGCGCGTGTTGGCGCCGCCGGCGCGGTACGCGCGGCTCCACTTCACATAGGCGTTGATATCGTCGCTGACATCATAGGCGATCGTCGCCATCGGGTCGACGCGGCTCGAATTGAAGACAAATGACAGGTCCGGGTCGGCCCCGGCGATAAACAGCAGACGGCCGTCCTTGTGATCGTCGGTGTAGCGCGCGCCCGCGGTGATGTGCAGTCCGCGGATCGCCTCGGGCGACCAGGTCGCCTGGCCGAACAGCGCTTTCGAGCGGACGCGGACGTCTGCGGCGCGGTCGGGAAGCCGCGCGGCGCCACCATCGGGCGAGGGTTCGGGAAAGAGATTGACCCCGGTCAACGCCGGATTGAGAGTCCCCAGCGAATAGACGATCGCTTCGTCGCGGCCGTTTTCCTTGAAATAATAGCCGCCGACGACGAATTCGAGCTCACCCAGATCACCGACGAGCTGGAATTCCTGGCTGAACTGGTTCTGCCTGACATTGGCATAGCTGAGCCGGCCGAAGCGGCGGCCCGGACCCCAGGTCGTGTTCGACCCTTCGTCGCCGTCCATCTGCGTCGAATCGAGGCTGCGCCACGCGGAGATGGAGCGGAGCGTCAGCGCGTCGTTGACCTCCCATTCGGCGGTCAGGCTGTGCCCCTTCGCTTCCTGCGGATTGCGATAGAGCGGCAGGCCGATGCGGCCGGTTTTGACGCGGCCGGTGTCGAGCTTGATGAAGGTCGGCGTGTTCGCCGCCGGCTGTGTCGAGGCGGTGATATAATGATAGAGGCCGGTCGATTTGTCGCGCGACAGATCATAGGAATAAAGCAGCGAGACATTGTCGGCCGGGCGCCACAGCGCCGAGATCTTGAAACCATATTTCTTGACCTCGCCATAGTCGCGCGCGTCGCCGCCGAGCGGGTTCTGCACCAGCCCGCCGCGCCCCTCGAAGACGCCGTCGACCTTGACGCTGATCCCCGCCGCCTCGGGCAGGTTGATGTGCGTCGCGAACGACCGGCCGCGGTAATTGCCGATCCCGGCCTTCATGTCGAAGCCCAATTCTCCGGTCGGGCGCTTCGATACGATGCTGATTGCGCCGCCGATCGTGTTGCGGCCGAACAGCGTGCCCTGCGGGCCGCGCAGCACCTCGATCCGTTCGATGTCGGCCAGCTCCATTCCGAGCCCCGACACGCGGCCGAGATAGACACTGTCGACATAGACGCCGACCGTCGCGTCGCGCGTCACCTGCGTCGCGTCGACCGGGACGAGTCCGCGCATCCCGATGCTGACCGCCGACACGCGGCCGACGAAGGGAGCGATGCGGATCGAGGGCACGGCGCCGGTGAAGAGGTCGGTCAGCGAGCCGATGCCTTTCTGTTCGAGCGCTTCGGACCCGAGCGCGACCATCGAAATCGGCGTGTCCTGCAGATTTTCCTCGCGCTTCTGCGCGGTCACCACGATGTCGGCGACGCCGATATCCTGCGTCGGCTGGTTTTCCTGCGCGCTCGACGGCGTCGCCGCCAGCCCCATAGCCCCCATGGCAACCGAGGCCGCCAAAGCCACGCGCATCGGACCCGTCTTTTCCCTGACCATAAACACCCTCCCAATATCGCGGTTTGCCCGCATTTGAATCACCTACTGGTGAGTAGGTGAATGTCTAGCCGCGAGTCGGCGAATTGCAAGAGCAAAGGGAATCGGCCACAGAAGGCCGATGGAGATGGCCATTTCGATGCCGGCGACGCGCAAGGAGCGCGCCGATGCGACCCGCGAGGCGATCCTGCGCGAGGCCGAGCATGTCTTTGCGATCATGGGGTTCCGGGCGTCGCGGCTCGAGGACATCGCCGATGCCGTCGGCATCCGCCGGCCCTCGCTGCTCCACCATTTCGTGACCAAACAGATGCTCTACGACGCCGTCGAGGAGCGCCTCTTCGCCGATATGAGCGCAGCGAGCGAGTCGCGGATCGCGGGGATCGCGGACCCGATGGAGCGGCTCATCGCGCACCTCGACGCGTGGCTCGATTTTTTCCTCGTTCGACCGTCAGCCGCGCGGATTCTTCAGCGACTGGTCGCCGATACCGCGGTGCGGCGGGGCAATCCGGTCCAATTTTCCTATCGCGTGCTCGAGGATATGGACCGCACGCTGGCCTATGGGATCGAGAAGGGCGCCTTCGCCTCCATCTCGACGATGATGTTCGTCAACGGCGTCGGTGCCGGTATCCTCTTTTTCATCTGCAACAGCCGCCAGGTCGGCGAGCAACGGAATTACGAACCGTCCAATCCCGCCGATCTGACGGTCTTCAGGACCTTGCTGCACAAACTGGCCCGCACCGCCGTATCGCCTTGATTTGCAGCCATATCGGCATGGCAGATTGAACCCGCGACATGGGCGCGTCGAACGCTCTCCGGTCGAACCTGCTCAGGCGGCGCGTTCGAGCGGCTGCGCGCGTGATCGCCGCACCAGCCGGCCCGGCAGCGCGCCGGTATGCTCGCCGTCCAGATAGGTGATCTCGCCCGACACGATCGTCGCGACATAGCCGTCCGACGCCTGCTGCATCCGCTTGCCCCCCGCGGGCAGGTCATAGGCGACGCGCGGGACGTGCAGCCGCAGCGCGTCGAGGTCGATGACGTTGATGTCGGCCTTCCAGCCTTCGGCGATCCGCCCGCGATCCGCCATGCCCACGGTCGCCGCCGCCTTGCTCGTCAATTCGGCGATCGCCAGCGGCAGCGGCAGCCGCTGGTCGTCGCGCGCGTCGCGTGCCCAGCGCTGGAGCAGATAGGTGGGGAAGCTGGCGTCGCAGATCAGCCCGTAATGCGCGCCGCCGTCGGCCAGCCCCATCACGGTGTTCGGATGCCCCAGCATCTCGCGCACGCTGTCGAGATTGCCGCCCGAATAATTCGCCGCGGGAAGGTAGAAAACCGCGTGGCCCTCGTCGCCGAGCAGCAGGTCGTAGCTATAGTCTTCGAGCGATCGGCCCGCCGCGGCGGCCAGCGATTCGACGCGGTCCTCGCGCGCCGGTTCATATTGCGGCGTGTCGCCCCACGGGCAGGTCGCGCGGAATGCCGCGACGAGGTTCAGCGTGACCGGATTGCTGTCCTCGGGCTGTTCGGACAGGAGCCGGCGGCGGAAGTCCGGATCGTGCATCCGCGCGACCCGCTCGGCGAGCGGCAGATGCGCGATCGCCCGGTAGCTCGGATGGCAGGAGAAGAGGTGCAGGCTGAGGTCGAGGCCGAAGAACATGCCGACCGGCCGCGGCGCGACCTGTCCGCGCATTTCGACGCCGTCGGCGGCGGCGCGTTCGAGCCCCGCGAGCATGTGCCGCCAGCCGCCGCCGGGCTGGCCCGCGACGTCGAGCAGCGTGAAGGAAAGCGGGCGGCGGCCGTGTTCGGCGACGGTCCGGAGCACATCGAACTCGACCCCGGCATCGCCGTCGGGCGCCGGGATGATCTGGAACACGCCGGCGTCGGCGTCGGTCAGCCCGTCCATTAGCGCGCAAAGCTCGTCGACGTCGGAATGAAGGCTCGGCGCCAGCTCGCCCGCCTTCGTGCGGTGCATCATGTTGCGCGAGGTGGTGACGCCGAACGCGCCCGCGTCGATCCCCTCGGCGACGAGCGCGCGCATCTTTGCCAGATCGTCCGCCGTGGGTGCCTCGCGCCGTGCCGCGCGTTCGCCCATGACATAGATGCGCAGCGCCGAATGCGGAATCTGCGCGGCGATGTCGATGTCGAGCCGCCGTTCGTCCAGCGCGTCGAGATAATCGGGGAAGCTTTCCCAATTCCAGGGGAGACCGTCGACCATCACCACTTCGGGAATATCCTCGACCCCCTCCATAAGCTTGACGAGCATGTCGCGCTGGTGCGGGCGGCACGGCGCGAAGCCGACGCCGCAATTGCCCATCACCACCGTCGTGACGCCATGGCCCGACGAGGGCATCAGCCGCTCCTCCCAGGTGACCTGTCCGTCATAATGAGTGTGGATGTCGACGAAGCCGGGGGTGACGATCTTGCCCCGCGCGTCGATTTCGCGCTTTCCCGCCCCCGTCACGTCGCCGACCGCGACGATCAGTCCGTCGCGGATGGCGACGTCGGCGGCACGCGGCGGGCTTCCCAGGCCGTCGTGAACGGTTCCGCCGCGGATGACGAGATCGTGATCGGCCATGTCCATTCCTCTTCCCGATTGCCGCTGGTTGCGGGTTTCCTTTTGCAACGGGTCTAACCTTTTCGGGGCCCGCCGGAAAGCCCCGAACCGAAAAACATCGCCGCATGCCGGGCCCGCGGACGCCTTTGTCTCGTCAGGAATGTTGACATGATGACGCGATAACTCGTCATTTAATTTGACAAGATGAGATTCATAGATAGCTTACTAATTAACCGTCGACACAGATCGGCGGCACGACATGGGAGAGGGATGAACATGGGCAAGCGCTCCATTACATGCTGTGCGTCGTTGCTGGCTATCGTCGTCACGACCGGGGCCTCGGCACAGGTCGAAACCGCTCCGACCGGGCAGAGCGCCGGGTCCGCGGATCAGGTCGCCGAGATCATCGTCACGGCGCAGCGCCGCGAGCAGAATCTTCAGGACGTTCCCGCCTCGGTGACCGCGTTCGACAGCGCGAGCCTGGAGGCGCAGTCGGTCCTCAACCTGACCGACCTCAATTCCAAGGTGCCGAACGTCGTCCTCGCGCCGGTGGGCGCCTATCCCTATGCCAGCGCCTTCTTCATTCGCGGCCTTGGTTTCGCCGACGTCGAATCGACCTTCGAGCCGTCGGTCGGGGTCGAGATGAACGGCGTCTATCTGGCGCGCAACAGCGGCGCGCTCCAGGATTTCTTCGATATCGAATCGGTCGAGATCCTGCGCGGCCCGCAGGGCACGCTCTATGGCCGCAACACGATCGGCGGCGTCGTCAGCGTGCGGACCAAGCGGCCGGGCGACAGCTTCGCGGGCGAGGGGCAGCTGACCTTCGGCGACCGCGGCCGGGTCGAGGCCCGCGCGGCGCTCGAAACCCCGCTGGGCGACACTCTCGCGGTGCGCGCCTCGATGCTCTACAAGACCTATAACGGTTATAATTACAACGCGACGACCGGCGAAAAGGTCGGCGGCAACGAGGTCTGGTCGGGCCGTCTGACGCTGGTCGCGCGGCCGTCCGACACTCTCGAAGCGACGCTCGTCGCCGATTTTGACCGCGAGCGCGGGTCGGGCGCGGCGTTCCGCAACGCCTCGCTTCCCGGCGACGTTTACTATAATTTCAGCCCCGATACCGGCACCCCGACCCCCGCGGTTCCGGCGGGCAATTCGGACCCGACCGATCCCTATACCATCTATTCGGATACCCCGCTGTTCGCGAACCTCGACACCTGGGGGCTGGCGTTCAGCCTCGATTGGGCGATCGGCGGCGCAAAGGTCACCGCGGTCACCGGCTATCGCGAGTTCAAGGATCGCGTGCAGAGCGATTATGACGCGAGCGCCTTGCCCTTCTTCTCCGCTCTGCGCGACCAGAAGCACGAGCAATTCAGTCAGGAAATCCGCATCGCGTCGGACGGCAAGTCGCGCCTCGACTATGTGCTCGGCGCCTTCTTCATGCACCAGAGCTATGACATCACCAATGCGCAGAGCGGGCTCATCTATGACGGCGCGACCGTCCCGCAGATCGCCAGCCAGAGCAACACCGCCTGGGCGGGCTTCGGCCAGCTCGACTTCCACGCCACCGATGCGCTGACGCTGACCGCTGGCGGGCGCTACAGCTATGAGAAGAAGCGCTTCACCAACCAGCCGCTCTTCTTTCCTGCATCGATGACCTATCGCGACAATTGGGACAATTTTTCGCCCAAATTGGGGATCAGCTATCAGGTCAATCCCGATGTCCTTGCCTATGTCACCTGGTCGAAGGGCTTCCGCAGCGGCGGATATAACGGCCGCGCGGCCAGCTTCACCTCGGCGGGGCCCTATGATGCCGAAACCGTGTCGAGCTTCGAGGGCGGGCTGAAGACCGAATTGTTCGACCGCCGCGTGCGCTTCAATCTCGCCGCCTTCTCGTCGACCTACACCGACATGCAGGTCGGCACGCAGGGGCTGACCTCGGGCGGCGTCTATGAATCGATCGTCACCAACGCCGGCAAGGGCCGCATCGACGGGATCGAGAGCGAATTGCAATGGGTGCTCGGCGGCGGGTTCAGCATCAACGCCAACGCCGCCTACCTCAACGCGCGGTTCAAGGAGAATTTCACCGATCTGACCAGCGACGGTATCGATAATCCGACCGACAACAGCGACCTGCCGTTCGCCTATGCGCCGAAATGGTCGGGCAGCCTCGGGCTTTTCTATGACGCCGATGTCGGGATCGGAAAGCTGAACGGCTCGGTCAACGCGGTCTATATGGACGACCTCTACACGAGCGGCGGCGCCGCCAACCGGACCAGCGACGTGCAGTTGCGGCCGAGCAATGTGCTCGTCGATGCGACGCTCGGACTGCAGAGCGAGCAGGGCTGGCGGATCGGCGTCTGGGTCAAGAACGCCTTCGACAAGACGGTCATCAACAACACCTTCGGCCTTGGTCCGCTCGGTTTCCTGCGCATCTATTCGCCGCCGCGCACCTTCGGCGTCGATCTGGGCTATAAATTCTGATGCTGGAATCGGGCGGCGGACCCTTGGAGACCCACCTGCCGCCGCCGGATTCCCGGACCGGCGCCGGGGCGGGGCAGGGGGCCGCGATCGGTGCGCGCGACCGGCGCTACGCGGTCTTCATGCTGCTGGTGGTGTCGACGATCGCCTTCATCGACCGATCGATCCTCAACACGGTGGGGCAGGCGATCAAGACCGATCTCCACCTCAGCGACACGCAGCTCGGCCTGCTCGGCGGCGCGGCCTTCGCGATCCTGTACGGCGTCCTCGCCATTCCGGTCGCGCGCCTTGCCGAACGCTATAGTCGCGTGCGCATCATCGCGGTTTCGATGGCCGCCTGGTCGGCGATGACGGCGCTGTGCGCCGCCGCGAGCGGCTTTGGCGGACTGATGCTGGCGCGGATCGGCGTCGGCATCGGCGAAGCCGGGTCGGGGGCGCCCTCGCAGTCGCTGGTGGGCGACTATTTCCTGCCCGAAAAGCGTGCTTCGATCTTCGGCATTCTCGGCCTCGCGACGCCGATCGGGATCATCCTCGGCGGGATCGGCGGCGCGGTCGTCGCCGAAAGCCACGGCTGGCGGGCCGCGTTCCTGCTGGTCGGGCTTCCCGGCATCGCGCTGTCGGCGATCGTTTGGCTGACCCTCAAGGAACCGGCGCGCGGCCTTTCCGACGGCCGGATCGCCTCCGACGTCACCCCGCCGCTCGGCGCGGTGCTCCGGCGCCTGGCCGGAAGCCCCGCGTTTCGCAACCTCGTGCTGGCGGGAACGGTGGTGAGCTTCGTCGGCTATGCCGGCATGACCTTCGCGCATCCCTTCTTCGTGCGCAATTTCGACGTCGGCTATACCGAGGCGGCGATCGCCTTCGCGGTGATCAACAGCCTTTCGCTCGGCAGCGGCAGCGTGCTCGGCGGGATCGCCGCCGACCGGCTGGGGCGCCGCGACATCCGCTGGTATGGCTGGCTTCCCGCCATCTGCATGATCCTAGCGGCCGCGACCTATATGCTTGGCTTTTCGCAGACGAGCTGGTTCTGGACGATCCTGCTCCTGACCCCGCCGGGCTTTTTCGCCGGCGTCTTCACCGGGCCGACCTTCGCCGTCACCAGCAACCTCGTCGAGCCGCGGATGCGGGCATCGGCGACCGCGATCCTGACGCTGACGATGAGCGTGCTCGGCATGACCCTGGGCCCGATCACCGCCGGCTGGTTCAGCGACATCTTCGCGGCGCAGGCTTTCGCCGGCGATTATGCCGCGCGCTGCGGCGAGGCGACGACGGCCGCGGCCTGTGCGGCGGCCTCGGCTCAGGGGCTCCGCACCGCGCTGGTCACGGTCTGCTCCTTCTATGTCGTCGCGGGATGGCTGTTCTTTCGCATGGCGGCGCACCTGCCGCGCGAGCTGGCTCATATGGAGGAGCGCCGATGACCGAAGCGGAGCAAATCGCGGCGGTTGCCGAGCGCTTTTTCGGGGCGGTCGAGGCGGGCGACACGGGCACGGTCGAGGCCTGCTACGATCCCGCGGTTGTCATCTGGCACGGCCACACGCGCCAGGCGCAGGACCGGGCGGCGAATGTCGCGACGCTGACACAGTTCATCGCACTCACGCGCGAGCGGCGCTACACCGACCGCAAGATCCATGTCTTCGACGGCGGTTTCGTCCAGCAGCATCTGCTGGTCGCGATCGCCAACGGCGGCGCGCGGCTCGAGCTTCCGGCGGCGCTGATCTGCGCGGTGACGGGCGACCGCATCACCCGGCTCGAAGAATATTTCGACAATTCGGCCGTGATCGAATGGGCGAAGGCGCCCGATTTCGCGTGACGGCTTCAGGAGAGACGCAAATGAAGACAATGGGGATCAATCACATCGCGCTGGTGGCGCGCGACATGGCCGAAACGGTCAAATTCTATACCGAGGTGCTGCAGATGCCGCTGGTCAAGACGGTCGAACTGCCGACCGGCGGCCAGCATTTCTTCTTCGATTGCGGCGGCGGATCGGCGGTCGCCTTTTTCTGGTGGCAGGACGCGCCGCCCGCGGCGCCGGGCGTCGCGTCGGTCAAGAAATTTCCCGGCGACGACAAGACCGCGGTCGGATCGATGAACCATCTCGCCTTTCATATGGAAGAGGAGGAGTTGGAGGCCGCGATCGGGCGGCTGGTCGAGGCGGGGGTCGAGGTCATCCCGATGGTCGTGAACCACGACGACAGCGAGACGACGGTGAGCATGACGATGCACGACGGCGTGTTCATCCGCTCGGTCTATTTCACCGATCCCAACGGCATCATGATGGAATTCGCCGCCAACACCAAGGTCTTCGGCCCCGAGGACGTTCGTCACGAACCCCAGCGGGTCGAAGCCGCCGCCTGACAGGGCACGCCGCTGGCGGTTTTTGGGGCGGCTGTGGGGGGCGCTTCAGCGCTTGATCGTAACGACCGGCGGTTCGCCCCATTCGGCCTCGAAGGCGCTGTGCAGCGCGCGCACGCGGCGCTTGCCGATCCGCTGTTCGAGCCGCACGCCCAGTTGCTCGACGATGGCGTTGGCATCTTCGTGCATCTGCGCGCCGCGCTCGGCGAGCGTCACGATCTTGATCCTGCCATCCTCGGGATCGGGTTCGAGCGCGAAGAAGCCCGCCTTGACCAGGCTGCCGATCGTCGTGTGCACCGCCTGGCGCGACAGGCGAAGCGCCCGCGCGATATCCGCCGGCCGCCGCGTGCCGACGAGGACGTGCAGAATGACCATCGATTCCGCGCGCGTGACGGGTTCCCAGCCCGCGGCCTGAAGGCTGCGCTGCAACGCATCGTCGAACCATTCAAAACCCTCGAGCAGCGGGGCGATCAGATAGTTGGTCGACTGCATCGCCGATGTCTATGCATATGGTTTGCCGATAGGCAAGGGAGGAGCGGAGGCGGAAGCACGGGATGTCGAGGTGCGCCGGTGATGCGCGGCGAGTGTGGCTTTCGGCACTTCTCCGCACTCGCCCCGACCGGGCCGCGCAAGGCAGCGGCGGTGCAGGAAAAGGCGGAGCAGAGGAATAAACCGCTCCGCCGGTCCCGACGGTCAGAAGCGATAGCGCGCTTCGAGCGAATAGGTGCGCGGTGCGCCCGGAAGCGCCGAATTGAACTGGAGCAGCGCCGCGAGCGGCATACCGCCGACATAATAGACCTTGTCGAAGGCGTTCTTGAGGTTGGCCGACAGCGACCAGCCGGCCGCTTCATCCTCGATGCCGATCCGGAAATTGGCGATCGAATAGCCGGGCAGATGCGCGGTCGGGTTAAGGTTGCCCGACGCGATATAGAAGGTGCCGGTCTGCGAATAGAGGTCGCCGCGCAGCGAGGCGGTGAGGCGGCTCGACACCGGCGCTGCAATCTCGCCATAGACGGTGCCCGACCATTCGGGGGTATCGGGAACCGTTCCGAGCAGGATCGTTCCGCCGAACGCCGGGGTCAGGCCGTTGGTGAAGCGCGCGTGGGTATAGTTGAGGTTGCCGCCGATGCGCAGCCAGTCGGTCAGCCGCAGATCGCCGTCGAGTTCGAACCCATAGACCTTGGTGCGCGGAACGTTGACGGCCAGAGAGGCGGGGCCGTTGATGTCGGCAAAGGCGTTTCGCTGCCCGTTCTTGATCCACATATTATAGAGCGCGATGTTGAACCGCGCGGGCATGGTGCCGAGAAGACCCTGGAATTTGGCGCCGGCCTCGACATCGGTGACGGTTTCGGTGCCATAGCTGTTGCCGTTCACCGTGGCGTCGCCGACGATCGGCGGCGAACTGCCGTTGAAACCTCCATTGCGATAGCTGCGGCGCGTAACCGCATAGAGCAGGACGTCGTCGCTGATCTGGTTCTGCAATCCGAAGGTCCAGCTCAGGTTGCGGATCGTCTTGCGCTGGTCGTTGTCCGCCACGCCGCTATCGATCTGCGCCGGCGTCGCATAGCTGTTGTCGATCGGCAGCGTCCGTCCACGCACGGTTTCGCTGGTGTAGCGCAGCCCCGCCGTTACCCCGAACCCGCCGCCGAGCTGATAGGTGCCCTGGCCGTAAAAGGCGTAGCTGTTGTTATAGGCGACGTCCGAATTGACCGACAGCGGCGACAGGCCGAGATCGCCGAACACGTCGAGGAAGGTCGCCTGGCGGAACACGTTCGACTTCTCGCTCGATAGATAGAAGCCGAGGGCATAGGTGAGCCTGTCGGCGGCGAGCGTGCCGAGAAGTTGCAACTCTTCCGACAGGATCGTCGTTCGCGTATGGCCGCCGGGCCGTCCAACCTCGTCGATTTCGCCGTCGCCCGCGACGCCGAAGGGCGAACCGTCGGTGTCGCCGCGAACATCGGTCTTCAGATGCGCATAACCGATGATATTCTTGAGCTTGGTCGTGTCGTTGAGATCGACCGATGTCGAGTTGGTGACGATCAGATTTTCGGCGCGATAGAAATTGGCGTCGTTGGTTGCGATCGTGAACGGCCCCCGCGCTTTCTGGATCGCCAGGAAGTCGGCGAGACCGCCGGCGGGGATCGTCGGGTTGGTGTGCCGGCTGAGATAGCCGTCCCAGGCGCCGGGGCCGAAGACGAGATCGAGGCCGGGAGAATAGAAGAGAGTCACCGCCGCCGCGGTGGGCTGCGTCGGATCGAGCGCATAGAGGACCGACTGAGTGCTCGTCCCGTCGGCTTTGTAGTAATCGACAACCAGATCATTCTCGAAGCCGCCTTCGCCGCGCCAGGTCAGGCTGCCGCGTACGCCATAGCGTTCGATCGAGCCGGGCCGCGACCCGTCGTAGAGATTGTGCTGGAATCCGGTCTGGTCGCTGTAGAAGCCCGCGACGCGCGCAAGCAGCCGGTCGTCAACGATCGGCAGGTTCAGGGCGCCTTCGAGCTGCACCGTGTCGTAATTGCCGTAGCGCGCGCTGAGATAGCCCCCGAATTCATTGGTCGGCTTGGCCGAGGTGAACAGCACCGCGCCGCCCGTCGCGTTGCGGCCGAATAATGTCCCCTGCGGCCCCTTGAGCACCTGGACCGATTGCAGGTCATAGAAGGAGGTCGCGCCGCTGCCGCCGCCGCTGTTGCTGCTGATCTGCACTTCGTTGAAATAGGGGAGGACGCCGGGACGGGTGCCGGTGAACTGGTCGACCGATTGCCCGCGAAGCGAGAAGTTGACTTCGTTCGAGGTCGCGCCCGCGCGCACCGACAGGCCGGGCGCGGCGAATTGCAGGTCGGCCTCCGACCGCACATTCTGTTCGGCCAGTTCCTGCATGCCGACGACATCGACCGCGACCGGCGTGCGCGACAGGCTTTCGTCGCGGCGCTGCGCGGTAACGATGATGTCGTCATTTCCCGCTGTCGTTTTGCTGGCGCTGTCCGCCGCCGTCTGGGCGAGGGCCGGCGCGGCACCTCCCAGCATTGCGGCGGCCATCGCAAATCCGCTGATCCCGTGCCTCGGCATCGTCTCTCTCCCCAGGCTCCGCACCTTCGGGCGCGTGTTGTCTGTAATTAATTACTTACATGAGCGATTGCGCCTGTCAACCGGCTTCCTGACGGCCCTCGGCTTCGGCGCGCGTCATCCCCGCCAGGCGGATGAGATATTCGTGCAATTCGAACCAGATATTGTGATAGGAATCGACCTTCGGAGAGGCGAGATAGGGGGCTTCTCCGGCTTGCAGCCTGGCGAAGGCTGTTTCCAGGCGCCTGCGAAAGAAGGGAAGCGGCCCTTGCGGGTCGACCGCCTCCAGCCACGCCAGCGTGTCGCGATGCAGGCCGGGCATCCGGCCCAATATGCCGGCGTCATAATCGGGATCGCTATGGTCGTTGAAGACCGGAGCGCCGTCGGACGGCCGCATCTGCCAGCCGGT
The DNA here is from genome assembly GCF_025869345.1 of Sphingopyxis sp. Taxonomy (GTDB): domain Bacteria; phylum Pseudomonadota; class Alphaproteobacteria; order Sphingomonadales; family Sphingomonadaceae; genus Sphingopyxis. The sequence continues at coordinate 32,420 of NZ_JAOZVW010000018.1, forward strand.
GACGAGCGTCTTGAAAGCGTCGTTGTATATGTGGAACGCGGCGAGGCGATCGCGTGCGGCGTCAAGTCCCATCGCATCCCGATGCGCCGCGACAATCTGATCGCCGCGCGCCTTGCCCACATCGGTCGCCTTGATGAAACGGGGCGAGGCGGCATCGAGAAATTCGCCCAGCCCGGCGAGCTTCGCCGCCAGTGCGTTGCCGTCCAGCCGCCCGATTTCGATCGCGGCATCGCGGGGGCAGAAGCCCTTCAGCGCGACGAGGAGGACCAGTTCGTCGTCGGACAGCGCCGACTGCACCGCGCCACCGTTCGCAGGCTTATCCTGCCAGCCCATCATGACCACGGCCTCGGGCGTAAGATGCGTCTCGCAGGCAAGCTCGCCGGCGAATATCTCGCCACTCTCGCCGTCGATCGACAGGATCGCACCCTCGTCGATCCGCATATCGCCCACCGAAATGCCGCCTTCGACGAATTGCATCGCGCCCCAGCCGACCACCGCGGGCTTGCCCCAGCCGCGCGCGACCACCGCCGCATGGCTGGCGAGCCCGCCGCGGGAGGTCAGCAGTCCTGCGGCGGCGGCGATGCCTTCGATATCCTCGGGCGAGGTTTCGGGGCGCGCGAGAATCGCGGCTTCGCCCTGCGCTGCAAGCTCGACGGCGCGCTCGGCGCTTGTCACCAGCTTCCCCGAAGCAACGCCCGGCGACGCGCCAAGGCCGGCGCCCAAGGCGCTTTCGTCGCCGGCAATACGCCGCGAACGCGCCGCGGCGCCGAGCAGATGCCCGACCCTGTCCAGCGCTTCGTTCCGTGTCAGGGGAAAGTCGGGGTCGAGCGCCATGTCGTGCGCGATCCGGATCGCCGCTTCGGGCGATCGCTTGCCGGGGCGCGCCTGCAAAATCCACAGCTTTCCAGACTCGATGGTGAATTCGACGTCGACGAGATCGCGATAGTGGCGTTCGATCGCGTCGAGGCAGCGGTCGAGCGCCGCGGCGGCTTCGGGCAGCCGGTTCGGTAGTTGGGCAATGTCGATCGTCTGGTGAGCGCCCGATACCACGTCCTCACCCTGCGCCTGAAACAGAATGTCGCCGAAGATCCGCGGTTCGCCGTCGGAGGGATTGCGGCTGAAGACCACGCCCGTCCCCGACATCGCGTCGCGATTGCCGAAGACCATCGCCTGGATATTGACCGCGGTCCCGGCGTCGTCGGCAATCGCCTCGATCCGCCGATAGGCTTTGGCGCGCTCGCTGTTCCATGACTGGAACACCGCCTCGATCGCCGCGCGCAACTGCGCGCGCGGCGCATCGGGTGGCGCGTGCCCCACCGATTTGACGAAGGATTCGTGGAGGCGGTGCAGGCAGTCCCGGGCGAAACCCGCATCGCCGCCGCTACACGCCGCGAGCCCCGGGACGATATCGGCGTTGAGCCCGACGTTGAGCACCGTGTCCATCATCCCCGGCATCGATGCCGCGCCGCCCGACCGGACGCTGAGGAGCAGGGGGTTGATCGCATCGCCGAAACGCCGCCCCAGCATCGCCTCGATCTGCGCGAGATGCGTCTCGATCGCCTCGTCGAACGCGGGCGACCAGCCCGAGCGCAAATAGTGCCGGCACGCGCCGGTGCCCAAGGTGAAGCCCGGCGGCACCGGCAGCCCCATGGCGCGGGTCATGTCGGAAAGGCTCTTGCCCTTGCCGCCCAGCAGTTCGAGACGCTCCGCGTCCGACAGCGCGTGGGGCGCATCGAACATGAAGGCAATCGCTTCGCTCATCACCGGCGATCCGTCACCGTCGAGCGCGCCGCTGGGCAGTCCGCCATGCCAGTCTCCTCTTCCCGGCCGATCTTGCTCGATCGACTTTTTGTGTAAGCAAACACTTACTTCTGGGGGCCGGGATAAGTCAATCGGGCTTTCTGTCCGCGCTATCGCCGCGATGTTCGAACAGCGGCAGCATCATCTGCGCAAGCTGCTTGGCGCTGGCCTCTGTATCGAGCCGGGTGCCGCGGAAATGCGCGTTGGCCGCGACGAAAAAACTGATCCCGATTCCGGCGATCGCCAGGAAATGCTGGTCGAGCTTGCTGCCGGGGGCATCCGACGGCATCGCGGTGGCGGTCCGCCGCGCCCAGCCTTCGATCAGCGGAACGATGCGCTTGGCATAGAATTCGGGGCCGTAGCTGCCGCTGCCGAACAGCGCGATGCCCAGCAGCGGAAACACCTCGTCCATATGGCTGAGATATTGCTCCGCGCCGCGTTCGAGGAGCTGGAGCTGGGTTTCCGCATCGGCCGCGGTCGCGACCAGCCGTCCCGCATGATTATAGGTTTCGAGCCAGCTTTCGAGCGGCTCGATCACCGCCGCGTCGAACAATTCTTCTTTCGAAGCGAAGTGGCGATAGATCAGCGCCTCATTGATCTTCGCCTCGACCGCGATGTCTTTTGTCCGCGCCCCCGCATAGCCACAGCGGATGAACACTTCGGTCGCCGCCGCCAGGATCGACTCGCGGCGTTCGGCGGATGAAATGCGGCTCGTCGCTTTCTTCGGCTTGGCTTGCGCTTTGGTCACCACCATCCCTCGATCTCCGGTCCGTGCAGTACGGCAAATAGCGTGATGGCCGCCCCGAATGCAAATTCGGCCGGTCGCGGCGCCCGATCCCGATGCCCCCTGCGCCGCCAGCCGCGGCGGCAAGAGGATTGACGCTCCTCGAATCCAGATGTAAGCATTTACTTACTTAAAGAGCGAGAGAGGAATTTCATCGATGTCCCGTGCCCCGCGCCTGATTTCGCCGGACGATCATCTGCAAGCGCCCGCGCATCTGTGGCAGACGCGTCTGCCGGCGCGGCTTCGGGATCAGGGCCCTTATGTGAAGCGGATGACCGGCACCGCTTACGATGCGGGCGGCGGCAATTTCCGCTTTCGCGAAACCCCCGACGGGGTGCTTGGCGACGTCTGGCATTATGACGGAAAGCAGGTTCCGATCGTCAAGATCGCGGCGGCGGCGGGCTTCTATCCGCGCTCGTCGGTGAAGTTCGGGCCGAACACCTTCGACGAGATCCGCGAAGGCTGCTACAATGGCACGGCACGCCTCGCCGACATGGACCAGGCCGGCATCCTTGCCTCGGCCAATTATCCCAACATGTTCGTCATGTTCGCGGGCGAGCAGTTCAGCTTCGCGTCGGACAAGCCGCTCGCGCTCGAATGCATCAAGGCCTATAACGATTTCGTGATCGAGGAATGGTGCGCGGGGACGGGCGGCCGCCTGATCCCGATGGGGATCGTTCCGCTCTGGGACGCCGACCTCGCGATCGCCGAAACCCATCGGCTCGCCAAGCTCGGCTTCAAGACCATCTCCTTTCCCGAGGCACCGCATCGCAACGGTTTGCCGTCGATCTCGTCGCGCTATTGGGACGGGTTGTTCGAGGCGATCGCCGATGCCGACATGGTGCTGTCGGTCCACATCGGCACCTCGCCGATGACGCTCGCCGCGCCCGACGCGCCCGCGGCGGTCGCGCACGTCGGCGCTTCCTATTATGTCATGCACTGCCTGATGGAGTTCCTCTGGTCGGGTGTCTTCGTGCGCTTTCCGCATCTTCGGGTCTCGTTCGCGGAGTCGCAGCTCGGCCTCGTGCCCTACACGCTCGACCGCTGCGACTTCATCTGGGAGAATATCGTCATCGACGGCGTCGCCACCGTCGACCAGCGCGCGCTGCCCGAAAAACCGTCGCATTATTTCCGGCAGAATTGCTACGTCTCCTATTTCCGCGATCCCGTGGGGCTCGAAATGACGCAGCATATCGGCGTCGATAACATCATGTTCGAGACCGACTATCCGCATCTCGATTGCGACTGGCCCGATTGCCTGACCGAGGCCGAACAGATGGTCGCCCATCTGCCCCGCGAGGCGCAGGACAAGATATTGTTCGGCAACGCGCACAAGCTGTTCCGGCTCGACATCAAGGAACCCGCGCTCGCCTGAGCCCGGGAAAACAGACGAAAGCAGGAGAGGGCGATGAAGTTCACCGCGACCGAGCGGATGGCGCCGCACAGCATGCCGGATTCGGACGAATATTTTCACCGGCCACCCGATCCGCTGCCCGAACGGTGGCAGGAAAATACGATGCTCGCGGCGTGGAACATCGACGAAGGGCACGGCTTCCTGGTCCATACCAAGCGCTGGCCCGCCAAGGGCGATCATGAGGCGCATATCATCGTCTTCGTCGATGGCGTCGCCTCGTCGGCGATCCTGCACCGGCCGACCGGCAACACGCTGCGGATCAACGACGAAATCCCCGAATTGCTGTTCGAGCCTGAGGTGCCGTGGAGCCGCTGGCGGCTGAACGCCGAAATTCAGGGTGCGGGCGGCATCGGTCCGCACGGGTTTCTCGCTCACGCGCCGCGGGGCGATACGATCGGCGCGATCGACATCGTCATGGAAAGCGACCTTCCGGTCGCCGATTTCAACGCGGCGCTGGCCGAATGGGCCGAAACGCTGAGCGCGGCGGGGTCGCATTCGCACAATTCGGCGCAGGCGCATTACGAGCAGGGCGGCCGCTGGCACGGCACGCTGCGCGTCGGCGGCCGGACGGTGAAGACCAGCGGCCTGTTCGTGCGTGACCATAGCTGGGGCGAGCGTGTCGAGCGCGGTTTCGACTCCGGCGTGTTCTGGACGGCGTCGTCGCTCGATAACGGCAATATCTTCTGCAACGCGATCGGCTTTCCGCAACCCGACGGTTCGGCGATCGGCACCGGCATCCTGGTGAACCGCGACGGCGCGTTCCTGACCAACAAGGTCGGGGGGCGCTTCACCCCCGAGCCGGGCCTGCTCAGTTACGACCGATCGGAACTGACGTTCGGGTTCGATACGCCGGTCGTGCTGACCGGCGAAACCCACGTCCACGTACCCAAATATCTGCCTGGATCGGGCTTCCGTCGCTATGACAATAATGCGATCTCGCGAGTGCGGATCGGCGACCATGTCGGCATGGGGTGCCTCGAATGGGCGGCGGTGCTCGAAAAGCATCAGGCCGACGATCTCGATCGCCTGCTCGAGGACGCATAAGGAACCGACCGTTCGACCGGCAAAACGCCGGCGGCCGGATCGGGGGAGAGGATTGCATGACCGTTGACACCTGGCTGCTGCACGACACGCCGTCGAAGCGCTTCCCGATTTACACCCGCTCCAACGCGGCCGAGGTCATGGGCGCGCCGGTATCGCCGCTCGGCTGGTCCTATGTCTGGCGGGAGGCATTCGGTCCGGGCACGGTGCGCGGCTATGTCGATTTCGGCGGTTTCGACGCCGACGAGTTCGACGGGCCCGAGGATGTCTATGGGATCTTCGGGGGCTATTTCTACCTCAACATCTCGGTGATGTTCGTCGAGATGGAGCGGATGATGCCCGGCGGCGCGGCGCGCATGGCGGCGATGTTCGACAGCGGCCCGGGAATGCCGCCGCATATCGCCGAGAATTGGCACGCGAATGCCGCCTGCGGTGCGCGGGTCGCGGCGAATGTCGGGCGCTTCATGGCGGGCGAGGTCCACCCCGACCTGGACGTTCTGCACGAAGCGGCGATCGCGCTGCGCGCGGGCCGTCCCGATCTCGCGTCGATTTCGCCTGCCGAGATCATCGCGCGGCTGCGGTCGATCACGCCGCTCCTCGACCGCGCCGGATGCATCCATGTGCAGATCGGGCAGGCGGGCATGATCGCGATGGGCCAGCTTGCCGAGCTTCTGGCGGCCGTCGGCCGAGCCGGGGACGTGGCGCGGCTCGGCACCGGTATCGGCGATGTCGAGTCCGCCGATATCGCTCGCGGGCTTTGGACGATCAGCCGCCTGGTTCGCGGATCGCCCGCGCTCAAGGCCGCTTTCGCGCCGGGCACCGACGGCGTGCTGGGTCGCATAACCGACCTCCGGTTCCACGACCTTTTCCGCCATTTCCTCTATGAGCATGGCGCGCGCGCGACGAACGAGTGGGATCTGATCTACGATACGTATGAAACCGCGCCGCAAACCGCGCTGGCGCTGATCGACGCGATGGCGAAGCAGGGGGACGAAGCCGATCCCGAGGCGGCGCTGAATCGCAACGCGGCGCTGCGGCGCGAATGCCTCGCCGATATTCGTGCGCAATTTCCCGGTCAGGCCGATGCGATCGACGCCGCCGCCGCGGCGCTCGCGACATGGTTCGTCGCGCGTGAGCGGTCGAAGAATATGTGCGTCCGCCTGGTTCACGAGGCCCGCATGGGCTGCGAAGCGCTGGCGGCGCAGGGCGTTGCGGCGGGCGCGCTCGACGACCGGCGGCAATTCTATATGCTTCTGTCGAATGAACTCGACGCTTGGGCGAGCGACCCCGCCGCCTTCACCGACACGCTGTGCCGGCGACTTGGCGATTATCACGCCCTGGATCAGATCGAGCCGCCCTTCTTCGTCAACGGCGAATGCCCGCCGATTGCCGAATGGCCGCAGCGAAGCGTACGTGACATCGCGGCCGCCGCCGATGGCGACCGGCTGACGGGTGTCGCTTGCTCGCCGGGCCAGGTCACGGGGCGGGCGCGGATCATCCTCGACCCTTCCGACCCCGGCGCGCTCGAACCCGACGAGATTCTCGTCACCACGAACACCAATCCCAGTTGGACGCCGCTGTTCCTTGTCGCCGGCGCGGTGGTCACCGAGTTCGGGCTGTTCAACAGCCACGCCAGCATCGTCTCGCGCGAACTCGGAATCCCGTGCGTCGCGTCGGTTGACGGCGCGACCGACCGGATCAAGGACGGGATGCTCGTCACTGTCGACGGCGCCGCGGGCACGGTGGAGATATTGGCGGGGGCGGCGTGATGACAGCGACCGGCGACGCCATCGTCTCGCCCTACACCTATGCCGATCCGGGGGCGATGGATGCGCTTTTCGCGCAGCTCCGCCGCGACGATCCGGTGCACCGCGTCGAACATCCCGATTATCGCCCCTTCTGGGCGGTCACCAAATTCGCCGATATCCAGGAGGTCGAGCGGCTGCCCGACGCCTTTCTCAATGCGCCGCGCACATTTCTGCGGACGCTCGCTTATGAGGAGCGTGCCCGCGCTGCGACCGGCGGCAATCCGGCGCTTCTGCGCAGCCTCGTCTTCATGGATGCGCCCGATCATGCGCAATATCGCAAGCTCACGCAGGCGTGGTTCATGCCGGGGCGGATCAAGGCGCTTGAAGCCGATATCCGCCGGCTCGCGGCCGAGGTGATCGATGATATGGCCGACTGCGGTGGAGCCTGCGACTTCGCCGCCGACGTCGTGCCCTATTTCCCCGTGCGGGTCATCATGCGCATCCTCGGCGTGCCGCGATGCGACGAGCCGTTGATCCTGCAACTGACGCAGGAAATCTTCGGGTCGGACGATCCCGACGTGCAGGCGGCGCGGACGATGACCGCGAGTCTGGCCGATACGGTGAAAGTCTTCTCCGACTATTTTCGCGACCTGACCGCCGAGCGCCGCCGCAATCCCGCCGACGATCTTGCGACCTTGTTCGCGCAGGCAGAGATCGATGGCCGGCCGATGGCGGACCATGAAAGTGTGTCCTATTATATTTTGGTGGCGACGGCCGGGCACGATACGACCAGTTCCACCACGGCGGGGGGCCTGTTGGCCTTGATCGAAAATCCCGACGTGCAAGCGCGGCTAAGGGCCGATCCCTCACTTTTACCCGGCGCCGTTGACGAGATGGTGCGCTGGGTGTCGCCGGTTCGGCATTTCTTCCGCACCGCGACCCGCGATCATGAGTTGCGCGGCAAGACCATTCGCGTCGGTGACAGCCTGATGATGTGCTACCCCAGCGCCAATCGCGACGAGGAGATATTCGACGATCCTTTCGCGTTCCGGGTCGATCGCCCGGCGAACCGGCACATCGCCTTCGGCTATGGCCCGCATCTGTGCCTGGGAATGCATATGGCGCGGATGGAAATCCGCATCTTCTACGAAGAGCTGCTGCGCCGGGTCGCCTCCGTCGAGCTCGCGGGCGACGCGGCCTGGCTCGCATCGACCAATGTCGGCGGGCTCAAGCGCCTGCCGATCCGCTTCACGCTCGCTTGACAGACGGGGCTCGCCCCGTCGATCAGGCGAAGGCGGCAACCGGGGAGAGATTATGATCGCCGACACCGATTTTTCCGGAAAGACCATCCTCGTCGTCGGCGGATCGAGCGGCATCGGCAACGGCATTGCGCATGGCTTTCGCCAACGCGGCGGAGCGGTGCACGTCTGGGGAACCCGCGCCGCCGCGTCTGATTATGATCCCGCCGACGGCTCCGATCTCGCGGGGCTCGGCTATGATGGCGTCGATGTCGGCGATCCCGCCGCGATCGAGGCCGCCGCGACGCCCTTCGACCGGCTCGACGTGCTTGTGCTGTGCCAAGGCGTCGTCGTCTACAAGCGCGGCGAGTTCGAGCGCGAGGGGTGGGACCGCGTCATGGCGGTCAACCTTGATAGTCTGATGCATTGCGCGCGCAAATTTCGCCGCCAGCTATCCGAGTCTCGCGGTTCGATCGTCGTGGTCAGTTCGATTTCGGGTTTGCGGGGAAATATCGGCAACCCCGCTTATGCCGCGTCCAAGGCGGGCGCGATCAGCCTGACCAAGACGCTCGGCCAAGCGTTCGCCGCCGACGGCATCCGCGTCAACGGCCTGGCGCCGGGGCTGGTCGACACGAAATTGACCAAGGCCACGACGCAGCATCCCGACCGCCTGGCGGGCCGCCTCGCGGCGATCCCGCAGCGGCGGATGGGAACGCCAGAGGACATGGCCGGCGCCGCGATCTTCCTCGCGTCCCCGCTTGCATCCTACGTAACGGGCCACACGCTCGTGGTGGATGGCGGCCTTTCGCTTTAACACCTGCCGCAAAGCCCTTCCGTTACTGGAAGGACAGTGGAGATGTTCCCGTAAGTCGTTGAAAAATGGTGGACGCACTAGGGCTCGAACCTAGGACCCGCTGATTAAGAGTTTGCCTTAAGCTCTTGGTATTACGTGGTAATGTGTTGCATCTCGTTGTTCGGGGCACAGGTTTGCGCGGTCCGAGCGTTTGCAGTCCATTGCAGGCTTTCGTGATCCGTAGCGGCCAATTGTTCGTTTCTGATACCCCGTTGATGCCCCGTGTCAGTTATCAAGGCATCGCAGTATGGAGATCGCTTAGGTAGCCGTCACACCCGCTAAAGTAGCCTGCAACGGCTTGCATCACATCTGCTAGGTTAGCGAGATGGGTTGCGGCAAACGTAATGGGTAGGGGGTTGCCTTTTTGATCGACCGGATAACGATAGGCATCCGACTTCGGGTCAATTTTTGCAAACTGCGCAACTACCGAGGCTACAACGGGGTCAGCCTCGTCCGGATCGGAAGTGCCGTATCGGTCAAGCAGGGTTGTGAAGTCTTCCCAGAGCCTGTCCAGGCTATGGGTCTTCCAGTTCGCGTCAATTCCGACTTGTCCCCCATGCGTCGCAAGCTGATATTTGAGGGATAGTTCGATAAATTGCCGATAGTTGAATATGATTGGATAGACGAGAAAGTCCCGGTCCGCTGGCTGTTCGGCGCAGTGGGCAACGGCGATGTCCGCTGACCTCTTGTATCCGTCAATCATGAGCACCAACCGCGTGAAGTCGTCTTTTGCAATCAGCGCATTCTCCGTCGGATTCTCAGCCTCGACAAAAGGTGTGTCACCTTCCATCGGCCAACGAAAATCCGAGTTCAGAATTTCCTCGAATACATGCCTCTTCGACATCCGCTATCTGAACTCCGCAAGAAAGCTGTTAGCCCCGGCGTTTAATCAGATAAAGGTGACGCCTCAACAGAGATCTGGATGGTATCATGCCGAAACTAAGGGACGCATACGGAAACTCCAAATCCAGTGGCTACACCATAGATTTCTTTGAGCTTACGGCACCGGGTGCCAAGTCGGCGATGTTAGCAAGCCCCTTTTTCTCAACCTACGATCCCATCGAAAGGCTCACCAAGAGAGGCTGTGAGGTGAAGCTGATCGTGCGTTTGTGCTCGGTTACTCCCCCAACGGTGGTTGCCAAGGCAATGGCAGATCCGCTGGTCACTCTGCGATTTTTCACCAGTCGGGCATTTCACGCGAAGCTCTATATTGTCGATGATCAAGCGATGGTCGGGAGCGCAAATCTGACATCTGCGGGATTAATGTCCAATCGCGAAGTTTCGATTGTGGTTCGTAAAGACCGCGATGCGGCGTTCGACGAATTGCCCGGCCTCTTTGACCTATTCTGGAGCCACGCCGGTGCGATGACGCCCGATATTCTTGCCGCGTACCAAACCGCGTTTCGTCAGATCGGAAACCCGAAAGAAGAGGCCGAATTTGAACAATATTTGACGAAGCTAGTCGGAAAAGTGGACCCACCAAGCGCCATGGCGGGTAGCGACGTTATGTCCAAACGGCGGTCGTTCCTTGAGCAATTGCGTCGAAAATATGACGAACAGGTCATCCCAGCCTTTCGGGAGGTTCGGGATATTATGTTGGAAAGCGGGCTTAGGCGGGCCGAGTTTGCCGATGGCGACATCGAGATTGAACTCAATCGGTTTCTAGGCTGGACCCGATTGATCCACGCACCCGGCGAAACTTGGAAACAATCAACCCTGGTTGCTCAGCCGGAACGTCGCGAGCGGACATTGACCTATCTACGGGACTGGGCGCAAGTCGGCGATACCAGAGCAGGCGATATGTATTATGCCGAAGAGGAGTTTGGTAACATCGCGCGGCTGCGGGAGGGATTCGCGTCGGTCTCTACTATCGAGGCCATGGACTACGATCAGATGTTTGACACCCTGTGTGGATGTCATGCCTTTTACGACATGCTTAGATTCGTGTCGGGCGGGTTGCCGGGCCTAAAAACCGATTTTGCGAAGCGCAACACACTACCGGAAATTAAGGCTACACTTGCTTACTTGTTGCACGGTGATGGGCTCATGCTTGAGCGGGCCTACGATTGCATATTCGATGAGAAGTGGAAGTTGGGAAGGTTCGGTGAAAACTGTGTCATGGAATTGGTCGGCTGGATGACCCCGGATCGGCCGCCAGTGAATGGGCGGACATTGAAGGCTTTAAGATTTATCGGCCATGACATAGCAGGCTAAAGGGTATGTCTGCCGTTCAGTGATATGGTCGGTTTAGAGGATTTGGAGACCGGCCCGCTCTCCATCACTGACATTACGCACAAGCGGCAATTGAACGAATGAGACTCTAAATTCCCCAGACTATCGCGCGGCACTTGGTCTGCGTTCGTTGCCCGGATTTCGGTTCTAAGCACCCCCCGGTCATCGGTGGACCTGTAGCAGCCCGTAGTTTTCTTACGCATCCCGTCCGCGATCAGGAATTCCTTTGAGAATGGCGGAAATCCATGATTATTGAGGTGCCGTTGAAAGGAACGGCACATGCGCAAAGCACTTAGCGTCAAGGCAATCGAAGCGTTCAAGCCCGATGTGAAACGGTATGAGGTCCATGATCTCTTGTGCCCGGGGTTCAGCCTTCGGGTATTCCCGACCGGCAGGAAGGTCTTCACGGTCAAGTACCGCTACGGACTGACCCAACGCCGTTTGCCGCTTGGCGTTCATCCCCGCATCTCCCTTGCCGAAGCCCGCAACAAGGCGCTCGAAGCGTTGCGGTTGGTTGACGAGGGCATTGATCCCGCCGCGCGCCGCCGCCAGCTCAGCATGACAGTGGAGTCCGTCTGTGCTGATTTTATCCGCCAATACGCCCGCCCGCGCAACCGCAGTTGGCGAGAGGCCGAGCGCATCATGGATCGCGAGTTCGTGTCCGTTCTCGGGCAGCGCGATATTCGCGAGATCAAGCGGCATGACATCATCGAATTGATGGACGGAGCCATTGAGCGCGGGGCATCCTATCAGGCGAACCGCATTCACGCCCACCTGCGCAAGCTCTTCAACTGGTGCACGGAGCGCGGCATCATCGAAGCATCGCCCGTTGCCGGGACCAAGCCGCCCACTCGCGAACAACCGCGCGACCGGGTGCTGACCGACGATGAAATCCGCGCCGCGCTTCGTGTCTGCGCCAATGAACCCTACCCGTTCGGGCAATTCGTGCCCCTTCTGCTGGCGACCGCCCAGCGACGCGGAGAGGTTTCGCAGATGAAATGGAGCCAGGTCGATCTTGATGGCAAGCAATGGGTGATCCCTGCGGAGTTAGCCAAGAATGGCAAGCCACATGTCGTCCCTCTCAATGATTTCGCGTTGCGTATGCTGGCCGCTGTCCCGCGTTTTGAGGATTGTGACTGGGTTTTCACCACGACGCGCCGCTCACCGATCAGTGGGTTCAGCAAGGCGTTGCGCCATATCCATGAGCAGACAGAGACATCCGGCTGGCGCTTTCACGATCTTCGCCGAACTGCCACAACAGGCATGGCCCGCCTTGGCGTTCTCCCTCATGTAGTCGAGAAAATTTTGAACCACACCTCAGGAATTGTGTCGGGAATCGCCGCTGTATACAACTTGTTCCAATATCAGACTGAGCGGCGGACGGCATTGGATATGTGGGGGCAGTTTCTTGAAGGCTTATGCTCGGAGAACGACAAGTGAGGCTCGCGCAGCGATGCGCGCCCGCCTTCGTGCCGATCCTTATTTGCCTAAAGGGCTAGATTTCCTGCGTTCGACCGAATTACGGGCTATTGCCGAGGCCATCGGCGGAGTAGAGCAGCGCAGCCTTGTTGATCTCCGATACCACCTTGCCAGCGCATTTGCGCAGCACGTCCGCGACGTGGCAGGGGATAGGCTCAAACCCAATAGGTCAGAACGGCGCAAGGCGTTACGGTCGCTTCAGGCGAAAGCTGCGGCCTTGCGGGTAGCAGCCGAGGAAAACATGCCTTGGCTTCGATCTGAGCATTATGAGGCAAAATTTTTCGGGGCGACTGGTCCAGACTGGTCACCCTTCGAATATGACTATGTAGCTTTGGTTCAACCCGTCGAGCGGCTGGAGGCTATCGCCGCATCAATCTTGAGTGTGCCGCCTATCGGGAACGGTACAGCAACCAGCCCATTTCTCGCGGGCTTCCCCAGCGACCGGCTAGAAAATCCCGGAACAGGCGTACAGTTCGCCTTTGCCCGCCGCCTGGCTCAAATCTACTTCGACCTAACAGGCAAGACACCGGGTGTAACCAAGGAGCAGCCCGGGCCATACCAGCGGATGGTGGCGGCTGCGTCTGACGCATTTCGCAATGCCTACAAGGCGGCGGAAAGCCCTTTCGGGGAATGGAGAGCGCCGAGCCGAGAGGTCATGCAGAAGGCATGCAAAAGCATAGGGCGAAAATAGGATCATTTCGCGCCCTCTTTTCAGCCCTGCATTCGTTTCGATCCTGCGCATATTTGCTCGAACCGCTCCAAACAGAAAGGACGGTTTGAAATGCAACAAAATCCAATTGCCCTTGATCGGGCAGGCTTGCGGGCTCTTGGCGTTCGCAATGCAAACAGCACAATTTTGCGCTGGGAGAAGGCTGGGGTGTTCCCCCGGCGATACCGCATTGGCGGCTGCGTATTCTGGGACGCAGAAGCTGTGCGCGATCATCTCGTCCGTCTCGCTGAGGAGGCTGGACGATGAGCAAGAAGCTACGCAATCGCAAGGCTGCGCCGGTCAATCCGGCGACCGAAGTAGAAGTCGAGTTCCGACTAACAATCAAGGAGGTCCACACCCGGACAACAACAATCTGCGATCAGCGCTCAAACACGTTCGCTTTCGATTTCGGGCATGACTTTGAGGCAGCGCGAGCATGGCTGGAATCTGAAGAAACTTGGACTGATTTGGGAGATATGTGTGCGGAAGCTCGCGATCACTTCGCCGCATGGCGGGAGGCCGCCCGATGACGTCTGCACAAACCATTGCAGTTCGGTTTGACCGAAGCGCCAGCGTTCTCAGCATGATGGAAAGGTTCGCAGGGCAGGATATTCCTGTCCTGCCGATCCACGGTGTTGTCGCTCGCCGGTGCACATGTGGCGTCGATGAATGCTCAAGCCCCGGCAAGCACCCGATCAGTTCTCTGGTTCCCCACGGGGTCAAGGACGCGACGGCCGACCTGAAAACCATCAGGCGTTGGCATCGCAAGCACCCGGACATGAACTATGCCGTGGCGACCGAAGGGCTGGCGGTGATCGACTGCGACAGCAAGGAAGCGTTGGGGGCGTTTCGATCCGGCTATCACCCGCCGCCGACCTTCACCGTGAAGACAGCGCGCGGTTTTCACTTCTACTATCGGGGCGAAATGCCCGCCCGCAACGGGGTGCAGAACAAGCTTGATGTGAAAAGCGGTCCCGGCTCCTATGTCGTCGGGCCGGGCTCGCGCCATGCTTCCGGGGCGATATATGCTGTGTGGGAAGACGAGCCATTAGCTGACTTGCCGCAGAACATCGCGGACATGTCCGAACGGCCCGAAGAATCGTCCGATGAGGGCGGAGGCGGGCCGATCCCCGTTGGGCTGCGCAATTCCACCATGACGCAGTTCGCGGGATACATGCACGCCAAGGGGGTGCCGCGAGCGGCGGTGCTGGAAACGCTAAAGACGTTGAACCGCACCATGTCGGAAAAACCATTGCCGGATCGCGAGGTCAGGCAAATCGCGCGCAGCGTCTCGCGATATCCGGTCAAGGCCTTGCCCCAGATCATTCCGTTCTCGGAAATCCCGGAAGAGCGCCTTGATTTCCTATGGTATCCATACATCTGCCTTGGCACGCTCGGGCTGTTGGACGGTGATCCCGGCGACGGGAAGAGTCAGCTTTGCGTTTGGCTCTGCGCGCGTCTGAGCCGTGGCGACAAGTTGCCTAACGGGGACCGGTTTGAACCTGCCAATTGCTTCCTGTTCAATTTCGAGGACCTGCCGGGCGCGGTCATCAAGAAGCGGCTGGAAGCGAACGGTGCGGACCTGTCGCGGGTGTTCATCCAGTCGCGGCAGTTCCAGCTCACAGCGGAAATGGTCGAGTGGATGGATGGCGAAATTGCCGAAAAGCGACCCCATCTCGTTATCCTTGATCCCATTCAGGCCTTCATGTCCGGCGTTGACGGCAACAGCAATATCGACGTGCGCGAGTTTATGTCACGCTTGGGCGAGATCGCGATGAACCGAAAGTGTGCGATTATCTGCGTCCGTCACTTCGGCAAAGGTGCCCAAGACAAGGCCATGAAGAAGGGGCTGGGATCGACCGACTTCGTGGGTATCTCGCGCAATCAGTTTGGCCTTGCCCGCCGCAGCGACGGTGTCCGGGGCTTCATCGTGTTCCACATGAAGACGAACTTCGAACGCGGGGAGTCCATGCTGTTCACGATGGGCGATGCCGATGGTCGGAAGGGAGAGCAGCCGAAGATCGGCTTCGACAAGTTCACCGACATTACCGCCGATGACTTCTTTTCGGGCGAGACATCCATGCGCGGCCCGGATCAGGATGAAAGGGAGGTAGCCAAGGAATATCTGCTTGAGGCGCTGGCCGGTGGCCCCAAGGCGGCTGCGGCGCTCAAATCGCAGGGCGAGGCGCGGACGATAAGTGCATCCACCCTTGACCGAGCGCGGAAGGAACTCGGCATCATTACCGCCAAGCAGGGCAAAATCTGGTTCTGGTCGCTCCCGCCGGAGTAATCCAACTATTCAAGTTTCCAAGTTTTCATCGCCGGGGTGGGGGCGGAAGTTGCATCATGCGTTTCCGTGTCGCCCCGGCGCTTTTCATGATGCTCCTGGCGTTGAAAACATGAAAACCTGAAATGTTGGATTGGGCACGGCGCGAGAGGCACCGGGCTGACCGATGCCCCCGAACGCGCCTCAGACGGTCGGCGTTGCGGACAAAGCTTTGCGGGCTTCCTCCAGCGCCTTCGATCCCGGAGTCCACTGCCACGGCTGGCGCGCGGCATGATCTTTGCCCAATGTCGGGTAAAGCTTGGTTTGCTTCGCAGCGAGCCGCAGCAGCATCCGGGCGTCACGGGGCGGCATGTTCAATTCGCGGGCAAGCTGGTCGAGCGTGACCATGTTCGGGGTGTCCTTGGAACTGGCCGCCTTGGTGCCAGTATCGGGTTCGACTTTTGCAGTCGGGGCGGGGGCGGTCGGGTTCGTCGTAGTGGTCATGTCGTTCACTCCTTGGTTGTTGAACGACCTTTCCATTAAGGCGGATTCGGAAGGCGTGTCAGGAGAAATCCTAGAAATCCCAGTCGATTTCCATGAGCGGGATCGAGAATGACGCTTTCCCGTCGGTGAAAAGATATTCGTCATCATCGCTGCCGATCTCGAAGGTGTAGCGGTGCCCGTCCACCTCAATGTGGATGATCTCATCAGGTGTGTAGATCACGTCGATTGTCGCGCCGGGGAAGAGCGCACGGGCATGATCGATCAGGTGCAGTCGATCGAGCGGTTCGTCGTTGGGCAAGATGGCCTCCTTTCGTTGACCATCTTCCCAATAAGATCATAGGGACGGGGAAGTCAGGAAAAACCCCGCGCAAGGCCCGCTGATTTTCGCGTGGGTGCCGGTGCGCCACATCGCGCAATTCGGGCAGGACCCGCTGATTCCAAATCAGGCTGTCACCTTGCCCAAAGCGCGGAAATTGGAATCTCGGGCGGGTTGTCGTCTTTTGCCGGGCATCCGATGGGCACCAGACTAATCGGCAAGGGCGCGCAGGCGATCAAGGTAAAGGGTCTTTGCTTCATATTCTGCTTCGCGGAGGCATCGCACGGTATCGATGCGATTGCGCCCACGCGGGCGCGGTTGACTTCCCGACCCGCAGAGGCGGCTGCGCAGCTTGGCGGTCTTCCGGCGGGCACGGGATAGATCATTCATGCCCTGCACCGCATAGCTTAGCCGCTGTGCCTCGCGAGAGGCGAACCGGCCTCCAGCATAGTAGATCACCTCGCAGCGCCGAGCGGTGAACGGACAGATGAAGTAGCAGCGATGGCCTCCGAATGGTGATGGCAACATTTCGATAGCAATGTGCTGCTTGATGGTGCCACCGGGCATATCGGCGTTGATTGCCATAACGCCACCGCGTTCAATGTCGCTGAGATCGATCCGAAGGCGCGTGCTGGTGCTGCTTAGGCCGCCAATCGTCCAGTGCACCGTGTCGCATGTGCATCCACCGGGGCGAACGACGCCCAGCCGCCGCAAAACGCGAATGTCGAGCGCCAGCGTATCCTCAACATTGCCGATATGTGTTGAGCGCCGCGCGCCCGATCCAATGCCGCCCATAAAAACCTCCTGCATCTCGGACGGCAATATACATCCGAAACTCTCCGGTCTCAGGCCCAGCCTCCGGCTCTTCGGACGGCGGCTGTGTGTCTCTCAAGCTGGCTTTTCAGCGAAATACTGTGGTTTGGGGCAGGTGCAGCGCCTAATCGAGTAGCCGCCCCGGCGTGACGCCCAAGGCAATAGCGAGCTTGTCCACCACGGTAATTGTCGGGTTGCGCGCTCCACGCTCAAGGTCGCTGATATAGGTGCGGTGCAAGCCCGCCTCGTCCGCGAACGCTTCCTGCGACCAACCCTTTTCCTGCCGCAGCAGGCGCAGATTTCTCGCAAGACGTTCCCGAATATCCATTGCGCGACATGGACCGTCATGTAGCCAATCAGTCTACAGACAATCGGTGACAATTCACTTTGCCAGACGGTCGCCGCTTTCTTATCGATGTCACTCATCGACTACAACGAGAGGTGGATATGCATCGACGGACAACCCCATGCCGCTAGGCACGCTTCACACGATCCGAGGCATCATAGAACGGCGGCCGGGCTATCGCTTCTTCATTGCTGTCCGTGAAGGCGGAGAATGGGAACTCGAACCGAGCCGACGCTTCTCACGGTATCTCGATTGTCCTGTGACGATCGAAGGTGTTCGCACCGGCTTCAACCGGTTAGAGGTCGTCAGGATCAAACGCGACGGCGAAGATTGGCCGCCGAACCAGAGTTGGACCCGGTGGTTCAATCACTGGCGGAAACGACAACGACTTTAAGATTAACGGCAAGCGCCTTGTCTGAGTTAAACCAAAGGGATCAATGTTCGGCGCAAATGCTCGTTCGGTTGGAATGCCTTCCGGCGCGACGAAGACCGAAGTTTCCACAACAGCACGGTGATGGGCCGCACAATCATTAGCTGTAGCGAGTAGGGCCTAGGAACTGCTGAAGACGCTTCTTCAGGTCAGGTCGTTTCGTTTCGCATTCCCAAACCGTCAGGACATCCCAACCTTCGTCCTCCAGCTGGGACCTCGACACCTCATCTCGCTCTACGTTGCGAGTGAGCTTCTGGTGCCAATATGACTTACTCGACTTAGGGCGGGTCGCCCTCGGGCATCCCGGATGTTGATGCCAAAAGCAGCCATGCACAAACACGATTTTGCGGCGGCTAGTAAAAACCAAGTCAGGTTTCCCGGGAAGGTCGCGCCGATGACATCGATAGCGATAACCTAAGCCATGCAGCAGCCTCCGGACTACCAGCTCCGGCTTGGTGTCTGTGCTTCGAATCCGAGCCATGTTGGCAGAACGGCGCTCAGCCGAGAGATGATCGGTCATCTCTAAGCGGCCATTTCCTCAACGGCTGGAGCAGGGACTACCCCCGTTATCGCATTTGCGAATTTTTCTTCCTCGTCGAGCAAGTTCTCGGCGGCCAGGTCAAAGCCGTAACCGAACACGCGCACTCCGTTGATCGTGCCGCGCAGCTTCATCCCTGTTTGAGTCGGGCCTTTGGCAGGGTACGCGAGGATGACGGTGTTTGTCCGATAGCATGCCGCATAGGTGACCACTTGGTTCACGTCGGCTCGATCGGGTTTGTTCTTGTACTTGGCATCAACGATTAATGGCGGCCATTGCGCATGTTTCACGACGATATCCGGGTGGGCGGGCGGCTCAGGCCGGTCGTCGTAAAGGGGCCGAGCCCCGTCTCCATTGCCATCCTTGACAACGAACGGGTCCGGTGCGCGGAGCTGTAGAGTCCGTCTGAGATATCTCTCGAACACGTCTTCGAAGTCGAGGACGAACGTTTCGAGTTCGACATTACCGCCGGTGTGCTCAAGCGAGACAGAAGCGCGCGACAGGATCAGTGTGGCGATCTCCAATGGCCGATAGTAATAATCACGGGACGC
This sequence comes from Sphingopyxis sp., assembly GCF_025869345.1. Classification (GTDB taxonomy): domain Bacteria; phylum Pseudomonadota; class Alphaproteobacteria; order Sphingomonadales; family Sphingomonadaceae; genus Sphingopyxis. Next base: position 51,482 of record NZ_JAOZVW010000018.1, read on the forward strand.
TGGTAACGACCGCGAGCGGAGCAACTCTGCGCATGCTACGAGATCCGAGTTTCGAAAATTCGTCACAGTGCGGGGAAATTCGACAAAGAAGCGGTTGGCTCGCTTTAGCACCGGCGATTCCGGCATTGCTCGCCGGAGGGCGACCATCGCGCATTCCAGCGCCTGCTTAATCGCTCGGTTCGGTGAAACGTCCACCGTCTGCTCGAATGCCTCGGTCGCCACCCTGTGCCTCTCGCCTCGGCTCCAAAGCGACTTAACGGTCTGACCAACCAAAATACGGCCGCGCGGCAATCCGGCTTCGCTGCGGCGGACGTACGTTTTTAGGTAACCGCGCGCTTGAACCTCTCTGAGTGCGCTCAGCAGGTTGCTCAGTAGAAACTCCAGTATCGTGGAACCTTGATCGCCACCAAGCTCATACACGCGATCAAGCGCGACGCTGCCCAGCGAAGCTCGTGCATGGTCAAGAATATGGGCGAGATTACTCACTGGTAGCTTCGGCCTCACTTCGACTGATATGTTCGGCGTGAGCGGGATCAGGCCGATGTATTTGCCGGCCGTAATAATGACGCGACCTCCTTGGAATTGGAGGAACAGTAGGCCCTTGCTCTCGACCTGTGGGTAAACCTCTATGGCGCCGTCCGCCAAGACTGCGGAGAGCGGCAGCTCGACAGAGCTGCGAGACGCGACTGTGAGCAGCCGATGTTCAGCGCCGTTTGCCAATCTTATTCGGCCGCGATCTGCTCGGATTCGGCTGCGGCCCCAGGGCCGGTTTTGGGTGCCGTTGGCTGCAAAGCCGCCTTGCATTCAGCCCAAAGCGTCTCGATCTCAGTAAGTCCCGCCGGATCGAACCGGAACCTCTTGTGCATCTGGTACTTGAGCTGCGTGTCCCACAAACGCGTGAGCGATGGCGCGTCCTTGACACGTCGAAACAGCGCATGGCCAAGCGGCGCGTGCTTCTGGACAGTCTGGAAGAACTGGATAGTGGCAGCGATGAAGGCCCCATCAGCCCCGTTCTTTTTCAGGAACTCGCGAACTTTGTCGGCGCTCGGTTCGAGAGTGACCTTGCCCCAACGGCGATCCATCGCGTCGTCAATATCGTCGACCGAGCGATCGTCAGGGTTCATTGTCGCGAGGAAGACGAGGTTCTTCGGGATTGCGATCTTGCGCCCCGATGGCAGGTAGAACGGGACGCCTCTCATCGGGCCATCCATGTAGGTGAGCGCCTCACCGAGAACGCGGGCGGGATCGGTTCGGCTAAACTCGTCGATGATCATTACGACCGGTTCGTCTGTCTTGTTCGCTTCTTCGATCATTTCAAGAAGGTGCTTCGGTGCCAGGCGGAAGCCAGCCTGGGCGTCAGGTACGTACCCTTCAACGAAGTCTTCATATTGATAGGACGGGTGGAACTGTATCTCGCGAATGCGCTGGCGATTGTCGCTCGTCAGCTTGCGGGCTACCTGCCGTGCATACCAAGTCTTACCTGTCGCCGGCACGCCGACGAACAAGACGCCGCCCATCTCGTCCTCTTCGATACTGTGTCGAACAGCTTGGAGATATGGATCGTCGTCGCCGATCTCGATCGGGTCGTGGTCCTCGTCGATCGGATTTGGAGCTTTCGCTACGGACGGACGTTCGATCAGCTCAATCTCAGCTGCATCCGGCAGCGCATCAAACAGTCCTTCGCGCGATTCGGGGAGCAGGCGAGCAATGATCGCACCGATGGTCGCGAACTCTTTCGGCGTGAGCAGCTGTACGACCTGCGACGAGTAATTATTAAGACCGATGATAGCTGCTTCGGAAAGCGATCGGGCATACGTCTCCGGCGACGCCTGAAGCAGCTCAAGCTTCTCGACGGAGCGGGGCAGCATCAGCAGGTCAGTGATAACGATCCGGTACCGAGAACCACCCAAGGCATCCTTCTGAGCGCACCATCCGAGAGCCCGGATGCCTTGCGTCCAATCGGTCGCTTGACCCTTGTTGTTGTCGCTGCCCAACCACAGCCAAACGGGAGAACCTGCGTCGAAGCCGCCTGGGACTTGAGCGCACTCAAGCTCAACGTCATGGGAGTAGGGACCCGCAGGAGTCTTATCAAGTTCCTGCGACTTGGCAGCACTGCTCGGTCCGAGCCGTACGAATGCGGGACTGGCCAACTGCTTCTCCGGTTACTACTGCTCCATTGTCTGGGGCTACAGTAGTCCTTTTGACCAAAATCTCTAGGGCTTGCCGCATCGGGCGAAAAAGATTGCGCCCCAGCGCGTCGGCTCGACGCAGGATGCCGGTTGCGGCATTCGGTGTGAGAAAGTATCGATCGTCCGGCAAGCTTTCATCAAGTGCGTCCACGAACGAAGAATTGACGATTTTGGTCGGTGCCGCCGGTGCAACACCTTCCACAATGACATTGTTGAACGCGCAGCCGCCTGACTTCCAACGCCGTTGGAAATGACCCTCGTCTAGATCTGTCTCAATCTCATCGAAAAGGACGATCGAAGTGCGATTCTTCAGATCTGGGGCAAGTTCTAGGACGGCGCTTTTTAGATCCTGCGTGTTCGATGGGTGAGAGTTTCGAAGCAGCGGCATGAGCCGGTTTGCAATCCATTGGACTACCGGTATTGCTACGGCGTTCCCAACTGCCCTGTAGCGCTCGGAATCCAAGCCGCGAGCCGGTGGGCGATAGTCATCTGATGGGATTGTCCAGTCAGCAGGAAACCCTTGCAGCCGTTCGCTTTCGGTCGGCGTCGGCCGTCTCACTGCGTCCGCGTACGAGACGTAAGAGCGACTCCAATCAAGACCGGTGTGCCGACCGGACGTGGCGGACACGCAATAAGCCACGAGCGGAACCTTTGCGCCTGTCTTGGCATGGCTACATTCGGTGATGAAGCCCGTCCGCTCTGGCCCCGGTTTCGTTCCAGGCGTCTCCTCAAATAGTGCTTTGACAGCACTATGGTAGTCACCACGCCAAGCGCATAGAAATACCCGAGGTCGTGACTGTGGCGCTCCAAAGTAGCGGGCATTCATAACTCGCCAAGCAACCGCGTACCCATGCGAGGTCAGTTCTCGCAGGATTATAGCGAAGTCGAGGCCACCATGAGAGTTCAGAAGGCCGACTACGTTCTCCAGCAACAGGACCTGGGGGCGGCACTCCGCTACGAGGTCGGCGAGCTTGAAGAACAAGCTCGTGTGGTTCCCTTTGAGGCCGGTACGGCCGTGGTTCCCACGAGCTAACGAGACGTCCTGACAGGGGAAGCCTGCGGTCCAGATGTCCGCATCAGGTATCTCCGATGCCTCGATTTGCCGTATGTCTGTGGCGATCGCGCTGTCGGGCCAGTGGCGCTTTAGCACAGCGCGGCAAAACCGATCCTTTTCGCATTGGTATACGACTTCGCCACCTTCGAGTTCAAAGGCACGATCGAAACCGCCTATTCCGGCGAAGAAAGATGCTATCTTGAACGTTGAATTGCAGGCTGAGCCTGCGGCGGTACAGTCACCGGCTTCCTGCCGTGTTGGGTGCTGGTCTCGAAGCAATCTCTAATCCCTCATTTCCAGCTCTGGCGTAGCCGCACACATCGATTCCTTGCGCGCATCATATCGAGCATATGCGCAAATGGCAGCCCTAAAATCTCCTATGATCCACAACAGTTTGTGCCGGCAGAAAGTTAGGCACATCGGGGGCAGGTCGGTACCTTGCAGACGAATTTTATCGCAGTCAGGGCCGTCGGTCTGGCGGTGTCGGCTGGCAGGTGGCAGAGGATATGCATGCGCCTACGAAGTATTGCGTCTCACCTCAGGCCTTATCGAATGCTTGTAAGGCGGCGCACAACCATCAACCACATGTTCGCTGCCGCTATCGCGCCGCATGACTCCTTCGATGAAGCGCGGGTCCGGGAAGCCGTCACCTTACTTGGCAATGACCCCGACAACGACCTATCTTGCGCATATTGCGGTGATGCAGCGGAAACGTGGGATCACGTCTTCGCAACCGTCAAGGACAGCCGGTTCAGCGGTTATGGCCATCGCCTCGGAAACCTGCTTCCTTGCTGTAAGCCTTGCAACTCGCGGAAGGGCAACAAGTCGTGGCAAGCGCACCTTGCCGGACTCGAACTCGACGAGCCGGAACGGGCGCGTCGCGCAGCTCTCATCGATCGATACATACAAGTTTACGGCCGAGTGGAAGACGGACTGACGTCCACGCCCGATCGGCAGCGCCTAGATGTGATACGTGCTCAGATACTCACGCTCGTTGCGGAGGCCGACGAAGTAGCATCCCGCATTCGCGGTAGCATCGACAACGGCTAATTCAGGCTTTCGGTAGCGTTTTGCAGGGCAGGAATTTTGCCTGGTGCCCAGATGGTGCCCCGATACGAGGCAAGGCGAGCCGCCTACATCTAAGTCATTGAAATATGGTGGACGCACTAGGGCTCGAACCTAGGACCCGCTGATTAAGAGTCAGCTGCTCTACCAACTGAGCTATGCGTCCACTGCCGGTTTTCGGCGGTCTTCTCAGCGGCTCCGGGGAACCTTGTGCTGCGAAGAGAGCGGCCCGCTATCATGCTCATTCGCGCATGGCAATGGCCTTTGCCGATATTTTTTCCGCCAGGATCGGGTCGCCGCGAAATGGAGCGGCCGGCCGGGGGCTTTTCGGCCAAGGCGGTATCATGTCTGCCGGGCGACGAGTTGGGTCGGCAGCATGGCGGATCGCGGCCGCCCACCATCCAGCGTCTGCATCAGTTTCTCGACCAGCAGCGCCCCCGCAACCCCGGTCTGCTGCGCGATCGTGGTGATCGACGGGGTGAAATGGGCGGCGGGCGGAATGTCGTTATAGCCGATGAGCGAATAATCGCGCGGGGTCAGATGGCCTTCCTTGTTGAAGGCGCCGATGACCGCCATCGCGGCGGTGTCGGAAAAGGTGAAGACCGCGTCGGGCCGCTCGGCACAGGCCTTCAGATAGGTGTGCGCCTGGTCGTGAACCGCCGAAAAGGCCATGGATTCGATCGAAAGAACCTCGATCTCGATGTCCTGGCCTGTCCGAGCGGCCGCTTGCAATCCCTCGAAGCGCAGGCGGATTTCCTCGTGCTGGCGGTTGCCGACGAACAGCCAGCGGCGGCGTCCGCAGGATAGGAAACGCTCGCCCGCCAGCCGGCCGCCCAGGAAATTGTCGCTGCCGATCGCGCAATAGCCGCTCGCGTCGCTGACCGCACCCCATACGACCATCGGAATGTCCTTGCGCGCGACCTTCCGCAGCAGCGCATCGCGCGCGCCCTGTCCCAGCACGATGAAACCGTCGGCGCCGCGTGAGCGGTGGAGATCGACGAAACCCTCGACCGTATCGAGCCCCGACGGCGACAGCAGCAGATCGAGATCGCGCACCGACAGCGCTTCTGAAATGCCCGCGAGCAGCTCGAAGATGAAGGGGTCGCCGATCGCGCCCTGGCGGTGCGATCCGAAGTCGAGCACGACCGCGATCGCGTTGGCGCGTTCGCGCCGCAGCTTCTGCGCGTTGCGGTTCGGCGCATAGCCCTGTTCGCGCGCGACCGCGAGCACGCGCTCGCGCGTCTCGGCGCTGACCAGCGGGCTGCCGCTGAGCACCCGCGAGACGGTCGGCTTTGAAACTTTTGCAATACGCGCGACGTCGTCCATCGTCGGGCGTGTCATGCGCGGCATCGTGGTCGTATCGCTGTTCCGGGCCGCCATAGGCCGTTCATATGGCAGCGATGCCGCGCGCGCAATGCTCGATCGCAATGCTATGAAACTTGTTGTTGAAATGCATTTCATAAAAATCTATCAGAATCAGCGAACGGGTGACACAGCCCGCCGAGGGAGGATGATCGATGGCAATCACGCGCAAATATTGGATGTCGCTTTGCTGGGGCGTGGCGCCGCTGGCGCTGGCCGCCGTTCCCGCGCCGGTGCTGGCGCAGGACGCGCCGGAAGCCGATTCGGCCGCGGGCGGGCTCGACGAGATCATCGTGACCGCGCGCCGCGTCGACGAGCGCGCGCAGCAGGTGCCGATCGCGATCACGGCCTTCAACCAGGACAATCTGCGCGAAAAGGGCGTGAACAACGGCACCGATCTTCAGAATTACACGCCGTCGCTGTCGGTTGTCGGCGACGTTGCGCGCAATCAGGAAACCTATTCGATCCGCGGCATGGGCGGCAGCACGGGGCAGGGCACGGGCAGCGGTCCGGGCGTCGTCGGCTATTTCGCCGAAGTGCCGACCAGCGTCAGCGGACCCGGCAGCTTTTTCGATCTTGCCTCGCTTCAGGTGCTGAAGGGCCCGCAGGGCACGCTGTTCGGCCGCAACACCACCGGCGGCGCGGTGCTGCTCGAACCCATGCACCCGAAGATGGGCGTCGTCGAAGGCTATGCCGACCTGACGCTCGGCAATTATGATCGGCGCAGCGGGCAGGGCGCGCTCAATATCCCGCTGGTCGGCGACAAGCTCGCGATCCGCGTTGCCGGGCAGTTCGACAAGCGCGACGGCTATGTCCGCGATGCCGTCACGGGCTTCGACTATCTCAACCGCAACAATTACAGCCTGCGCTTCGGCCTGCAGTTCAACCCCACCGACACGATCCGCAGCTATACTGCGGTCAGCTTCGTCAATGTGAAGGAGCATGGCGGCGGCAGCATCCTGCTCGCGGTCAATCCCGATCGGCCCTATGCCGCTTTGCTCCAGCCCTATCTGCTGGAACAGCAGGCACGCGGCGTGCGCGAGACGGCGCTCAGCGTTCCCACCCGCGAAGTCGCGAAAGCGTTTCTCGCGCTCAACAACACCGAATTCGACCTGTCGGACACGCTGACGCTGAAGAATGTCTTCAGCTACGCGCGCACCCGCTCGACGAGCGCGACCGACCGCGATTCGACCCCGCTGCCGATCGCCGACCTGCTCGGTGCCTATCCCGGCAGCTATAACAATAACCTGCGCACGATCACCGAGGAACTGCAGCTCCGTTATGACGACGGCACGCTGCGCATCCAGGCGGGCGGCTTTTTCCTCGACGACAAGACGCCGTCGCCGCTGACCTTCCAGACCGTCAATCCGATGCAGTTCGGCGGCATCCTCGGCGGCGGTCCGATCATTCTGCCGCCGGAGTTTCAGGCAGCGCTGGGCGTCGACGGGCCGCTGCTCCCCGCGCTCAGCCTTCAGCCGGCCGCGCGCGTCAGTGCGCAGAGCAAGGCGATCTATGCGCAGGCGCAATATAAGCTGACGCCCGACCTCACCGCGACCGCGGGTTTCCGCTGGACCTGGGACCGTTTCGGCGGCGAGATCCAGGCCTATCAGGCGGCCGAAAGCTACGACGTCTTCAATCAGCTCGCGGCCGTCGGCCTCATTACGCCCGAACAGGCGGCGCAGGTGATCGGGCTCAACGCCGATCTTTGCACCTATGACGCCTTCAAGGCGGTGGCGGCGGGCGGTTTCCCGACCCTCTATTACCCCAATTGCACGACGCCGAGCTTCAACGGCAAGAGCAACGGACCGACGTGGCAGGTCGGCCTCGACTGGCAGGCCAACCCCGACACGCTGCTCTATGTGGTGTCGCGGCGCGGCTATAAATCGGGCGCCACCAACCCGATCGTCTCACTGTTTCTTGGCGAGGAACACCCGCTGTTCGCGGTTCGGCCGGAACAGGTGACCGACCTCGAACTCGGAGTGAAGAAGGACTGGAATCTGGGCGGCGATGCCAGGGCCCGCACGAACATCTCGGCCTTCTATACCTGGTACAATGATATCCAGGTGATCCAGCGCGCGTCGATCGCGGGGTCCGACATTCTGACCAACGCCAAGAAGGCCCGGGTCATGGGGCTGGAGTTCGAGGGGCAACTCGTGCCGGTGCGCGGTCTGACGTTCAGCGCGGTCTATTCCTATAATTCGGCGAAATATCTCGAATATGATTCGATCGCGATCCCCGAAATCCCTTCGGCGCTGACCGCGGCGCAGCCGAGCCGCGACCTGTCGGGAACGCCTTTCTCCTTCGTACCCAAGCACAAGTTCAGCCTCAATGGGCGGATCGATCTGCCGCCCGTCGAAGGGGTGGGGGAGATGGCGTTCAACGCGAACTGGACCTATCAGTCGAGCCAGCGCGTGACCCCCGAAGCGCAGCCGTTCGACACGATCGCGGGTTATGGCCTCGTCAACCTGCGCTTCGAGTGGAACAATATGTTCGGCGCGCCGATCGACCTCGCGGTTTACGGCACCAACATCTTCGACAAGGAATATCGCGTCACCGCCAATCCCGGTTATAATAATTCGGGTTTCATCAACTCGATCTATGGGGAGCCGGCGCAATATGGCGTGCAGGCCCGCTATCGCTTCTGAGCCCGGCATGACGGCCGGAACCCGGTTCGACCGGCGCGAGATGATCGGCCTCGGCGCTGCGGCGGTCGCCGCCGCCGCGGCCGGCCCTCTCCGCGCGGCTCCCGCCTCGCATCCCTTCCTCTGGGGCGCCGCGACCGCGGGGCATCAGGTCGAGGGTAACAATATCAATGCCGACATCTGGCTGCTCGAGCAGGTGAAGCCGACCATCTTCGCCGAGCCGTCGGGGGATGCGTGCGACAGCCTGCACCGCTGGCGCGAGGACGTCGCGATCGTCAAGGCGCTCGGGCTCAACTGTTATCGCTTCTCGGTCGAATGGTCGCGGATCGAGCCGGCGCCGGGGCAGTTCAGCCAGGCCTGGCTCGATCATTATGCGCGTATCGTCGATCATTGCCGCGAGCAGGGGCTGGCGCCGGTCGTCACCTTCAACCATTTCACCACCCCGCGCTGGTTCGCGGCGGCGGGCGGGTGGGAGAATCCCGACGCGCCCGACCTGTTCGCGCGCTATTGCGACCGGGTCGCGCGCGCGATGGCGGCGGGGATCAGCCATGCGCTGACCTTCAACGAGCCCAATCTGGCGCTCGGCGGCAACTGGGCCATTCACCCGCTATCGCAGGCGATGCGCGATGCGGTCGCGGCTTGCTGTGCGGCGGCGGCGAAGGCGAGCGGGTCCGATCGCTTCTCGCTGCTCAACGCGGGCGATCCGGCGCCGATGATCTCCGGCGTCGTTGCCGCGCATGTCGCGGCGCGCGCGGCGATCCGCGCGGTGCGTTCGGATTTGCCGATCGGGATGAGCCTTGCCATTCCCGATAATGTCGCAGTCGGCGCGGACAGCGGGATCGAGCGCAAGCGCGCCGAAGTCTATGGCCCTTTCTTCGCGGTGATGGACAAGGATGATTTCATCGGCGTGCAGACCTATGGCCGCGCTTTTGTCGGCGCCGACCGCGACGTCGATCCGCCCGCCGATGCGCCGAAGCGGCCGGGCGGCGGCGAATGGTTTCCCGCCGCGATCGGCAATGTCGTGCGTTATGCCTACAAGGCGACGGGGCTGCCGGTGATGGTGACCGAGAATGGCATCGACGCCGCCGACGATAGCGAACGCGAGCGTTTCATTCCCGAAGCCGTCGCCTCGGTCGAGGCGGCGCGGCACGACGGCGTGCCGGTGCTCGGCTATATCCATTGGTCGCTGCTCGACAATTTCGAATGGATGTCGGGCTATGGCCCGAAATTCGGGCTGGTGTCGGTCGACCGGCGGACCTTCAAGCGGACGGTCAAGCCGAGCGCGAAACGGCTCGGCGCGATCGCGCGGGCGGGCGGAGTTCGGGCAGGATGATCCGGCCTCTTCTGGTGTTGCTGCTCGCAGCGGGGCTCGCATCGGCGACGGCGCAGGCGCAGGCGGTCAAGGCGCCATGGCCCGACTTCCTGTCGCCCGAGGCGAAGGCGGGGCTCGCCGCCGATGCCGCGCGCTCGCCCGAACCCGCGGATATCGCGGGACGCCGCGCGCGGATCGACGCGATCCAGCAGGAAATCGGCGTGCCGCGCCTCGCGCGCTATGGCGTGACGATGAAGGAGGATGCGATCGCCGGGGTTCCGGTCCGCATCTTCACTCCCGCCAAGGGCGCGGCGAAGGCGCCGGTCCTGCTCAATCTTCATGGCGGCGGCTTCATCGTCGATGCGGGGTCGATCAGCGAGAATGCCGCGGTCGCGGCGCTCACCGGCTATCGCGTCGTCGCGGTGCGCTATCGCCTGGCCCCCGAGCATGTCTTTCCGGCCGGGGTCGACGATGCGCTCGCCGTCTATCGCGCCTTGCTGGCCGACCATGATCCGGCGCGGATCGGCGTCTATGGCACGTCCGCGGGCGCGATCCTGTCGGCCGAGCTCGTCGCCCGGCTGCGCGCAGAGAAATTGCCGCAGCCCGCCGCGCTCGGCTTCTTCTCGGGCGCTGCCGACCTGTCGCGGGTCGGCGACAGCGCCGGGCTGTTCGCCGATGCATCGGGCGTCGATGCGCTGGCCGCGCTCTACGCAGGCGGACGGGCGGTGAGCGATCCGCTCGTCTCGCCGCAACGCGGCGACCTGACCGGCTGGCCCGCGACGCTCTGCCTTGCCAGCACGCGCGATTTCCTGCTGAGCGGCACCGCCGACTTCTGCCGTGCGATCGACGCGGCGGGCGCGCCCGCGAAGCTGGTGGTGTTCGACGGGCTGCCGCACGCCTTCTGGGCCTATATCGATGCGCCCGAAAGCGATGCCGCCTTCGCCGTGATGGCGCGCTTCTTCACTGAGCGGCTGGGAGAATGACCATGAGGATAGTGCTCGCCGCTGCCGCGCTCGCAGCGGCAACACCGACTGCGGCCCAGCTCGCGGTGCCGGCCTTCACCCTGCCGGTGTCGAACCAGCTCAGCGACGAGGCGCAGGCCGTGCTCCAGCGCATGGCCGCCGCGACCGCACCCGCCGACATCGCGACCGATGTTGCAAAGCAGCGCGCCTTTTACGATCGCTACAACGACGACCGCCTCGCCGAGATGCGGAAGCATTTCCGGACCCGCGAGCAGGGCGCGGTGATGAATGGCGTCACCGTCGACATCGTCGAACCCGCGGACGGGATCGCCAAGGGCAATGCCGCGCGCGTGCTCGTCAACGTCCACGGCGGCGCCTTCATGTGGGGGTCGGGCAGCGGCGCGCTGGTCGAGGCGATCCCGGTCGCCGCGACGATGGGCGTCAAGGTCGTGACCGTTGATTACCGCCTCGCGCCCGAGCATCGCTATCCAGCGGCGTCGGAGGACGTCACCGCGGTCTACAAGGCGCTGCTCAAAGATTATCGGCCGGAGAATATCGGCATCTACGGCTGCTCCGCGGGCGGCGTCATCACCGCGCAGGCGACCGCGTGGATACGCCGTCAGGGCTTGCCGCGCCCCGGCGCGATCGGCACCTTCTGCGGCACCGGCGCGCCCTATTCGGGGGACAGTCCGTATCTGGCCGGACCGATCACCGGCGGCGCGGCGCTGCCCGTGCCCGCGCTCCCCGACGTGCTGCCGCTGGCCTATATGCAGGATGTCCCGGCGAGCGATGCCGCTGCCTATCCGCTCGCCTCGCCGGACGAGATCAAGGCGATGCCGCCGACGCTGCTGCTCGCGGGCGGACGCGATTTCGCGGTCAGCGCGCTGACGCTCGCCGACCGGCGGCTGACGGCGGCGGGAGTGCCGAGCGAGCTTCATCTGTTCGACGGCCTGCCGCACGCCTTCTTCGTCTGGCCCGACATGCCCGAATCGATGGAAGCGTATCGGCTGATCGCCTCCTTCTTCGACCGGCATCTGGGACGAAGCGCGCGTTGATGCGAACCCGCACCATCGCCTCGCTCGCGCTCACCTATGCGCTGCTCGGCCTGCTGATGAACAGCGTCGGAACCGTCATTCTGCAATCGATCGCCCAGTTCGGGATCAGCAAGCCGATGGGATCGACGCTCGAGGCGTGCAAGGATCTGTCGGTCGTCGCCGCCTCTTTCCTGCTCGTCGCCGCGGTGCCCGCCTTCGGCTATCGCCGCTCGCTGATCGCGGTGCTCGCGGCGATGGCGGCGGCCTGCCTGCTCGCCTCCTTCGCGACCGGCTTTGCGGCGATGCAGGCGCTGTTCGTGGCGACCGGGCTGGCGTTCGGCGTCACCAAGATCGCGACCTATTCGGCGATCGGCCTCGTCGCGCGCGATCCCGCCGACCATGCCAGCATTACCGGCCTGATCGAGGGCGTGTTCATGGGCGGCGTTCTCGCGGGCGCGTGGATTTTCGGCTGGTTCATCGACGCGGGCGACTGGCTGCGCGTTTATTGGCTGCTCGCGGCGGTCTGCGCGCTCGCGGCCATCCTCTGGCTCGGCGTCCGGCTCGACGAGAGCATGGTTCCCGTCGACAGGGAGGGGGCTTCGGTAACGGCGGGGTGGAAGGCGATGCTTGCGCTCGCCGCGCTTCCCGCGACCGCCGCGGTGCTCGCCGCACTGTTCCTCTATGTGCTGGTCGAGCAGGGGGTCGGCACCTGGCTGCCGACCTTCAACCGCGAGATATTGCATCTGCCCGCCGCGATGAGTGTCCAGATGTCGAGCCTCTTCGTCGCCTCGCTCGCGCTCGGGCGGCTGGCGTCGGGCATCCTGCTTCGCCGCATCGACTGGCTGCCGGTGTTGCTCGCCTGCCTTGCGGCGCTGGCGCTGCTTGTCGTCGCGGCGCTGCCGCTGGCCGAAGGGGTACAGCCGCGCGCCGGGATCGGCTGGGCCAGCGCGCCCGCCGCCGCCTGGCTCTTTCCGTTGATCGGCTTCTTCCTCGCGCCCATCTATCCGACCGTCTGTTCGGTGGCGCTTAGCGCGCTGCCGCAGCAGCGCCACGCGGCGATGATCGGGCTGATCGTGATCTTCTCCGCGCTTGGCGGCACGATCGGCTCCTTCCTCGTCGGGCTCTTGTTCCAGACGCTGCCGGGGACGACCGCTTTCTATCTGCTGCTGCTCCCGATCGCGCTGGTCGCGCTTGCGCTGCCGTTCGTGCGGCGGCGGGTCGCGGGAGCGGCTGCATGACCGCCGTCGATACCCCCGCCGGATTGTTCGGCCCGCTGTTCGCGGCGGTGCAGGAATGCGGGCTGTTCCCCGATTCCAAGACCTTCGCCGACGCGCGCCCGCGCCGCGCGCCCGCCGCGATCCTCGCCGACTGGCAGGCCGAGCAGCCCGAGGGCGGGGAGGGGCTGCGCCGCTTCGTCCTCGCCAATTTCGACCTGCCGCAGGACTGGGCCGACCCGCCGCTCGATCAGCGCCCGCTCGCCGCGCATATCGAGGCGCTGTGGCCGCTGCTGACCCGCGCCGCGAGCGAACCCGCGCCGGGGTCGTCCGAGCTCTGGCTCCCGCACGCCTATGTCGTCCCCGGCGGGCGCTTTCGCGAGCTTTATTATTGGGACAGCTATTTCACCATGCTCGGCCTCGCGCGCTCGGGGCAGCAGCAGCTCGTCGAGAATATGATCGCCAATTTCGGCAGCCTGCTCGACCGCATCGGCCATATCCCGAACGGCACGCGCAGCTATTATGTCAGCCGTTCGCACCCGCCCTTCTTCCACCTGATGGCTGCTTTGTCGCGCGACGTCAGCGCCGAGGGCCGCCGCCAGCGGCTCGGCTGGATGGTGCGCGAGCATGAGTATTGGATGGACGGCGCGGTCGGCCTCGCGCCCGGGGCCGCGGTGCGCCGTGTCGTGCGGTTGGCCGACGGCGCGCTGCTCAACCGCTATTGGGACGACAGCGACCGCCCGCGCGACGAAAGCTGGCGCGAGGATGTCGCGCTTGCCGCCGAAGCCGAAGCGCGCGAGGCGGGGACGCTGTGGCGCGACCTGCGCGCCGCGGCCGAAAGCGGCTGGGACTTCAGCTCTCGGTGGCTCGCCGACGGACAGAGCCTCGGCTCGATCCGCACGACGCGGCTGGTTCCGGTCGATCTCAACGCGCTGCTGTTCGGGCTCGAACAGGCGATCGCGGCCGAAGCCGAGGGGCTGGGCGACCGGGCCATGGCCGCCGATTATGCCGCCCGCGCCGAAGCCCGCGCGCGTGCCATCGCCGATCACCTGTGGCACGAAGGGGGCGGCCATTATGCCGATTTCGATCTCGACAAAGACGCGTCCTCCGACCGCCTGACCGCGGCGGCCGCGTTTCCGCTCTTCGCCGGGCTCGCGAGCGGCGAGCGTGCGGCGCGGAGCGCGGCGGCGTTGCGGCGTCTGCTGCGGCGCGGCGGCCTGATGACGACGCTGTGCGACAGCGGGCAGCAATGGGACGCGCCGAACGGCTGGGCGCCGCTGCAATGGATCGCGATCACGGGCCTGCGCCGCTATGGCGAGACGCAGCTTGCCGATGCGATCGCCGACCGCTGGATCGCGATGGTCGAGGCGCATTATGCCGCGACCGGCCAGCTTCTCGAAAAATATGACGTCGTCGCCTGTTCGGCGGGCTCGGGCGGCGAATATGGCACCGAAACGGGGTTCGGCTGGACCAACGGCGTGACGCTGGAATTGCTGGCGATCCGAGATAGGAAAGCAGGAAGGAGTGGAGGCGATGATGCGTAAAGGGATGAGATTATCGTTCGCGATGCGGCTGGCGCCCGCGCTGTTGGCCTTCGCCGCGCCTATGGCGCTTCATGCGGAGGAGACCCCGGCGGTCACGCTGACATCGACGCAATCGGCGCTGGTCGCCAAGGCGGCGAAGCTCGGCGCCACCAGCCTCAAAACGCTTCCCGCGCCGGACGGCGGCTTCGTCCTCGCGGGCAAGCTCGCAGGCGACCAGTTCTCGGTCGCTTTCCCGGCGGGCTGGAAGGGCGGCGCCCTGCTTTTCGCGCATGGCTATTCGGCGCCGGGTTCGCCGGTCGCGGTGGCCGAGGACCCGCTCTCGCCCGCCGTCGGAACCAACGGCATGATGCTGAAAGTCTATCAGGACGGCTATGCCGCGGGCCACAGCGCCTATGACAAGGCGGGCATGGGGGTCGAGAGCGCGACCGAGAACACGCTCCGCCTGCGCGATTTCCTGACCAGGCTTGGTGCGAAGCGCGTGCTTGTCGCGGGCGGGTCGATGGGCGGCAATATCGTCCTGTCGCTGATCGAGCAGCATCCGAAGGCCTTTGCCGGCGCGATTTCGGCGTGCGGCGTCACCGACGGCTGGGAAAGCCTGTTCGCGCAGCTCATCGACATGCGCGCCGCTTATAATGTGCTGACCGAAGGCACGCCCTATGCCTTGCCCGGCGAGCACGACCTGCTCAAGTCGGCCTTCCCGATGGACCCGCCCGCGGGTGAGGCGGCGAGCAGCGACGCCTTTCGTAACGGACGCATCGTGCAGATCGCCATGCCGGTGCTGATGTTGGCGCAGGCGGCGGCGGCGAACCCCGACGGGCGCGAGGCACACATCCTGAAACAGGTCGCCTCGATCGGCGGGTTCGAGCCCGAAGTGGCCTCGATCGCCTTTCCGCTCGTCACCGTGACGCTCGGCATGGACGATCTGGGCGCGACGCTCGGCGGCAACATCTATGGCAACGTGGGCAAAGTCTATGCGAGCCCCGAGATGACGGCCGAGGAGGCCGCCGCCTTCAACGCCAAGGTCCAGCGCATTTCGGCGGACCCGGCTGCGGTCGCCAACGCGCGCCGCTGGCATCAGGCGACCGGGCGGTTCGACGTGCCGCTGGTCACGATCCACAACCGCATCGACTCGCTCGTCCCCTACGCCCAGTCGGAGGCGCTGGGGCGCATCGTCGCGGCGGCGGGCAACGAAAAGCGGCTCGTCCAATATACGGTGCCGGGGACGAAGGCGGCGCTGCCGGTCGGCGGGGTCGAGGGCTATACGCACTGCGGCTTCTCGCCCGAACAGATGACCGCGACGTGGGAAGCGCTGAAGGGCTGGGTCGAGACGGGCAAGCGCCCTGCCGCCGACGCGGTTCGATAAGGCGCGAAGGGGCGAGCGTGTCGGACCTGAACCGCCGCGAGTTTCTCGGCGCCGGTGCGCTCGCCGCTGCCGTCCTCGCGAGCGCGGGGGTGAAGGCGGCGGAGCGCATCGCCGCGGTGAACATCGATGCGCTGCTCGCGCGGATGACGCTCGCCGAAAAGCTCGGCCAGCTCGCGCAGGCGCGTGGGCAGCGTAACGATACGGGCCCCTATGTCCCTGCGGGCAGCGAGGCCGACGTGCGCGCGGGCCGCATCGGCTCCTTCCTCAGCGTCTATGGCGCCGACACCACCCGGCGGCTCCAGCGTATCGCGGTCGAGGAAACGCGGCTCGGCATCCCGCTGCTTTTCGCCGACGATGTGATCCACGGCTTTCGCACCATCTTTCCCGTGCCGCTCGGCGAGGCGGCGAGCTTCGATCCGGCGGCGGCTGAGAAAGCGGCGCGGATCGCGGCGGTCGAGGCGACCGCCAACGGCCTCCACTGGACCTATGCCCCGATGGTCGACATGGCGCGCGATCCGCGCTGGGGCCGCGTCGTCGAGGGCGCGGGCGAGGATGTCGAACTCGCCTGCCGCTTCGCCGAAGCGCGGGTGCGCGGCTTCCAGGGTCAGAGGTTGTCGGATCCCGACGCGATGATGGCGACCGCCAAGCATTTCGTCGCTTATGGCGCGGCCGAGGGCGGGCGCGACTATGACGTCGCCGACGTGTCGCCGCGGCGCCTCGCCGAATATTATTATCCCCCCTTCCAGGCCGCAATCGCGGCGGGCGCGGCGAGCGTGATGGCCGCGTTCAACGAGGTCAACGGCGTCCCGATGCACGCCAACCGCGACCTGCTGCGCGGCGTGCTGCGCGGGGCGTGGAAATTCGACGGCCTGATCGTCAGCGATTATACCGGCATCCGCGAACTCGTCGCGCACGGCGTGGCCGCCGACGATGCCGAAGCCGGGCGGCTCGCGATGGAGGCCGGGATCGACATCGATATGGTCAGCGGCATCTACGCCGACCTGCTGCCCGCCGAAGTGGAGGCGGGCAGGCTCGATATCGCGCTCGTCGATGCTGCGGTGCGCCGGCTGCTCGAGGCGAAGGCGGCGCTGGGCCTGTTCGCCGACCCCTATCGCAACTGCGACCCCGCGCGTGCGAAGCGTGCGACGCTGCGCCGCGAGCACCGCGCCGCCGCTCGCGACCTGGCGCGCAAGAGCATGGTGCTGCTCCGGAACGAAGGACAGGTGCTGCCGCTTTCCAGGGCCCTGCGCACAGTCGCTGTCATCGGCCCGCTCGCCGACGACCGCCGCTCGATGCTGGGAAGCTGGGCGCCGACCGGGGTTGCGGCCGACGCGATCACGCCGCGCGAGGGGATCGCCGCGGCGCTCGGCTCCGCCACGCGGGTGCTTCATGCCGCGGGCGGCGAGGCGGCGCTGGCGGCGGCGCGCGCGGCCGATGCGGTCATCCTCTGTCTCGGCGAGGATTGGGACATGAGCGGCGAGGCGCGCAGCCGCGTCGCGCTCGACCTCGCGCCCGATCAGCAGGAACTCGCGGACGCGGTCCTCGCGCTCGGCAAGCCGGTGGCGACGGCGATCTTCGCGGGCCGCCCGCTGACGATCGGCGCGCTCGCCGAACGCGCGCCGGCGATCCTCTGGGCCTGGCATCCGGGGGTCGAGGCGGGGCCCGCGCTCGCCGATCTGCTGTTCGGCGACGTCAGCCCGTCGGGCCGCCTGCCGATCAGCTTTCCGCGCCACGTCGGACAGATTCCGATCCACTACGACCATCGCAGCACCGGCCGCCCGGCGAGCGAGAGCGAACGCAACAGCGCCAAATATGTCGACGCTCCCTGGACCCCGCTCTACCCCTTCGGTCACGGCCTGACATATGCGCCTGTCCGTTACGAGGCGCTGACCCTGTCGTCCGAACGGATCGCGCCCGGCGCCGCGCTCGATGTCGCCTTCCGGGTCGCGAACGAAGGCCGGTTCGCGGTCGAGGAAGTCGTCCAGCTTTATCTGCACGACGAGGTTGCGAGCACGACCCGCCCGGTCAAGGCGCTCAAGCGCTTCGCCCGCATCGCGCTCGCGCCCGGCGAGCGCAAACAGGTCCGCTTCACGCTCACGGCCGCCGATTTCGCGCTGCTCGATGCCGGTCTTGCGCCTGTGGTCGAACCGGGCGGCTTCTCGCTGTTCGTCGGCGGCAGTTCGGAAACGGCGCTGGAGGCGCGCTTCACCGTCGAGGGCTGAGCCGCGCCTCAGTGAAAGCGGCGGCTGCCCGTCTTGCTGTCGTTCTCGACCGCCAGGATGATGCCGACACAGGTCATGATCGTCAGCATCGACGAACCGCCATAGGAAAAGAGCGGCAGCGGAATGCCGACGACCGGCGCCATGCCCATCACCATCGACAGGTTGATCGCGATATAGAAGAAGATCGTCATCGTCAGACCGGCCGCAGTGAGCTGGCCGAAGCGCGTGCGGGCGCGCAGCGCGACGCGCGTGCCCCAGCGGATCAGCAGGAAGAAGGCGAAGAGCAGGCCGAGCCCGCCGATCAGCCCCCATTCCTCCGCCATCGTCGCGAAGATGAAGTCGGTATGCCCCTCGGGCAGATAATCGAGGTGGCTCTGCGATCCGTTGAGGAAGCCCTTGCCGCCGATCCCGCCCGATCCGATCGCGATCTTCGACTGGCTGATATGATAGCCGGCGCCGAGCGGGTCGCTTTCGGGGTCGAGGAAGATCAGGATGCGCTTCTGCTGATAATCGTGGAGCATCGAGAACAGCACGGGCAATGCGGCGGCGCCCGCGCCGGCCGCGCTGCCGAACCACCAGAAGGGCAGGCCGGCCACGAACATCACGACGACCCCGCCGATGCTGATCGCGAGCGCGGTGCCGAGATCGGGTTGGAGCATGACGAGTGCGGCGGGAACGCCAATCGCGGCGAGCGCGGGCCAGAGCGCGGTGAAGGTGCGCGTGTTGCCCGGCGGGAGCTGCGCATAGAAACGCGCGAGCGCGAGGACAATCGCGACCTTCATCAGCTCGGACGGCTGAAGATTCATGAAACCGAGGTTGAGCCATCGCTGGCTGCCGCCGCCGACGAAGCCGAGCAATTCCACCGCGACAAGCAACAGCAGCACGCCGAGATAGCCGAGATAGGAGAAATCCTCGAAGATCCGGAGCGGCATACGGCTGATGCCGAGCATGACACCCAGGAAAATCAGGAAACGCACGCCCTGCTGCCACGCCCAGGGCGACCAGCTTCCGCCCGCCGCCGAATAGAGGACGAGCAGGTCGAATGCGACGATCGAGCCGAGCAGCGCGATCAGCTTCCACGGAACGCGCTGGATGGCGGGCGGGACGGGGATCATTGCGCGAGCCCCGGATCGGGCGCGGCGATGCCGGCTTTCCAGGCGGCGTAGTTGCGGTCCATCCGTTCCTTGATCGTGCCGCCCCAGCCCGCCTCGAACGCCTCGAGCGCCTTCATCCCCTTTTCGCGGTCATAGATGAAGGTGAGGATGTCCTTGGCGACGGGGGCGGCGGCGCGGCTGCCGCCCATGCCATGCTCGATGATCACCGATATGGCGTAGCGGGGATCGGCGACCGGCGCGAAGCCGATGAACAGGCCGTGGTCGCGGAACTTCCACGTCCCGCCCTTGCCGTTGCCGGTGTTGAGCCCGCGCACCTGCGCGGTTCCGGTCTTGCCCGCCATGGTGATCCCGTCGAGCGGCAGGCGGCTGCGCCCGGCGGTGCCGCCCGGCCCGTTGACGACCAGGTCCATGCCCAGACGCGCGGTCCCGAGCGCTTCGGCGGAGAAGGGCAGAGGCTCGTTCTTGAACTGCCGGTTGACGAGGCGCGGATAGAGGCTGCGGCCCGAGGCGATGCGCGATGCCATGACGGCGAGCTGAAGCGGGTTCACGCTGACATAGCCCTGGCCGATCACCGCATTCAGCGAATCCGACGCCGTCCAGCGCTGGCCGTATTTCTTCATCTTCCATGCGCTGTCGGGGATGGTGCCGAACCGCTGGTTGCTGCCCGCGAGCTGAAATTCCTCGCCGAGCCCCATCAGGCGCGCGGTCGGCGCGATCGCGTCATAGCCCAGCCGGTCGGCCACCCAGTAGAAATAGCTGTTGCAGCTTTTCATGATCGCGTGCGGCATGTCGAGGCTGCCGTGGGTGCCGAGGCAGCGGAAGAAGCGGTTGCCGAGGCGGTAGCCGCCAATGCAGGTGTGGCGCTCGCTGGGATCCATGCCATGCCCGATCGCCGCGATCGCCGCCATCGGCTTCAGCGTCGATCCGGGCGGATAGAGGCCGCGGGTCGCCTTGTTGATCAACGGCTGATGGTCGTCGCCGCGCAGCCAGCTATATTCCGACGTGCTGATCCCGTCGGAAAAGCTGTTCGGATCGAAGCTGGGCATCGAGACGAAGGCGAGGATGTCGCCGGTCAGCGTATCGATGACGACCGCCGCGCCCGATTCGGGGCCCATGCGCCGCGCGGCATAGTCCTGCAGGTCGGCGTCGATCGTCAGGTGGACGGTCTTGCCCTGCGTGTCGGGCTGGGTCGAAAGCTCGCGCACCACTTTGCCGCGCGCGGTGACCTCGACGCGCTTGGCGCCGGGCTTGCCGCGCAGCATGTCCTGGAAATATTTCTCGAGCCCGTCCTTGCCGGTCTTGTAGCCGGGGGTGATGTAGAGCGGGTCCTTGACCTTCTCATATTCCTCGGCGGTCGGTGCGCCGACATAGCCGATCAGATGGCCGACCGCCGCGCCGGTCGGATAGTTGCGCGCAAAGCCGCGCTGCGGCGCGATGCCGGGAAGCTCGGGCAGGTGCACGAGAATCGCGCTATATTCCTGCTCGGTCATGTCCTCGGCGACCGCGACCGGCTGGAACCCCGATGCGGCTTTCAGGTCGCGCTCGATCCGCTCCATCGCGTCGCCGTCGAGCCGCAGCAGCGTCTTCAATTGCCCCAGCACCAGTTCCTTGTCGTGGAGCCGGTCGGGGATGATATCGACGCGCAAACTGACGCGATTGTTCGCCAGCGCCTTGCCGTGCCGGTCGACGATCCAGCCGCGGCGCGGCGGCACGAGCGTCAGATTGACGCGATTGCTTTCCGATTGCAGGACATAGCGTTCGTTGTCGACGACCGAGATATAGGCCATGCGCGCCGCGAGCGCGCCGAACAGGGCCGCCTGCGCCCCGCCGACGACGATCGCGCGGCGGGTGAAGGTGATGCCCCTCCAGGCTTCGGTGATGGGCGGGCTCTTCTTGCCAAACATTGGGGCGTTTTATCGGCGTTTCAGGCGGAAATTGTCAAACTTCCCCGTTAGGCGAAGGAAGAGCGGAACCAGAAGCACCGAGACGATGATCTGCGGCGCGACGAGCCCCAGAACACGTCCCGTTGCGGCGTGCGGGTGCGTGAGCAGCGCCGCGAGAGCCTGGATAATCGCGACAAGTAAAGCGCCAATCGCCCAGTCGTGAAAAAAACCGCGCCAATAGATGCGCTGCGAGAGATAGGCGATCGCGATGCTGGCCGCGGTCCACAGGAAGACCGCGGTGCCGATCGGCGCGCCGCTGAACAGATCGTCCCACAGGCCGAGCGGCAGACCGATCCACACCGGCCACATCTCGGTTCTGAGGAGCTGCCACGACAGGAAGAAGAGCAGCCCGAGCGGCGGCAGCACCGGCGAGCTGGCGACCAGCGGCAGCATCAGCGGCAGCGCCGAGGCGAACATCACGCTGGCGACCGGGACGCCGATCATCCGCCAGCGCGAGGCCGGCTCGCCGAGGCGGGGGCCTTTCGGGTTCATGGCGCCTTCGGGACTTCGGGGATGGCGCCCGGCGCGGATTTCAGCAGCTGCGCCTCGGCGTCTTCGGGGGTGTAGGGGCGCAGCACCGACACGGCATCGACCTTCGCGGGATCGGCGAGCGGGCGGGCGAGCGCGCCGTCATTCTGGCGCCGCGCGACGATCGCGACCGGGATGTTGGGCGGATAGAGGCCGCCGGTGCCCGAGGTGAGGAGGATGTCGCCGGGCTTGAACGGGTTGTTCGCGATGTTGAGCGTGCGGACGTCGAGGTCGCCGTTGCCGCGGCCATAGGCGAGCGCGGGCAGGCCGTCGCGCGCGCGGCGGACGGGAACGATCGTGTCGATGTCGGTGATCAGCAGCACCTGCGACACCGAAGGCCCCGACCCCAGCACGCGCCCGATCAGCCCGTCGGCGCCGCGCACCGGCTGTCCCGCCTCGACCCCCAGGTTGCGGCCGATGCTGAGCAGCGCGATGCGCTTGCTGCTGGTCGAGGTCGAGGTGAGGAGATAGCCGTTGGCGATCGCGCTCTTGTCGGTTTCCTGCAGCTTGAGCAGCGCCTTCAACTGGCGGTTCTCTTCCTGCAGCGAGCTCGTCGCGACAAGCTGGCGCCGCGTTTCGGCGAGTTCCTTGCGTAGCCGCCGGTTCTGCGACCCTGCGCCGACATAGGCCGACACGGCATCGTCGATGCCGGAGATCGAGCCGATCGCCGAGCGGGTGGCGCGGGCCACCGGCGCCGTCACTTCATGGCTCGCGATGCGAAGCTGGGCGAAACCGACGGGATCGACGACCGACAGCACGGCCAGCAGCAGCCCCGCCACCGCCCCGGTCACCGCGATGACATAGGCAGCGAACAGGCTGTACTGGGCCTTTCGGGATTGCCCCGGACGCCGATGTGCCGGGCGGACCATGACGAGGCGCTACCGCTCGATCAGGCTTGCTGGAGCACGCCGCGGAAGGCCGGGTCCTCCATCGCGCGGCCGGTGCCGATCGCGACGCAGGTCAGCGGATCCTCGGCCACCGTGACGGGCAAACCGGTCGCGTCGCGCAGCAGTTCGTCGAGCTCGGCGATCAGCGCGCCGCCTCCGGTCAGGACGATGCCCTGGTCGACGATGTCGGCGGCGAGTTCGGGCGCCGTATTCTCCAGCGCGATGCGCACGCCCTCGACGATCGTGCCGATCGGTTCGGACAGCGCCTCCGCGATCTGCGCCTGATTGATCGAGATTTCCTTGGGCACGCCGTTGACGAGGTCGCGGCCCTTGATGTGGATGGTCAGGCCGACGCCGTCGGCGGGAATGCGCGCGATCCCGAAATCCTTCTTGATCCGCTCGGCGGTCGCTTCGCCGATCAGCAGATTATGGTGTCGGCGGACGTAGGAGACGATCGCTTCGTCCATCTTGTCGCCGCCCGCGCGGACCGAGGTGGTGTAGGCGAGGCCGCGGAGCGACAGCACCGCGACTTCGGTCGTGCCGCCGCCGATGTCGACGACCATCGACCCGATCGGTTCGGTGACCGGCATGTCGGCGCCGATTGCGGCCGCCATCGGCTCCTCGATCAGCCACACTTCGCTCGCGCCAGCGTTCGATGCGGCGTCGCGGATCGCGCGGCGCTCGACGCTGGTCGAGCCCGAGGGGACGCAGATTACGATTTCGGGGCTGCGGAAGGCGTTGGGCTTGCCGCCGTGGACCTTGGTGATGAAATGCTTGATCATCTGCTCGGCGACATCGATGTCGGCGATGACGCCATCGCGCAGCGGGCGGATCGCCTCGATGCTGTCGGGGGTCTTGCCCATCATCAGCTTGGCGTCGTCGCCGACCGCCTTCACGCGCTTGATGCCGTTTAGCGTTTCGACCGCGACCACCGAAGGTTCGTTGAGCACGATGCCCTTGCCGCGCACATAGACGACCGTGTTCGCGGTGCCGAGGTCGATTGCCATGTCCTGCGAGTTGAATTTGAGCCAGCGGGAAAAGAAGGACATTTATACTGCTTCCTGTCATCGAAGCTGCGTCCCTGACGGACACGCCCCTATCGTGATTCCATCCGCGCGCCCGGCCCGGCGACAGCTACAATCAGGGGGAGATTCCGGCTCGTCCACAAGGGACTGGCTGGACAAAATGATCAGGCTGTGCGGATGGGTCGCGATTTGCGTCCGACTGCGCTACGAGAGGCCCCATGTCAATACGTCGCCTGCCGGAAAAGCTCGTAAATCGGATCGCGGCCGGTGAAGTGGTCGAAAGACCCGCCGCAGCGCTCAAAGAGCTGGTTGAAAACGCCATCGACGCCGGTGCGACTCGCATTTCGGTGCGAATCGCCGAGGGCGGAATCCTGCGGCTGGAGGTCGAGGACGACGGCTGCGGCATGACCGCCGCCGACATGGCGCTCGCGCTCGAACGCCATGCGACGTCGAAGCTGCCCGATGATGCGATCGAGGATGTGACGACATTGGGCTTTCGCGGCGAGGCGCTGCCCTCGATCGCCAGCGTCGCGCGGCTGACGCTCGACAGCCGGGTGGCGGGCGGCGACGGCTGGCGGCGCGTCGTCGACAATGGCGCGCTGGCGGCCGAGGGGCCGGCGGCACTGGCGAAGGGCACCCGCGTCCTCGTCGAGGATTTGTTCGCGCGCGTCCCCGCGCGGCGCAAGTTCCTGCGCAGCGGCCGCAGCGAATATGCCGCCTGCCTCGACGTCGTGAAGCGGCTCGCGATGGCGCGCCCCGACATCGCGTTCACCGTCGAGCATGACGGGCGCCGCGTCCTCGACGTCCAGGGCGGGCAGGACCGGCTCGCGCGCGTCGCGGCGCTGACCCAGCGCGAGCTGGCCGCGAACAGCATCGGCGTCGATCTCGACCGCGGCGAGGTGCATCTGGGCGGCGTGATCAGCCTGCCGACCTACAATCGCGGCATCGCCGACCATCAATATCTGTTCGTCAACGGCCGCCCGGTGAAGGACCGGCTGCTCGTCGGCGCGCTGCGCGGCGCCTATGCCGACCTGCTCGCGCGCGACCGCCATCCGGTCGTAGCATTGTTCCTCGACGTGCCGGCGAGCGAGGTCGACGTCAACGTCCACCCTGCCAAGACCGAGGTGCGCTTCCGCGACCCGCAGCTTATCCGCGGCATGATCGTCGGCGGCCTTCGCCGCGCGCTCGATGAGCATGGCTTCCGCAGCGTCCAGCGCCCGGCCGAAGCGGCGCTGGCGGCGTGGCAGCAGGAACCGGCGCCGCCGCCCGAGCCCGCAACGGGCTTCCTCTTCGGCCGCCGCACCGAGCCCGCGGTGCATCTGTTCGGCACCGACCTGCCGCCGGCCAACGAAGCGGTCGCGCGCGTCTATGACCGGCTCGTCCCCTTCGCGAGCGCGCCCGCCCCGCTCGCGGGCCGCGCCGAGGTCGCCGAACTGGCACCGCCCGAGGTCGAGGCGCATCCGCTCGGCATCGCACGCGGCCAGATCGCGAAAACCTATATCGTCGCCGAGGCCGGGGACGGCCTCGTCATCGTCGACCAGCACGCCGCGCACGAACGGCTCGTGCTCGAGCAATTGCGGCGCGGGATGAGCGGGCAGGCGGTGCCATCGCAGGGCCTGCTGCTGCCCGAGGTCGTCGAACTCGACGAGCCCGCGTGCGACCGGCTCGAAGCCGCGGCGCCGCAGCTCGCCGCGCTCGGCGTCGAACTCGAACGCTTCGGTCCCGCCGCGGTGATGGTGCGCGCGACCCCGGCGATGCTGGGGGCGATCGACTGCCACAAGCTCGTCACCGATATTGCCGACGACCTCGCGGGCTACGACGCCGCGCTCGGCCTGTCGGAGAAACTCGAACTCGTCGCCGCGACGATGGCGTGCCACGGCTCGGTGCGCGCGGGGCGGACGCTGAACGTCGCCGAAATGAACGCGCTGCTCCGCCAGATGGAGGTCACGCCGCACTCGGGCCAGTGTAACCATGGACGCCCGACGTGGGTGAAGCTGGCAATGGACGATGTCGAGAAATTGTTCGGGAGGAAATAGGATGAAGCGTCATATCGCGGCGGCTTTGCTGACCACGGCCCTGATCGGCGCCCCGACGATCGCCGCCAAGCCGGCGAAGCCTGCCCCTGCCTGCGCAGCGGGCGCCGTCCTTCCGCCCGAGCTTTCCGACTGGTCACGCGCGGCGGCGAACAAGACCATCTATGCCTATGGCGAGCCGCGCGCGGCCGATTGGCCTGCGCTCGGCGCGGCGCGGACGACGCTGCCGCTGCATCGTTTCGAAAGCCTGCGCTTTGAAATCGCGCCCGAGCGCAAGCCCGATCCCTTCAAATATGGCGGCATGGTGCCGATCGAGGTCAAGACGCCTGGCCGGCTGGTCGTCGCGCTCGGCGCGGGGGCTTGGATCGACCTCGTCCGCGACGGCAAATTCCTGAAATCGGTCGCGCACGGCCATGGCCCGGACTGCTCGGGCATCCGCAAGATGGTCGAATATGACGTCGAGCCGGGCCGCTATCTGCTCCAGATTTCGAGCGCGCCCGCCGCCTCGATCGACGCGATGGCGATCCTGCGCGATTGAGCGATCCACCCTTTCCCCCGTCACCCCGGACTTGATCCGGGGTCCCGCTCGGCGACGGTGACAAGCGGAACCCCGGATCAAG
>NZ_JAOZVW010000019.1 GCF_025869345.1 Sphingopyxis sp.
TCTTTTTCGGGGTCCCCTCACACAACGGGTGTATGGCGGTCCCCCGTATCATGTCCGGGGTGACGGGGAGGATAGGCGAAGCTTTTCGAAGCCAAACTATGTCACCATCGACGAAGCGAGCCGCTTGACGGCGTAAATTCCAGCCGCAACACCTGTAACCCGCAGAATCGCGAAAGGGGACCAGCCAAGCATGAGCGAGATTGCCACGCCCGACCAGCTCCGCATGTCCTATTGGCGCTGGGCGATGGTGACCGTGCCGGCGATCGTGCTGATCGGCAGCCTGTCCGGGCTGCTCTCGAACAGCGGCTATGGCAACCGCTGGTTCGCCGCGCTGAACCTGCCCGCCATCACGCCGCCGGGCTGGGTGTTCGCGCTGGTCTGGCCCTTGCTCTATATCGGTCTCGGCCTGTCGCTCGCGATGGTGCTGCACGCGCGCGGCGCGAAGGGGCGCGGTTTCGCGCTGCTGCTTTTCTTCGTCCAGCTCGCCGCCAATTTCGCCTGGTCGCCGCTCTTCTTCGGCGCGCATCAGGTGACGACGGCGCTTTACCTGATCATTTTCATCCTGATGGTGACCGTCGCGACCGCCTTTGCCTTCGCGCCGATCCGCAAGGCGGCGGCGTGGCTGCTCGTCCCTTATATGGCGTGGCTCCTGTTCGCGGTGATCCTCAATTTCCAGATCGACCAGCGCAATCCCGGCGCCGAAACCCTTGTCCCCGCCGCCGCCAGCACCCAGATAGGGTGAGGCAAGGGATCATCTCCCCGACGAAGGAATTTTGATAATGCAGAGCGAGAACCGCTTTTTCGACGATCTGGCGAAGATGGTGAACGGCATCGCCGGCACCGTCGCGGGCGCCGGCCGCGAGGCCGAGGCCGCGATGCGCGAGCGCGCGAAGGAATTCGTCGGCCGCATGGACTTCGTCAGCCGCGAGGAGTTCGAGGCGGTGAAGGAAATGGCCGCGCGCGCGCGCGCCGAAGCCGAAACGCTGAAGGCGCGGCTCGACAAGCTGGAAGGCGCGGCCAAGCCGGCCGCGGCGCCTAAGGCAGCTGCGAAGCCTGCGGCCAAGGCGGCAGCGAAGCCGGCGGCGAAACCGAAGGCCGCACCCAAAAAATGATCGTCACCCCGGCGAAGGCCGGGGTCTCGACCCTGCGTTTTAGCTATACCGGCGAGATCCCGGCCCCCTCGACTGCCTTGCAGGCGCTCGGGACAGGCTTCGCCGGGATGACCTGTCACGCGCGGGTTGCGGACTCGCCACCTGCCGCAACACCCGCTAAAGGGCCCGCATGAGTGACGATATCTACGACGACGAAGACGGCCAGGAAGCGGCGCCGATCGACATGATCGCTTCCTATTTCGCCGCGCACGACTGGCCGCACGAGATGGTCGGCGAGGACGAGATCGTCGCGACCGCGCAGGGAAGCTGGACCGCCTATGAGCTGCGCGCGGTGTGGCGTCCCGAGGACGGGGTGATCCAGCTGCTCGCCTTCCCCGACATCCGCGTCGTCGAGGACAAGCGCGCCGTCGCGCACGAAGCGCTGGCGATGATCAACGAACAGCTTTGGCTCGGCCATTTCGAGCTGTGGTCGAACAGCGGCACGATCCTTTATCGCCACGGGATGCTCGTCGGCAGCAACGCGCAACTGCCGCTCGACCTCGCCGAGACGCTGATCGAAAGCGCGATCGACGAATGCGAGCGCTTCTATCCGGTGTTCCAGTTCGTGCTGTGGGGCGGCAAGACCCCCGCCGAAGCGCTCGCCGCCTCGCTGATCGAGACGCGCGGCGAGGCGTAAGTTTGTTTCGGTTTGTTTCGGCGCTCCGCCAATCAACAAAGCTCGTCATTGCGAGCGAAGCGAAGCAATCCAGAGTCGCGTAAACCGCCCTGGATTGCTTCGCTACGCTCGCAATGACGAGGTGTGGAGGCCCGAGGCCAGTCCGCTCATCTCTTCTCGAACTTCGTGATCCGCGTCCCCAGCTCGTTCGCACCGATCGCCAGCGGCTCGCCGCTCCAGTCGGCGACGAACACCGACGGCCAGCTTACCTCGGGCGACAGGCTCGCCCGGTTGCCCGAAATGGCGAGGCCGCGCGAGGGATGGTCGCGCGCTTCGGCGGCGACCGCGATGAAGGCCGAGTGATTTTCCTTGTCGGCCCCTTGCACGAACAGATTGTTGACGATCCGCCCCGTCGACCCCGCCGGCAGGTCGATCATATAATTGGTCGCCTTGCCCTGCGTGTCGTCGAAGCTGTTGTCGCTGACGTCGACGACCGCCGCGCGCGTCTTGAGATAATGGCCGCCGCTGCCCTTTTCGAAGCGCGTGCGGGTGACGACGACGCGGCCATAGTCGCCGGTATAGACGCTGTGCGCGCAGCTCAGCCCGC
>NZ_JAOZVW010000020.1 GCF_025869345.1 Sphingopyxis sp.
CGTCACCCCGGACTTGATCCGGGGTCCCGCTCGGCGACGCCTGAAAAGCGGGACCCCGGATCAAGTCCGGGGTGACGAGGGTATATGCGAGTCCGTTCCTTCCTCCCGGCGGGGACGCACGGCTTGCCATGCCGCCCCCAATCACTAAGCAGAGTGCGATGTCCGTCCCCGCCCGCACCGCCGCCAACAGCAACAGCGCCCCCGCCGCCACCCCGATGATGGCGCAATATTGGTCGCTGAAGGAGAAAGCGGGCGACTGCCTGCTTTTCTATCGCATGGGCGACTTCTTCGAGCTGTTCTTCGACGATGCCAAGGCCGCGGCCTCGACGCTCGACATCGCATTGACGTCGCGCGGCGAGCATGGCGGCGCGCCGGTGCCGATGTGCGGTGTCCCCGTGCACAGCGCCGAATCCTATCTCGCGCGGCTCATCAAGGCGGGGCACCGCGTCGCGATCGCCGAGCAGATCGAGACCCCGGCCGAGGCGAAGGCGCGCGGCGGCTCGAAAGCGCTCGTCGCGCGCGAGATCATCCGTTTCGTCACCGCGGGCACGCTGACGGAGGAGGCGCTGCTCGAAGGGCGCAGCGCGAACCGGCTCGCGGCGCTGGCGCGGGTCGGGAGCGAGGGCGAGGTCGCGATCGCCGCCGCCGACATCTCGACCGGGCGGTTCGAGGTCGTCGCGGTGCGCCCCGAACAGGTCGACGCCGAGCTTGCGCGGCTCGCGCCCTCCG
The DNA here is from genome assembly GCF_025869345.1 of Sphingopyxis sp. Classification (GTDB taxonomy): domain Bacteria; phylum Pseudomonadota; class Alphaproteobacteria; order Sphingomonadales; family Sphingomonadaceae; genus Sphingopyxis. The sequence goes on from NZ_JAOZVW010000020.1 coordinate 730, forward strand.
AACTGCTGGTCAGCGAACAGGCCGAGGAGGTGCCCGAGTGGGTCGCGCGCCAGGTCGTGCGGCGCCCGCCATCCGACTTTTCGAGTACGGCGGCCGAGAAGCGCCTCGAAGGCTTTTTCGGGGTCCGCACGCTCGACGGCTTCGGCCAGTTCTCGCGCGGCGAACTCGCGGCGATGGGCGCGCTCACCGCCTATCTCGACCATGTTGCGACCGGGCAGCCGATCTTCCTCCAGCCGCCGCTTCGCGTATCGGCGTCGGGGCGGATGGCGATCGACGCCGCGACGCGCGAAAGCCTCGAACTCGTCCGCACGATGGCGGGTGCGCGCGACGGCAGCCTGCTCGGCACGATCGACCGCACCGTCACCGCGGCAGGCGCGCGGCTGCTCGCCGACGATCTCGCGAGCCCGCTCACCGACAAGGCCGCGATTCTCGACCGGCTCGACCTCGTCGATGCGCTCGCGCGCGATGCGCTGTGGCGCGGCGATCTGCGCGCGGCGCTGCGCGCGCTGCCCGATGCCGGGCGCGCGCTCGGCCGGCTCGTCGCGGGGCGTGGGGGACCGCGCGATCTTGCCCAGCTTCGCGACGCGCTCGGCGGCGCGCGGCACTTGCGCGAACGGCTTGCGCTACGCCCCGACCTGCCGCCTCTGCTGGCGCGGCTGCTGCCCGGCCTCGACGGCCATGGCGCCCTCGTCGACGAGCTCACCCGCGCGCTGATTGAAACCCCGCCCGTTGATGCCGCGCAGGGCGGCTATGTCGCCGAGGGCTATGACCATGCGCTCGACGCGCTGCGCGAAACCGCGCGCGACGGGCGCAAGGCGATCGCCGCGCTCGAAGCGCAGTATCGCGACCGCACCAGCATCGCTTCCTTGAAGATCCGCCACAATGGCGTGCTCGGCTATCATGTCGAGGTACCCGCGAAGCACGCAGACGCGTTGATGGCGCCCGATTCGGGCTTTACCCACCGCCAGACGCTCGCGGGTGTCGTCCGCTTCAACTCGTCCGACCTCCACGAAGCCGCGAGCCGCGTCACGCAGGCAGGCGTTCACGCCATCGCCGCCGAGGCCGCGCATCTCGAAGCGCTGACCGATGCCGCGGTGGCCCGGCGCGAGGCGATCGCGGCGAGCTGCGATGTGCTCGCGCGCATCGACGTCGCCGCGGCGCTCGCCGATCATGCGATGAGCCACAACTGGTGCCGCCCCGATCTCGCCGACGCGCCGTGCCTCGACGTGACCGGCGGGCGGCATCCGGTGGTCGAGGCGGCGCTCGCGAAATCGGGCGAGCGCTTCGTTCCCAACGACGTCTCGCTCTCGGAGAGCGACCGGCTGTGGCTCGTCACCGGCCCGAACATGGGCGGTAAATCGACCTTCCTGCGCCAGAATGCGTTGATCGTCGTGCTCGCGCAGGCGGGCGGCTTCGTGCCCGCGGCGGCCGCGAAGCTCGGGCTCGTCGACCGGCTGTTCAGCCGCGTCGGGGCGAGCGACAATCTCGCGCGCGGGCGGTCGACCTTCATGGTCGAGATGGTCGAAACCGCGGCGATCCTCGCGCAGGCGACGCCCGACAGCTTCGTCATATTGGACGAGGTGGGGCGCGGCACCTCGACCTATGACGGGCTGGCGCTCGCCTGGTCGGTGGTCGAGGCGGTGCACGAGGTCAACAAGTGCCGCTGCCTGTTCGCGACCCACTATCACGAACTCACCCGCCTCGCCGAAACGCTGGGCGCGCTCTCGCTCCACCATGTCCGCGCGCGCGAGTGGCAGGGTGACCTGGTGCTGCTCCACGAGCTTGCCGAAGGGCCCGCCGACCGCAGCTACGGCCTCGCGGTCGCACGCCTTGCCGGGGTGCCCGCAGCTGTCGTCAAGCGCGCCGAGGCGGTGCTCGCGAAATTGGAGGCGGGGCGTGAGAAGACCGGCGGGCTCGCCGCGGGGCTCGACGACCTGCCGCTGTTCGCCGCGACTCTCGCCGAGGCGCCCGCTGCCGCCAAGGACGCGCTGCGCGAGGCGCTCGCCGGTATCGATCCCGACGCCCTCGCCCCGCGCGAAGCGCTCGATGCGCTCTATCGGCTCAAGCAGATATTGGCGGGCGAGACATGAGCGACCTCTTCGACGCGCTGGAGGACCGCCGCGCGATCATCGATCGTCGCGCGCTGTCCGATCGGCTCGACACGATCTCCGAGGAGACGAGCGATTCGGGGGCGCGCCGCCGCGCGATGGTCGCCTTGCTCAAGGAGGCGCTCGAAACCGGGCGTGCCGAGATCGACCGCCGGTTGCTCGACCATCCCTCGTCGGGGCGCGTCGCGGCGAAGGCTACCGCCTTTCTGATCGACCAGATCGTCCGTCTCAGCCACGACTTCACGACCCACCATCTCTATCCCGCCAGCAACCGTTCGGCGGGCGAGCGGATCACGCTGATCGCGGTCGGCGGCTACGGCCGCGGCGAGATGGCGCCGTTCAGCGACATCGACATCGGCTTTCTCACCCCGTTCAAGCAGACGAGCTGGACCGAGCAGGTGATCGAGGCGCAGCTCTATACGCTGTGGGACCTCGGGCTGAAGGTCGGCCACAGCTCGCGCTCGGTCGACGAGATGATCCGCGCCGCGAAGGAGGATTTGACGATCCGCACCGCGCTGCTCGAGGCGCGCTTCATCTGGGGCGACCGCGACCTTTACGACCAGGCCGCGGCGCGCTTCGATGCCGAGGTCGTCGCCGGGAACGCCCGCGCCTTCGTGGCCGAAAAGCTCGCCGAGCGCGACGAGCGGCACAAGCGCATGGGTGATTCGCGCTATGTCGTCGAACCCAATGTGAAGGAAGGGAAGGGGGGCCTGCGCGACCTTCACACCCTGTTCTGGATCGGCAAGTTCATCCACCGTGTCCGCACTGTTCCCGAACTCGTCGGCGCCGGGCTGCTCACCGAGCGCGAGCTGCGCCAGTTCGAGCGCGCCGAGAATTTCCTGCTCGCGGTGCGCTGCCACCTCCACACGCTCGCGGCGCGCGCCGAGGACCGGCTGACCTTCGATTTCCAGCGCGAGATTGCGCAGCGCATGCATTTCGCCGAGCGGCCGGGGAAAAGCGCGGTCGAGCGCTTCATGCAGCTTTATTTCCTTCACGCGAAGAGCGTCGGCGACCTGACCGGCACCTTCCTCGCGCATCTCGACGAACAGCTCGCGGCGCGCGGGCGGCGCTTCCTGCCGACGCTGCGGCGGCGGCCGGGCAAGCTCCACGGCTTCGTTCTCGATCGCGGCCGGCTCGCGCTGCCCTCGGACGATTTTTTCGCGGCTGACCCGGTGCGGCTGATCGAGATTTTCGCGCTCGCCGACAAGCACGGCCTCGAAATCCATCCGCAGGCGATGCGCCAGGCGCGCCACGACGCCAAGCTGATCGAGACGCAGGGCGTACGCCGCAAGGCCCGCGCGAACGAATTGTTCCTCGACGTGCTGACCAGCCCGCGCGACCCCGAAACGGTGCTGCGCTGGATGAACGAGGCGGGGGTGTTCGGCCGCTTCGTTCCCGATTTCGGCCGTGTCGTCGCGCAGATGCAGTTCGACATGTATCATCATTATACCGTCGACGAGCATACGATCCGCGCGATCGGCCTCCTGTCGGACATCGAGCAGGACCGGCTCAAGGACGACCACCCGCTCTCGACGATGATCATGCACCAGCTCCATTCGCGGCGCGTCATCTATGTCGCGGTGCTGCTGCACGACATCGCCAAGGGGCGCGGTGGCGACCATAGCGTGCTCGGCGCCGAACTCGCGCTGCGCGTCTGCCCGCGGCTGGGGCTCAGCGAAGCCGAGACCGAGACGGTGTCGTGGCTCGTCCGCCATCATCTGCTGATGTCGGCGACCGCCTTCAAGCGCGATCTCGCCGACTTCAAGACGATCCTCGACTTCGCGCAGATCGTCCAGAGCCCCGAGCGGCTGCGCCTGCTCCTCGTCCTCACCGTCGTCGATATCCGCGCGGTCGGGCCGGGGGTGTGGAACAGCTGGAAACGGCAATTGCTCACCGAATTGTTCGACGCTGCCGAGGAGGTGCTGCGCCTCGGCCACAAGCAGCGCGGGCGCGAGGCACGAATCGCGAGCAAGAAGGAGGTGGTGGCGGATCTGCTCGGCATGGAGGAAAAAGCCTTCGCGCGGCTGATCAAGCGGCTCCCTGAAAGCTATTGGATCGCCGAGCCGGTCGAGGTGATCGCCGCCAACCTTCGCCATATCGAGGCGGCGGGCGACGCGCCGCTCCACATCGCCGCGGTGCCCGACGAGGATCGCGGCGCGACATTGGTGATGGTGCTCGCCGCCGACCATCCGGGGCTTTTCTATCGCATGGCGGGGGGCATCCACCTTGCCGGCGGCAACATCATCGACGCGCGCATCCACACGACGCGCGACGGCATGGCGCTCGACAATTTCCTCGTTCAGGACCCGCTCGGCCGGCCCTTCGCCGAAGCCGGGCAGATCGAGCGCCTGACCCGCGCGATCGAGGACGCGCTCGCCAACCGCCAGAAACTGCTGCCCAAGCTCGAAGCGCGCGCGCTGCCGCGCACCCGCGCCGAGGCGTTCCGCATCGCGCCGAACGTGTTCATCGACAATAAGGCGTCGAACCGCTTCACGGTGATCGAGGTCAATGCGCAGGACCGCCCGGCGCTGCTCAATCAGCTCGCTTATGCGCTGTTCCAGTCGAAGGTGACGGTGCACAGCGCGCATGTCGCCACCTATGGCGAGCGCGCGGTCGACACTTTCTATGTGACCGACCTGATCGGCGACAAGATCGATGCCGCGGCGCGGGTGAAGAGCCTGGAAAAACGGCTGCTGGAGGCGGCGGCGAGTCGTAGCGAGGAGGCGGTCGCGGCCTAGAAATCGAATCCTTGTTGCACCGGCGCGACCGGCACGCCCTCGAGTTCGAGCATCCGTGCCTTGGACAGCGCACCGCCCGGTGCGGAGAACCCTCCGATCCCTCCGCCCGCAGCCATGACCCGGTGGCAGGGGATGATCAGCGGCACGGGATTCGTTGCCATCGCCTGCCCGACCGCGCGGGCATGTTCGGGGCCCGCATCGAGTGCGCGCGCAACCGCGCCATAAGTCGTCGTCTGGCCCCATCCGAGACCCCGTACATGGGTATAGACCCGCGCGAAAAAGGGCGGGGGCTCGCCGAGTTCGACCGGCGCTTCGAAAAACTCGACCCGCTCGCCTTCGAAATAGCGGATCGCGGCATTGATGACCGCCGCTATCCCGGCCGGCGGCTCCGCTCGCCTCGCGCCGGGAAGATGGCGCAAGATCGCGCGTTCGGTCTCGGGTTCGGTCGGCGCGGGCAGACGAAAGCTCGCTATGCCGGCGCCCTTCCAGCCGATCGCCGCGACCCCGGTCGCAGTTCCGAAGAGCTGATAATGGCCCTGGCTTATCATGCCTGATTCTCCGTTCTTGTCGGAGATATAGGACGGCATTTTTTCAAAGCCATATCGCCGGCACAGAGGCGCGAACGGCTGCGGCCCGACCGCTTTGGGGCGGAAAGCCGCCGTTGCCCAAAGAGGGGATCAGCTTGTGCCCGCCTTCACCGGATTTCGCTCATGCTCGGCGATATTCTCCGGCAGCGTCAGCCATGCGTGCCGGTCCTGCGCCCAGACCGCCTGCTCGGGCATCGGAAAGCCGGGATCGGCAAAGGCCCCGACGGCGACGCCGATGCGGTCGGGTAGCCGGTCCGGCTCCCACCACAAGGACGATCCGCATTCGGGGCAAAAGTGGAAGGTGACGTCGAAACCGCTCGCCGACCCCCGCCGGAACGTCTTCGCGGCTCCTGCAGCCAGCGCGACCGCGGCGCGCGGAAAGAAGACCGCGACGCTGAACAGCGACCCGGTTCGCCGCTGGCAGTCGAGGCAATGGCAGAGCGAGACTTTCGCGGGCTCGCCGGTGCAGCGAAGCTGGAGCCGCCCGCAATGGCAGGTCGCGAGCCGCTCGATCGGCGCGCCGCTCATGCGCCGGTCATCGCGGCGGCGGCGGCGAGCAGCCCCGCGGTGAAGCGCTGCGACAGCGGGGCATCGGGGATCGCGTTGAAGGCATGGATCGCCCCGGCATAACTGTGCAGATCGACCGGCACGCCTGCCGCGACGAGGCGCCGCGCATAGTCGAGATTCTCGTCGAAGAAGAGGTCGAGGCTGCCGGTCGCGATATAGGCGGGCGGCAGGTTCGACAGATCGTCGGCGAGGCTCGGCGAAAACCAGCCGCGCCGGGCGTCGTCGATCCGGTAATCGCCCTGCAGCGCGCGCCAGCCGAAGCGGTTGCTCGCGCGCGTCCAGATGAACTCGCCGGTGGTGGGATTGCGCCAGGGGCAGGCGTCGCCGCCGGTGCGATGGTCGAGCATCGGGTAAGTGAGGAGCTGCCCCGCGATCGTCGGCCCGCCGAGGTCGCGGGCCATGATCGCAAGCGCCGCTGCCAGCCCGCCGCCCGCGCTTTCGCCCGCGACGACGATCCGTCGCGCGTCGAAGCCGAACGCCCCGGCCTGCCCCGCGAGCCACGCCAGCGCCGAATGGCAATCCTCCTGCGGCGCCGGAAAGGGATGCTCCGGAGCCAGCCGATATTCGACCGAGGCGACCGGCACACCGGCGGCGGCGGCCAGCGCCGCCGGCCCCGCCTGCATCAGCGTTACCGACCCCATCACCATCCCGCCGCCATGGATATGCAGGATCGCGCCGCTGCCCGGCCGGGTCTCCGCCGGGCGATAGAGAAAGACCGCGATGTCGGGCCCGCCGTGGATCGACGGGATCGTCACCTCTTCGGGCGCGATCACCGGCGGCGGCAGGATCGCATAGGTTTCGGCCGCCCGGGCGCGAATATCGGCGATCGGCGCCGCGTCGAGATCGGCGCGCGGGAAAAGATCGATCAGCGGCGCGATGTCGCGGTCGACGAGATGGCGGGTGTCCATGCTTTCCTCTCCCATTCGCCCCCGCGCCTGCGGAGACTCAGCCCCTGAGCATTGCTCCCAGCTTCGCCGCCGCGGCAACCACCTTGTCGGCGACCGCTTTCAGTTCGGCGTCGGTGAAGCTCTTTTCCTGCGGTTGCAGCTCGATCTCGACCGCCAGGCTCACCTGTCCCTCGGGGACGCCCTGGCCGGCGAAGCGGTCGAACAGCCGGGCGTCGACGATCGCCGCCTTGTCGGCGCCGCGGATCGCGCGGACCAGATCGGCGGCCGCCAGCCCCTCGGGCGCGAGGAAAGCGAAGTCGCGGCGCACCGATTGCAGCGCGGGCGGCGCATAGGCGGCGCGCGCCGGGCCGCTCGCGCGCTTCGCCGGGATCGCATCGAGGAAGATCTGCACCGCCATCACCGGGCCGTCGACGTCGAAATGCTTCGTCAGCGCCGGATGCAGCGCGCCATACTCGGCGAGCACCGCCTTGGGGCCGAGCCGCAGCGTCGCCGACTGGCCGGGGTGCCAGATACCGGGTTCGGCGATGGCTTCCATCACCTGCAGCCGGTCGGCGGGCGCCCCCGCGGCGTCGAGCAGCGCCAGCGCCGCCGCCTTCGCGTCGAAGGCGTCGAAGGGCGCGGCCTTCCCGGCCTGCCAGCCGCGCGCGACCTTGTCGCCCGCCATCAGGACGCCGAGCGTCGGATGCTCGGCCTCGCCCGTATAGCGGCGGCCGATCTCGAACAGGCGGATGCTTGTCGCGCCGCGATCCTGATTGCGCTGGGCCGCCGCGAGCAGGCCAGGGAGCAGCGACGGGCGCATGACCTTGAGGTCTTCGCTGATCGGGTTGGCGAGGCTCCACGCGCCGCCGCCGAAGGGTGCGGCCTCGCGCTCGCTGATGAAGGACCAGGTCACCGCTTCGTGGAAGCCCGCGGCGGCGACGGCGCGACGCACTCGGCGTTCGAGCATCTGCTCGGCGGTCGCGGTCGGCCGGGCGACGCCGTCTGCGCGTGGCAGCGGCACCGATTCGATCGCGTCGAAGCCGGTGATCCGCGTGACCTCCTCGACCAGATCGGGGGCGCCGTCGATGTCGCGGCGCCAGCTCGGCACCGCGACCTGCCAGTGCCCGGCCTGCTCGATGACGCCGAAGCCGAGCGCGGTCAGGATGGCCTTCTGCCGCTCGGCTGGGATCGCGATGCCGCCGAGCGTCGCCGACAGCGCCGGATCGTAATCGACTGTCTTCACCTCGGCGGGCGGTGTGCCCGCGCGGGTCACCGCCGAGGGCGTGCCGCCGCAGATGGCGAGGATATGGCCGGTGACGATCGCGGTCGCATCGTCGAGGAACGCCGGATCGACCCCCCGCTCGAAGCGGCTGCGCGCGTCGCTGGTCAGGCCGAGCGCCTGTCCGGTCAGCGCGATGCGTTCGGGGGTGAAATAAGCGATCTCGATCAGCACGTCGGTCGTCGCTTCGCTGCACCCGCTATGCTCGCCGCCCATGATGCCGGCGATGTCGTGGACCTCGCGCGCGTCGGCGATCACGGTCATCGTGTCGGTGAGCCTGTAATCCTTGCCGTTGAGCGCGGTCACCGTCTCGTCGGCCTCCGCGCGCCGCGCGACGAGCGCGCCGCTCAGCTTGGCGCGATCATAGATGTGGCTCGGGCGGCCGAGATCGAACATCACATAATTGCTGATGTCGACGAGGGCGGAGATCGATCGCTGCCCGACCGCTTCGAGGCGGCGGCGCATCCATTCGGGGGCCGTGCCGTTGGTCACGCCGGCGATCGTGCGGCCGAAGAAGGCGGGACAGGCTTCGGGGTCGAGGGTCGCGATGTCGGTCGCGGGAGCGCCTTCGCCCGGAATCGACGGGACGTCGAGCGGCTTCAGCGTGCCGAGCCCGGCGGCGGCGAGATCGCGCGCGATCCCGCGCACGCCCATGCAGTCCTGCCGGTTCGGCGTGATCGAAATGTCGATCACCGGGTCGCCCGCGCCCGCATAATCGGCGAAGGGCGTGCCGACCGGAGCGTCCTCGGGCAATTCGATGATGCCGTCATGATCGTCGCCGAGTTCGAGCTCGCGCGTCGAGCACATCATGCCGTTCGATTCGACGCCGCGGACGGCGGCGACTCTCAGTTCCATGCCGTTCGCCGGCACGACCGCGCCGGGCAGCCCGAGCACGCCGACCAGCCCCGCGCGGGCGTTGGGCGCGCCGCAGACGACGGTCAGCGGTTCGCCGTCACCGCTGTCGACGGTCAGCACCTGCAGCTTGTCGGCCTGCGGGTGCTTCGCTGCGGTCAGCACCTTCGCAACGCGGAAGCCCGCGAGCTTCTCGGCCGGATTCTCGACGCCTTCGACCTCGTGGCCGATGCGATTGAGGGTGGCGACGACGTCGGCGACCGAATAGTCGCCATCGAGATGTTCGCGGAGCCAGTCGAGGGTGATCTTCATGCCGAAATCCCCCCGCTCAATGTAGGCACCGACAACGCGCCGAACCCGTAATGCGCCAGCCAGCGCAGGTCGCCGTCGAAGAAGGCGCGGAGGTCATCCATGCCATATTTGAGCATCGCGAGCCGGTCGATACCGATGCCGAAGGCAAAGCCCTGCCATTCGTCGGGGTCGAGCCCGCAGTTCGCGATGACGCGGCGATTGACCATGCCGCTGCCGAGCAGCTCCATCCACGCATGGCCGTCATCGTCGCCGTTGCCGCCGACGATTCGTCGCCCCTTCTCATGGGCATAGCCGACATCGACCTCCGCCGAAGGCTCGGTGAAGGGGAAGTAGGAGGGGCGCAGACGGAGCACGATGTCGTCGCGTTCGAAGAACGCCTTGAGGAAGGTTTCGAGCGTCCACTTGAGATGCCCCATATGGATGCCGCGGTCGATGACGAGGCCCTCGACCTGATGGAACATCGGCGTGTGCGTCGCGTCGCTGTCGCTGCGATAGACGCGCCCCGGCGCGATGATGCGGATCGGCGGCTGCTGGGTCATCATCGTGCGGATCTGCACCGGCGAGGTGTGGGTGCGCAGCAGCATCGCGCGACCCTCGGCATCGGTGTCGGGGAAATAGAAAGTGTCGTGCATCGCGCGCGCGGGATGCGTCTCGGGGATGTTGAGCGCGGTGAAATTGCGCCAGTCGTCCTCGATCTCGGGCCCGGTCGCGACCGCGAAGCCCATGTCGGCGAAGATTTCGGCAAGCTCGTCCATCACCTGGCTCACCGGATGGACGCTGCCCCGGGGCGCGGCGGCGGCGGGGAGCGTCATGTCGAGGCGTTCGCCGGCGAGCTTCGCGTCGAGCGCGGCGCCTTCGAGCGCGGCCTTGCGCGCGCCGATCGCGGCGGTGACGGCTTCGCGCAGGCTGTGGATTTTCGGCCCCTCAGCCTGCCGCTCCTCGGGGGTCATGCCGCCGAGCGTCTTGAGCAGCCCGGTGACGCTCCCCGCCTTGCCGAGCGCCGCGACGCGCAGCGCCTCGAGCGCGTCGAGGTCGCTTGCGGTTTCAATCTCGCCCAGCAGCTTCGCTTTCAAGGCTTCTGTCTCGCTCATCGTCGTTCGTTTCTGTATCGTTCGGGGGGACGGCGGTCCCCCGCGCGTCGGTTGTCAGCCGCTTGCACCGAAGGCGGCGCGCGGGTCAAGTCCGGCGGCGCGAAGCGCGCGCTATCCGCCGGGCTTGTGGAGTCCCTGCACCGCTTCGCCCGCCGCCGCGGCGCGCCCCAGCGCGGCGGCGCCGAGGATCGGTTTCGCGCGCGCGGCATAGGCGCGCGGGCCCATCCCCATGAAGCGCTGGAAGTCGCGGGTGAACTGCGCCTGGTCGTAATAATGATAGTCGAGCGTTTCGATCCAGCTCATCGACGGGTCGAGCATGAAGCGGGCGAGGCTGCGCAGGAAGCGCTGGCGGCGCAGCAGCAGCTTGGGCGGAAAGCCGAAGGCGCGGCGCGACAGCCGCTCGACCGACCGCTCGGAGAGGCCGAGCTTGGCGGCGAGTTCGGCGACGCTGGTCAGGTCGTCGTCGATGAGCGCGCTATGCGCGGCGAAGATCGCGGGATCGTCGCGCGGCGCGCCGGCGAGCAGCGCGGCAAAATGATCGTCGATCATCTTCGCCGCGCTTTCGGCATCGCGCACCGATCGCAAGCGCTGCGCCAGCGGGGCGACCGCCGCGAAGGCCGGATGCTGTTCGCCGTCGTGGAAACGGTCGGCGAAATCCTCGGCGGGCGCGGCAAAATATTTGGCCCAGCCCATCGGCAGGATGCCGATACCCCAGGCGCGCATCGTGCCCGCGGCGAAATAGCAGGCCTGACTCGTCGGTCCGGCAGCGATGAAGCGCGGGGCCGGCGCGGGCGTCGCGCCGCCGATCGCCGCGGACGGTATCTCCCCGTCGATGAAGCGCATGTTCGCCCATTCGGGGTGGAGATAATCCTCGACGCGAACTCCCGGCGGCGCGTCGATTTCGGTCAGATAGATGATGCTGCAATAGGGGCGGAGCGCGGCGGACACGGGGAAGAAGCGCGTGACGATGCGCGCTTGCTTGCTTGCGGATTCTTCCCCGGTCATGATCTTTCCATGCGGAGCCATGCCCAAAAAAACAACAGCCTGCGCGGCCCCCGTGTCGGATTCCTACAATTATTGTCATGATCATGACGGCATGTGTCACGCCTGTCTGGCGCAGCCTGTGTCAGATATCGGGAACACTTCCGCCGGCCGTTAGCTTTCTGCGACCCACGGCGATCCGGTTCGGAGGGAGGGGGGCGATGGTTTTCCAATGAACCATTGTCGGAACGGCGCGAGGGGGAACTTTCGCGCCGTTCCTGTTTGGGGACCGCAGGGCGTCGGCTAACGACCGGAAGGGGACCTATCTTGCATCGTCATCCCGGACTTGATCCGGGATCCATTCAACCGGCGCTGAGAGAATGGATCCCGGATCAAGTCCGGGATGACGAGAATCTGAAAATCGCGCTCAGCATCTCCGATCTTCGTCATTCCCGCGAAAGCGGGAACCCAGGGCGTGCGTCGGCTAACCCCACGCTGGGTTCCCGCTTTCGCGGGAATGACGAAGGTGGGCGGGGGCAGCTCCCCACCCAAAAGCCAACATCCGGCGCAGGCGATCGCAGCCCAACGAAAAAGGGCGGCCCCGAAGGACCGCCCTTTTTGTTTCAGCGATTTCGCCGAAAGCCTTACGCCGCCTTGGGCAGCGCCGCCTTCGCCTGCGCGATGATCGCGGTGAAGACGCCGCCTTCGTTCATCGCTAGATCGGCCATGACCTTGCGGTCGAGTTCGATCCCGGCCAGCTTCACGCCGTGCATGAACTGCGAATAGGTCAGGCCTTCGGCGCGGACCGCAGCGTTGATGCGCTGAATCCACAGAGCGCGGAAGGTCCGCTTCTTCACCTTGCGGTCGCGATAGGCGTATTGGCCGGCCTTTTCGACCGCCTGCTTGGCGATGCGAATGGTGTTCTTGCGACGGCCGTAATAGCCCTTCGCCTGATCCAGAATCCGCTTGTGCTTGGCGTGCGTGGTCGTGCCGCGTTTGATGCGTGACATGGTCTAGCGCTCCTTACTTCAGGCCGTAGGGCGCCCAGAGGCGCACATGGGCCGTGTCCGAATCGCTGAGCACGCTGGTGCCGCGGTTGGTGCGGATATATTTCGAATTGTGCGAAATCAGGCGGTGGCGCTTGCCGGCAACGCCGTGCTTCACCTTGCCCGAGGCGGTGAATTTGAAGCGCTTCTTCACACCGCTCTTGGTCTTCAGCTTGGGCATTTTCGTCTCCTTGTTGAGCGACGATATCGACCGGCCCTGGCAGCCCTTGTCGCCAGGCAGGTCCGCTAATCTATCGTGCGAAGGCGCGCGCCTAGACGGATTCGCGCCGAATTGCAAGCACGGAAGCGGCCTAGAAGCTGGCCCCATCGACCTTCTGGATCGTCAGCGAATCGAGGTCAGCCTCGGACACGCAGCGGAGGTTGACCGCCGCCATCTTCTTGCCGTCGGGGCCGGTGCCGACCGAAAAGCCCTGGCAGCCGCATGTCGTGCAGAATTGATGGTCGATATTGTGCTTGTTGAACGTGTAGGAGGCGAGCCTGTCGCTGCCGCCGGTCAGCCGGAACTGATCGATCGGCACGAAAGCGAGCAGGAAGCCCTTGCGCCGACAGTGCGAGCAGTTGCAGCTCATCGCCGTCGTGGGAATGTCCCCCTCGACCGTATAGGTCACCGCGCCGCAATGGCAGCTTCCGTCGAACGCCATGTCTCTCTCCTTGGGGCCTGGCCTTAATGGTGGCAGGCAAGCCCTTCGATAACATCTTCCAGCCGCGCCGGATCGCCCAATGCGATGACATGGCCGCTACTGTCGGCGTTCAGCGGTTCGCCGTTCCAGTCGCACATCGTCCCGCCCGCGCCCTCGACGATCGGGACGAGTGCCGCATAATCGTGGAGCTTCAACCCAGCCTCGACGACCAGATCGATATGCCCGCTCGCCAGCAGGCCGTAATTATAGCAGTCGCCGCCGAAGACCATGCGCTTGTGCGATGTCTTTGCGGCGAGCGCCATGAAATGCTCGCCGTCGTGATCGCTGAAATATTGCGGCCCGGTGGTCGCGAGCACCGCCTCGGCGAGGCTGCGGCAGGTGCGGGTCGCGGCGGGCTTGCCGCCGAACAGCGTCGGTTGCCCCATCGCGCCGACCCAGCGCTCGCCCGAAATCGGCTGGTCGATGATGCCGATCAGCGGCCAGCCGTCTTGCAGCAGCGCGATCAGCGTCCCGAAAATCGGGCGACCCGCCATGAAGCTGACGGTGCCGTCGATCGGGTCGAGCACCCATTGGCGCGCCGCGTCGGGGCGCTCGGCGCCATATTCCTCACCGATGATGCCGTCGCGCGGGGCCTCGGCATCGAGCAGGCGGCGCATGGCGGCTTCGGCAGCGCGGTCGGCCTCGGTCACGGGGGAAGCGTCGGCCTTGGCCTCATGCTGAAAAGCCGCGCGGAAGAAAGGCCGGATCGCGGCGCCCGCAGCGTCGGCGAGGCGATGGGCGAGGGCGATGTCGGATTCGAGGGTCATGCGGGGAGCCTATACTAGTAAAAGCCGTGTGTCCCCGCGAAGGCGGGGACCCATCTCCCATCGGTGCAAGATGGAATCGACCGGAGATGGCCCCCCGCCTTCGCGGGGGAACGGCGTTTTCCTTCGATGCCGGCCTAGTCGAACAGCGACGACACGCTCGTTTCGTCGGCGATGCGCTTGATCGCTTCGCCGAGCAAAGGCGCAACGGTCAGCGCGCGGACCTTGCCGCTGTCGTTGACCGCGTCGGTCGGCTGAATCGAATCGGTGATGACGAGTTCGGTGAGCTCGCTCGCATCGACGCGCGCGACCGCGCCGCCCGACAGCACGCCGTGCGTGCAATAAGCGACGACGCCCTCGGCGCCCGCGGCCTTCAGCGCGGCGGCGGCGTTGCAGAGCGTGCCCGCAGAATCGACGATGTCGTCGATCAGGATGCAGAAGCGGCCCGCGACGTCGCCGATGATGTTCATCACCTCCGATTCGCCGGCGCGCTCGCGGCGCTTGTCGACGATCGCGAGGGGGGCGTTGTCGAGCCGCTTCGCCAGCGCGCGGGCGCGCACCACGCCGCCGACGTCGGGCGACACGACCATCAGATTCTTGCCGCCGAAGCGGGCCTGGATGTCGGCGCTCATCACCGGTGCGGCATAGAGATTGTCGGTCGGGATATCGAAGAAGCCCTGGATCTGCCCGGCGTGGAGATCGATCGCGAGGACGCGGTCGGCGCCCGAGGTGGTGATCAAATTGGCGACGAGCTTGGCCGAGATCGGCGTGCGCGGACCGGGTTTGCGGTCCTGGCGGGCATAGCCGAAATAGGGGACGACCGCGGTGATCCGCTTGGCCGAAGCGCGGCGCAGCGCGTCGGTGAGGATCAGCAGCTCCATCAGATTGTCGTTGGCCGGGAAATTGGTCGGCTGGACGACAAACACATCCTGGCCGCGCACATTTTCGTGGATTTCGACGAAGACTTCCTCGTCGGCGAAGCGGCGGACGCTGGTGTCGGTCAGCGGCAGCTCGAGATAGTCGGCGATCGCGCGGGCCAGCGGCAGATTGCTGTTGCCGGAGATGAGTTTCATGGGGGCCCTTTCGCGGCGAGTGGGATTGCGCCGCCCTTAGCCAGCGGGCGCCGATAGGGGAAGGGGGTAATGGCGGACCGGCTCCTGGCGCGGGAAGAATGAAAGCCAGTGATAGCCGTGCGTCTCTTCGGTTGAACGGGCGGGGCGGTTGCGCCTAAACCCCCCGGCATGACAACCGAACTCTCCATCGTCCTGTCGCAGATGACCCAGTCGGTCGGCGACCTTGCCGCCAATGCCGACGCGATGCGCGGCGTTCGTGCGCGGCACCGGGACGCCGACCTGATCCTCTATCCCGAGTTGCAGCTGATCGGCTATCCACCCGAGGATCTGGTGCTCAAGCCCGCGCTCGCGACACGTGCGGCGGCGATCCTGGCCGAGCTGGCGGCCGAGACCGGCGACGGCGGCCCGGCGATGCTCGTCGGGTCGGTCGAACGCGATGCGGAGGGGCGGCTCTACAATATCGTCGCGCTGCTCGACGAGGGCCGCGTGATCGCAAGGCGGCGCAAGCACGAGCTGCCCAATTACGGCACCTTCGACGAGAAGCGGGTCTTCGCGCCGGGGCCGCTGCCGCAAGTGGTCGAATGGCGCGGGGTCAAGCTCGGGCTGCCGATCTGCGAGGACGGCTGGTTTCCGGCGGTCTGCGGGCATCTCGCCGGTCAGGGCGCGGAACTGCTGATCTCGGTCAACGGCAGTCCCTATGAGATCGACAAGGACGATCGCCGCCTGACGCAGGTGTTCGCGGCGCGCGTCGCCGAGACAAAGTTGCCGCTGATCTTCCTGAACCGCATCGGCGGGCAGGACGAGCTGGTGTTCGACGGCTGCTCCTTCGTGCTGAACGCCGACGGTCAGGCCGCGCACCGGCTGACCGATTGGGAAGGCGAGGAGCGCCTGACGCGCTGGACCAGGGGGGACGCTGGCTGGACCTGCGAGCCGGGCGCGATCGCCGAGTGGGAAGCGCATCCCGCCGACATTTACAGCGCGATGATCCTGTCCTTGCGCGACTATGTGACACGCAACCGCTTCCCCGGCGTCGTGCTCGGCCTGTCGGGGGGCATCGATTCGGCGATCTGCGCCGCCATCGCCGCCGACGCGTTGGGGCCGGACAAGGTCTGGTGCGCGATGCTGCCGAGCCGCTTCACCAGCCAGGAAAGCCTCGATGACGCGAGCGGCTGCGCGGCGATGATCGGATGCCGGCTCGACACCATCCCGATCGCGCCCGCGGTCGAGGCGTTCGACGCGATGCTCGCGGACAGCTTCGCCGACAAGGCCGTCGATACGACCGAGGAGAATGTCCAGTCGCGCATTCGCGGCGTCACGCTGATGGCGCTTTCCAACAAATTCGGCCCGATGCTGCTGACGACAGGCAACAAGAGCGAGATGAGCGTCGGCTATGCGACCATCTATGGCGACATGGCGGGGGGCTATAATCCGCTGAAGGACGCATACAAGACGACGGTGTTCGCGCTCGCCGAATGGCGCAACGCGCATGTGCCGCGGCTGTCGCGCAATCCGGTGACGCCCGTGATGCCCGCCAATATCGTCACCAAGCCGCCGAGCGCCGAACTTCGCCCCGACCAGAAGGACGAGGACAGCCTGCCGCCTTACGCCGACCTCGACCGGATGCTTCACATGCTCGTCGAGGAGGAAGCGAGCGTTGACGATGTCGTGGCGCGCTACGGCTTCGACCGTGCGGCGGTGGCGCGGATCGAGCGGCTGCTGATGCTCGCCGAGTATAAGCGCCGCCAGGCGCCGCCGGGGGTCAAATTGTCGACGCGCAATTTCGGCCGCGACCGGCGCTATCCGATCACCCACGGGTTCCGGACGGGATAATAGGGACTGTCCCCATTTATTCGCGCAGAGCGCGCGGAGGACGCAGAGAGAGAATAGGAAAATCTTGGTGTGTCCCCGCGAAGGCGGGGACCCATCTGCTGTCGGTTCCAGATAGCGCCGACCGGAGATGGACTCCCGCCTTCGCGGGAGCACACGGGTTTCTTCTCTGCGTCCTCCGCGCGAATCCCGCCTCTTTGCGGCTTCGCGCGAACCAATTTCACAGTGTCGGCAAAACAGCTATAGGCGCGGCCCATGACCGTCACGACCCGCTTCGCTCCCTCGCCGACCGGTATGCTCCACGTCGGCAACGTCCGCACCGCGCTGCACAACTGGCTGTGGGCGCGGAGGCACGGCGGGCGTTTGCTGCTGCGCATCGACGACACCGATATCGAGCGGTCGAAGGAGGAATATGTCGAGGGGATTCGCGCCGACCTCGCGTGGCTCGGGCTCGACATCGATGGCGAGGAGCGGCAGTCGATGCGCTTCGCGCTCTATGAGGCCGAGTTCGAGCGGCTGAAGGCGGCGGGCCGCGTCTATGCCTGTTACGAGACGCCCGAGGAGCTGGAGATCCGCCGCAAGATCCTGCTCTCGCGCGGACTGCCGCCGGTCTATGAGCGCAAGCCTGCCGATGCGCCGGTGCCCGCGGGCACCGCGCCGCACTGGCGCTTCCGTCTCGACCATGCGGCGCCGATCGCGTGGACCGACCTGATCCGCGGCGACCAGCATTTCGACCCGAAGACGCTGTCCGATCCGGTCGTGCGCCGCGCCGACGGCAGCTGGCTCTATCTGCTGCCGAGCGTGATCGACGATATCGCGATGGGGATCACCCATGTGGTGCGTGGCGAGGATCATGTGTCGAACACCGCGGCGCAGGTCCAGATGTTCGCGGCGCTCGGCGCCGAACCGCCGGCCTTTGCGCACGAGGCGCTGCTCGTCGGAACCGAGGGTAAATTGTCGAAGCGGCTCGGCTCGCTCGGCATGGAAGGGCTGCGCGAGCAGGGGGTCGAGCCGATCGCGCTCGTCGCGCTGCTCGCGCGGCTGGGGACGAGCGATCCGGTCGAGCCGGTGACGTCGCCCGCGCCGCTGATCGAAAGCATCGACTTCGCGCGCTTCGGCCGCGCCCCGGCGCGCTTCGACGAGGCCGAACTGGCGCTGCTTAATCAGAAGATATTGCACCACACCGATTATGCCGCAGTCGCGCCGCGCCTGCCGGTCGCGATCGGCGAAGCGCGCTGGAACGCGATCCGCCCGAACCTGACGACGGTCGCCGAAGCGGCCGATTGGGTCGCGGTGTTCGACGGCCCCTTCGCGCCGCCCGCGCCCGAAGCAGGCGACCGGCCGGTGCTCGCGGCGGCGGCGGCGGCAGCGCCCGCGCTCGACTGGAGCGCCGATCCGTGGCGCGCGCTGACCGATGCAGTCAAGGCGGCGACCGGCGCGAAAGGCCGCGCGCTCTTCCTGCCGCTGCGCCGCGCGCTGACCGGGCGTGATCATGGCCCCGATATGGCGGAGTTGCTGCCGCTGATCGGCCGGGACCAGGCGATCGCGCGGCTTTCGGCCTGATATCCGGCCTTTCGGCGCCGGCTCTTTTGAATGTTTCGCGCAAAGACGCAAAGACACAAAGAGGCCGCTCGGGGCCGAACGGCCCCATTTTCCCTTAACGGTGCGGCTGGCCGCAGCGTAAAAGGAAAAAGCCGCTTCGCGGCAAACACGACCTCTTTGTGTCTTTGCGTCTTTGCGCGAAACCAATAGCGCCCTCTCGGCTCATTCAGGCAAATGGCCTCGCACACCGGCGCTCCATCGTCCCGGCTTGACAAATTTAGAGATGTTATATTATCTCTTAACTTGACCCGGCTCATAGGGACGGTCAACGCATGGGGCCGGGTCGATAAGGCAAGGAGAGGTGCCATGACCCTGATTCCCATGATGTCCGCGATCATCGCAAGGCCCGCGAAACACAGCGCGCCCGCCGGGGCCGCGCCGTTCGCGCGCGAGAGCTACGACCCCGGCGCCACGCATCGTCCGGTCGCCGCGGCGTTCGCCTTCGGGTTGCCGGCGGCGCTCGTCGTCGCGGTCGCGCTGTCGCCGATGATCGTCAAGCAGACGCCGCGAAGCGAGCCCCAGACGTGGACCGACTTCACCGTCGACAAGCCGAAGCCCGAGCCGCGCCCCGATCCCAAGCCGCAGGCCGACCCGATCCAGACCGAGTTCACCGCGCCGCCGACGCCGTTGCCGCCGGTGTCCCGGGGCTCGACCGATGTCGCGCCGCTGCCGCCCTATACGCCGCCCGCAGGCAGCGGCACCGGTTCGACCGTCGTCGATCCGCCGCTGCCGCCGAAACCCGCGCCGTTCGTCGTCGCCCAGGTCGACCCGCGCTACGCCGGCAGCTTCCAGCCCGACTATCCGGCGAGCGAACAGCGGCGCGAGATCGAGGGGATCGTGCGGGTGCGCGTGCTGGTCGGCACCGACGGGCGGGTCAAGGCGGTCGAGCTGGTCAGCACCGACAGCCAGGGCTTCTTCGAGGCGACGAAGCGGCGCGCGCTCGCCAAATGGCGCTTCAAGCCCGCGACGCGCGGCGGCGTCGCGGAGGAAAGCTGGAAGGAAATGACCGTGCGTTTCCAGATTCGCAACGGCTGAAACCCCTCCCGGGAGCGGGGGCTTCGTTGGCGCCCGCTCCCGCTTTTCCTCGACGCATGGCTTGACATCGGCGCCGAATCCCGCCAATGGCGCGCGGATAAATGGGGGCGGCGCCCGACGCGCGGCCCTCTTTGTTTTTCACAGCAACCGCCGGGGCCCCCAGTCCCGCCACATGCGCCGGATGTCCCTGCGGATGTGCCAATAGTTCGAGGAACAGGGCCATGGCCAAGCCGACGACCGTCAAGATCAAGCTGGTGAGCACCGCCGACACGGGCTTTTTCTACGTCACCAAGAAGAACCCGCGCACGATGACCGAGAAGATGTCGGTACGCAAATACGACCCGCGTGCGCGCAAGCACGTCGAGTTCAAGGAAGCCAAGATCAAGTGATGCCTGTCCCCATGCGCCGGAAGCGCGTGGGCGGATAAGGCGTCATCCCCGCGAAAGCGGGAGCCAGAAGGGCGGCCGCGTGCCGCCCTTTTTCGTGGGCGGATGGCGGGCTTCCACCGTCGCGCCCGCGAAGGCGGGGGCCGCTGGAGGTTTACGCGGCGGCGATGGCTGGTGTCGGTCGCTTTCGGCTTGGCGTCCGCCCGGCTTGACGCCACAACGGCCCGCATGAACCGTATCGCCATCCTCGCCATGGCCGTATAGGGACTCGAAGAAATGCCGATCATCGCCGCGCGCCATTATCATCAGGGCAAGCTCGTCCGCGACCTTGGCCCCGACGACGTCATCCCGGAGGATTGCACCGACGAGGATTTCTTCTGGCTCGGCCTGTTCGAGCCGACCCCCGACGAACTCGGCGGGATCGCCAAGCGCTTCGGCCTCCATCCGCTCGCGGTCGAAGATGCGCTGAAGGCGAAGCAGCTTCCCAAGGTCGAGGTCTATGGCGATCAGCTTTTCGTCATCGCCGCAACCGGCACGCTGGATGGCGACACGATCCAGTCGGGCGAGACCGCGATCTTCCTCGGCCGCCATTTCGCGGTCACCGTCCGCCACGGTTCGGCGCGCGCGCATACCGAGGTGCGTCAGCGGCTCGAAACGCTGCCCGCGAAGCTCGCCCACGGACCCGACTATGTCCTCTATGCGATTCTCGATTTCATCATCGACGGCTATTTCCCCGTCGTCGATGCGATCGAGGACCGGCTGCTGCTGGTCGAGGAAAGCGTGATGGACACGCCGCTCGACGCCGAGGAGATTCGCCACCTCTATGCCCAGCGGCACGAGATCATCCGGTTCCAGCGCATCGTCGGACTGATGAAGGATGTTGCGGCCCGCCTTGTCGGCGCCGCCGACCTGCCGTGGATCGACGAGGCCGTGCGCCCCTATTTCCGCGATGTGTGGGACCATGTCCAGCGCGCCGAATTCCGCCTGTCGGGGCTGCGCGAAGTCGCAGGGTCGGTCGTCGACACCAATTCGCTGCTCGAACAGCAGCGGCAGGGCGCGATCACGCGCCAGCTTGCGGCCTGGGCGGCGATCCTCGCGGTGCCGACCGCGATCGCGGGAATCTATGGGATGAATTTCGAGCATATGCCCGAACTCGGCTGGACCTTCGGCTATCCGTTCGCCATTGCCTTGATGGCGAGCATCTGCGGCCTTCTCTATTGGCGGTTTCGGACGATCCGCTGGCTCTGATTGCGTTCGCTCCGTCGCATCGCGGCCGGCGGCGGGCAACCCGCGACGCCTCCCACGCATTTCGGGCCACGCATTTCGGGCCACGCATTTCGGGTGGGTGCCTCCGGTTCGGAGCGCCTCCCGCTAACCTTCTTTTAATCGGTTGCTCCGACACCCGTCTTCATGGCCATAACCGGATATTTCCTCCCCGCAGCGCCGGGCGCCGATGTGCGCGGCAGCACCCGCCGCAAGCTCAGCCTTCCCGCAGAGGGGAGGCAGAGCGGCGGCGCCGGACTTGCGGTGCTCGTCCACAATATTTCGGAAACGGGACTGCTCCTCGAAAGCGACGCCGCCGTTGCGGTTGGCGACCGGATCGAGATCGACCTGCCGCACGCGGGCGACAGCCCGGCGACAGTGATGTGGATCAGCGGCCGGCTCGCCGGTTGCCGCTTCGACGCTCCGGTATCGCCCGCGACACTGAGCGCCGCGCAGCTTCGCAGCAGCGTCACGCACGATCCGCATTTCGACGACGAGGCCGCTTCGCCCGCCGATCAGGCTTTCGGAGGCCGGCTTCAGCGTCTGCGCGCGCAGGCGGGCCTCAACCAGGCCCAGCTTGCCGACCGCATGGGCGTCAGCGCGCCCGCGGTCTCGGGCTGGGAAAAGGGGCGTGCGCGGCCCAAGCACAGCCGCATGGCGGCGCTTGCGGCGATTCTCGGCGTGTCGACCTCCGAACTGCTCGGAGACCATGCCGTCGGGGAATTGCATGACCTGATCGAGCGCAGCCGCGTTCAGATCGCAAGCGCGGTCGGGACGAGCGCCGACAAGGTCCGAATCATCATCGAACTGTAAGGCGACATGACGGGCGCCTTGGCGAGTTTCGACCGGCAAGCGGTATTCGGCGTTATATAATTTCGTCATTCCCGCGAAAGCGGGAACCCAGTGTGGGGTCAGCCGACGCACGCTCCGGGTTCCCACTTTCGCGGGAATGACGATGATGGGGAGTCCATTGCCGACCGCGAAACCGCCACACTTCGGCCATTCTGCTTGCCCTCGCACCGATCCGCCCTATATTCCTTCCCACGCGACACCGAAGGAGTGAACAGGATCATGGATCTGAACTGACTGCATCGCCCGTAAGCCGTGCCTTCAGGAAAGCTCTGTCCATGTCCTCTATCACTCTCGCCAACCTCGGTTGGTCCACGCCCGATAACCGCACCATCCTCTCGGGGCTCGATCTCCATTTCGCGCGCGAGCGCACCGGCATCGTCGGACGCAACGGGGTTGGCAAATCGACGCTGCTGCGCCTGCTCACCGGCGAGTTGACGCCCGCGACGGGGCATGTCGCCGTCGATGGCCGCGTGGCGCTGCTGCGCCAGTCGGTGCAGGTCGGCGCGGGCGAGACGATCGCCGATCTGTTCGATGCGCGCGCGGGGCTTGCGTTGCTCCGCAAGGCGGAGGCGGGCGCGGCGAGCATCGACGAGATCGCCGAGGCCGACTGGGCGCTCGAGGCGCGGATCGACGAAGCGCTCGCCGCGGTCGGCCTGTCGCTTGCCGCCGATACGCCGCTCGATGCGCTGTCGGGCGGGCAGCGCACGCGCGCCGCGCTGGCGGGCGCGATGTTCGGCGCGCCCGATTTCCTGCTGCTCGACGAGCCGACGAACAATCTCGACCGCGAAGGCCGCGCCGCGGTGCGCGAACTGCTGCGCGGCTGGCGCGGCGGCGCGATCGTCGTCAGCCACGACCGCGAACTGCTCGAGGAAATGGACGCGATCGTCGAGCTGACCGCGCTCGGCGCCGCGCGCTACGGCGGCGGGTGGAGCGCTTATCGTGCACGTAAGGAGATCGAGCTCGCCGCCGCCGAAGCCGAGCTTGCGGGCGCCGAAAAGCGGCTCGACCAGAGCCGGCGCCAGGCGCAGGCGGCGACCGAGAAGCAGGATCGGCGCGATTCCGGCGGGCGGCGCAAGGCGGCGCGCGGCGACATGCCGAAGATCGTCATTGGCGGCCTCAAGCGCCGCGCCGAGGAAACGCGTGCTTCGGCCAGCCGCCTCGCCGAACGCCAGCGCGGCGCGGCCGAGGGAGCGGCCGCCGCGGCGCGCGGCCGGATCGAGGTCGTCGACCCGCTCTCGGCGGGCCTGCCCTCGACCGGCCTTCCCGCGTCGCGTACCGTGCTCGAATTGAGTCGCGTCACCGCGGGCTATGCGCCAGGGCGGCCGGTGATCAGCGACCTGTCGCTGACGATCACCGGGCCAGAGCGCGTCGCGATCACCGGCCCCAACGGCTCGGGCAAATCGACGCTGCTCGCGCTCGTCGCGGGGACGCTTGCGCCCTGGTCGGGACAGGTGCACGTGCCGGTGCCCTTCGCCCTGTTCGACCAGCGCGTGTCGCTGCTCGACCCCGCGCTGTCGATCGCCGACAATTTCCTCCGCCGCAATCCCTGCACGACCAACAACCAGTGCCGCGCGGCGCTGGCGCGGTTCCGCTTCCGCGCCGACGCCGCCGACCGCATCGCCGGCACGCTCAGCGGCGGGCAGATGCTCCGCGCCGGCCTCGCCTGCGTCCTCGGCGCACCGATGCCGCCGCAATTGCTGATCCTCGACGAGCCCGGCAATCACCTCGACCTCGATTCGCTGACCGCGATCGAGGCGGGGCTTGCCGCCTATGACGGCGCGCTGCTCGTCGTCAGCCACGACCCGGCGTTTCTGGACGCGATCGGGATCGAGCGCGAGATCGCGCTGGGACGGTAGGAGGGAGCGCTTTCTTTCCCCTCCTCTTTAGAGGAGGGGCAGCGAGACTTACGAGCTTGCTCGTTAGTCGCAGCGGGGTGGTCCATGCGGGCTGGGCGCAAGGCCGCTTTCACCACCCCAAACCCCTCCTCTGAAGAGGAGGGGCTTAAAGAGCTCGCTCCTTCCCCTCACCCATCGCGCAGCGGTCGCCGCGCGGCTTCGTTCTCGACGATATGGCGGATCGTGATCAGCGTCTTGAACGAATGGACGCCCTTGTCTTCCCCCAGCGCGCGGCGGGTGAAGACGTCATATTCCTCCATCGACCCGACCTGGACCTTGAGCAGGAAATCATCGTCGCCGGTGACGTCCCACGCCGCGGTGATTTCGGGATGGCGGGCGATCTCGCGCGCGAAATTGTCCATCGTCTGCGGCCCCGCCTGCTGCATCTGGACGAGCACGTGCATGGTGAGCGCCGAGCCGGTGAGCGCGGGGTCGACCAGCGCGATGTCGGCGACGATCACTTTCTCCTCGCGCAGCCGGCGGAGGCGGCGCAGCACCGCCGAAATCGACAGTCCGACCGTGTCGGCGAGTATGCGCGCGGGCTGGAGATTGTCGCGGCGGACGAGGTCGAGCAGGTGGCGGTCGAAGCGGTCGAGATCGATCATTTTTCGCATATTCTGGCTTATAGCGCAAAAATTGGTCGCCGATACGCCGAATTTCGGCGCCTATAGTCGGTGCGAATCGCCTAGATGGTTCGTATCCGAACCGTTCGAGCCGACGGCTCTCTCCCCTCCCTGCGGTTCGGATGCAGGAGATCGAATATGGCCCACATCGCACCCGAAACCAACTGGCTCCAGCGCCTCTGGACCTCGGTGGTCGAAACCTCCGCCGCCGCCGTCGCGGCGCATTATCACGCCCCGTGGGAGCGTAAGGCGAAGCATTGAGCGGCTGTCCGTCGTCCCCGCCTTTCCGAATGAAGGCGATCGACCCGAATGGCTGAGCGCGGATCTCATATTTCGTCATCCCGGACTTGATCCGGGATCCATTCCTTCTCCGCCAGTTTGAATGGACCCCGGATCAAGTCCGGGGTGACGAGGCAAGCAGCGGACACGCGCCGCTCAGGCAAACGCCCCGACGCTCTCGATGAACTTGATCACCGAAATCGGTTTCGAGACATAGGCTTCGGCCCCGGCGGCGCGGATCTGTTCCTCGTCGCCTTTTCCGGCATAGGCGGTAACCGCCATGATCGGCACCGCGCGCAGCGTCAGGTCGGCCTTCATCTGGCCGATCAGTTCGAGCCCGCTGACGTGCGGGAGCTGGATGTCCATGATGATCAGGTCGGGCGCGATCTCGCGCGCCTTTGCCAGCGCGTCGCGTCCGTCGCGCACCGGATGCGCCTGATAGCCGTGGGCGTTGAGCAGGTCGCAGAACAGGCGGAGGTTCAGCTCATTATCCTCGACGACCAGGATGGTCTTGCCCATGTAAAATCTCTTCCCCACCTTGCGTGCGCGGTCCGTTTAGGCGAATCGGCGGCACGACACAATTCATCGCGGCGAAGGGATTCCCGATTGGATGAGGATGATACGGCGCTGGCGCTCCACGCGCTCGGCTGGATTTTGAGCGACGACCCGCGCGCTGAAAGGTTGCTCGGCATGACCGGACTCGACCCCGATTCGCTGCGCGCCTCGCTCGGCGAGCAGGCGACGCTCGCCGCGATCCTGTCATTTCTCACTACCCATGAGGCCGATCTGATCGCTTGCGCAGAAGCGCTCGACGTGACGCCCGAAACCCTTGCCGCCGCTGCGCGGCGCCTCGAAGGCAACCAAAGGATGGACGCATGACCCGCCCGCTCGTCATCACCGATTGCGACGAGGTGCTGATGCACATGGTCGTCCCCTTCGCCCAGTGGGTCGACGAGGAGCATGGCGTGCTCTTCCGCATGGAGGATGCGAGCTTCGCCGGGGCGCTCAAGCGCAAGGAATGCGGCACGCCGCTGGAGGCGGCCGAGGTGTGGCCCCTGCTCGACGGCTTCTTTCGCACCGAAATGGGGCGGCAGACCGAGATTCCGGGCGCGATCGCGGCGATGGCGGCGATCGGCGATATCGCCGACATCGTCGTGCTCACCAACGTCGGCCCCGACCATCAGGCGGCGCGCGGCGCGCAGCTTGCCGCGCTCGGCTTTCACGCGCCGGTTATCGGCAGCCGCGGCGGCAAGGGCGAGCCGGTGCGCGCGCTGATCGCGGAGCGCCGGCCGTCGGTCGCGGTGTTCATCGATGACCTGCCGAACCACCATCATTCGGTGGCGATCGAGGCGCCCGAGGTCTGGCGGCTCCATTTCGTCGGCGAGCCCGCGATCGCCGACAAGGTGGCTCCTGCGAAAAATGCCCATGCGCGAATCGACGATTGGAGCGCGGCGCGCGACTGGATATTGGCGCGGCTCACCGAAAATATTCCGGCCCCAGCCCTGCAACCCGTATAAAGGAACGATCATGTCCGACATCCCCGCCAAGCTCGCCGCCCTCGGCCTCGACCTGCCCAAGCCCGCCGCGCCGGTCGCGGCCTATGTGCCGGTGGTCGAGCAAGGCGGGCTGCTCCATATCTCGGGCCAGCTTCCCTTTCGCGACGGCCAGGTCGTCACCGGCAGGCTCGGCGCCGACATGGACGAGGCGACGGGCTATGACGCCGCGCGTCGCTGCGCGCTGATGCTCGTTGCGCAAGTCGGCCAGGCGGTCGGCGGCGACTGGTCGCGGGTCGAGCGGATCGTCAAGCTCGGCGTCTTCGTGAACAGCGACCCCGGCTTCACCGCGCAGCCGAAGGTCGCGAACGGCGCGTCGGAGCTGATGGAATCGCTGTTCGGCGAAGCGGGCCGCCATGCGCGCAGCGCGGTCGGCGTGTCGGTGCTGCCGCTCGGCGCCGCGGTCGAGGTCGATGCGATCGTCGCGGTGAAGCCGGCGTAGGAAATCGCCTTGCGCGAGGTCCAAAATCTTTCTGTGTCCCCGCGAAGGCGGGGACCCATCTCCGGGCGGTTCCATCTTGCACCGACCGGAGATGGACCCCCGCCTTCGCGGGGGAACATGATTTTTCCTTTCTTCGTCGGTGATATGTGAATGGCCGAAGCCGACCCGCCCGCGCGGACCGTCACGCTCGGCAGCGGCGTCGCCGCGGTCGATGCGGCGGCGTGGGACGCGCTCGCGGGCGGGGGCAATCCGTTCGTCAGCCATGATTTCCTGACATTACTCGAGCTATCGGGCAGCGTCGGACCTGGCACCGGCTGGCAAGCGGCGCCGATCCTGATCGAGGATGCCGATGGCGCGCTGGTCGCCGCCGCGCCCGCCTATCTCAAATCGCACAGCCAGGGCGAATATGTCTTCGATCATGCGTGGGCCGATGCCTGGGCGCGTGCCGGGGGCGACTATTATCCGAAGCTGCAGATCGCGGCGCCCTTCACCCCGGTGCCGGGGCCGCGCCTGCTTGCACAGGACGAGGCGGCGGCGCTGCTGCTGATCCGCGGCGCCGAAGCTGTGGTGCGGCAGAACGGGCTGTCGTCGGCGCACGCGACCTTCGTCGCGCCCGAGCAGATGCCGCTTTTCGAGCGCGCGGGCTGGCTGGTGCGGCGCGACATCCAGTTCCATTTCGCCAATGCGGGCTATGCCGGCTTCGACGATTTCCTCGCCACTTTGACCTCGGCCAAGCGCAAGCAGCTCCGCAAGGAACGCGCGCGGGCGGTCGAGGGCCTGCGGATCGAGGAGGTCACGGGTGAGGCGATCGGTCCCGATCACTGGGATGCGATGTGGGCCTTTTATCAGGACACCGGCGCGCGCAAATGGGGCCATCCCTATCTGACCCGCGCGGCGTTCGACCTGATGGGGCGGCGCATGGCCGACCGGATCATCCTCGTCATCGCCTATGACGGCGCGGCGCCGGTCGCGGGGGCGATGCATTTCCTCGGGTCCGACACGCTCTACGGCCGCTATTGGGGCTGCGTCCGCGACATCCCCTATCTGCATTTCGAGCTCTGCTATTATCGCGCGATCGACATCGCGATCGAACGCGGCCTCCGCCGCGTCGAGGCGGGTGCGCAGGGCGGGCACAAGCTCGCGCGCGGCTATGGCCCCGTCGCGACCTGGTCGGCGCATTATATCGCCGACCCGGGCTTCCGCCGCGCGGTCGCCGACTATCTGGAGCGAGAGCGGGCGGCCGAGGTGCAGGAAATGGAATGGCTGGAAGGGCATATGCCGTTCCGGCGGGCCGAATAAATCTCACGCAGCGGCAAAACCTCAGGCCGCGAAGCGCCGGGCCGCCGGGCGGCGGGCGGTTTCGTCGAGCCAGGCGCGCGCCTGGCGCTGGGCTTCGGCGATTTCGTCGCGGCTCATTTCGTCGGACAGCTCGGCGCGGCATTGCTGCCCTTCGAGGCTGCCGCCGAGTGCGGCGAGATTGAACCATTTATGCGCCTGGATCAGATCGACATCGACACCGCCGGTCCCGGTGGAAAAGGCGATGCCGAGATCGAAATAGGCATTGGCATCGCCGCGCGCCGCGTCGAGCAGACGGCTTTCGATCAGATATTGGGCAGACTTCAGACTGTTCGCCATGATAACCCCCTTTGCCTCCACCCCACATGGAGACCTCGGCCCCCAAATTTGCTGTTTATGGTCAACAAAGCGTTAACAGCGGTGCGGATTTTTGGGGATAATGCGGGAAAGGGACGGAAAAGAGCGGATTTTTCAAGACATAAACCGTCGCCCCCGCCTGCGCGGGGGCGACGGGGTTTTATTCGACCGCCAGATTGTCGATCAGCCGCGTCTTCCCCATCCGCGCCGCGGCGAGCAGGCGCGCGGGTTTGCGGAATATGGTCAGCCTTTCGAGGCTGTCGGCATCGGCGAGCGCGACATAGTCGACGCTGTCGAAACCGCCCGCGACGATGTCGGCTTCGGCTTTCGCAAGCGCTTCGGCAACGTTGGCGCCGTCCGCGATCGCCTTTGCCGCCGCCTTCAGCGCGCCGGGAAAGGCGATAGCTGCCCCGCGCTGCTCCTTCGACAGATAGGCGTTGCGCGACGACAGCGCGAGGCCGTCGGCGTCGCGCGCGATCGGCGCGCCCAATATGTCGAGCGCGAAGTCGAGGTCGCGTGCCATGCGGCGGATGATCGCGAGCTGCTGCCAGTCCTTTTCGCCAAAGATCGCGATGTCGGGGCGCACCTGATTGAACAGTTTCGACACGATCGTCGCCACGCCGTCGAAATGGCCGGGCCGCGCCGCGCCGCAATAATCGGCGCCGAGTTCGGCAACCTCGATATGCGTCGAATGACCGGCGGGATACATGGTGCCGACGTCGGGCGCCCAGAGCAGCGCCACGCCCGCTTCCACCAGCAGCGCAGCGTCGCGATCTTCATCGCGCGGATAGGCGGCAAAATCCTCGTTCGGGCCGAACTGGGTCGGATTGACGAAGATCGACACGACGACATGGTCGGCGACGCGCCGCCCCATGCGCACGAGCGACAGGTGGCCGTCGTGGAGCGCGCCCATCGTCGGCACCAGCGCGACGCTCTTTCCCCCCTGCTTCAGTGCCGAAACGGCACGGCGCAGCATCGCGATGTCACGGATGATTTGCACGCTTGCCCTGCCTCCGATATTGGCGGCGCAACGACCACCCCAAGCGGCTGCCATGCGCCGCCAACAGGAAAATCGCAACGCTCATGACGACGCCCGCCCCGCACCGCATCATCTTTGCCAATGAAAAGGGCGGGACCGGCAAATCGACCTGCGCGGTGCATTTCGCGGTCGCGCTGACCAGCCTGGGCTGGCGCGTCGCGGGGATCGACCTCGACCCGCGCCAGCGCACCTTTCACCGCTATCTCGAGAATCGCGAGAATACCGCGAAACGCCGCGATATCGATCTTCCCACCCCGCGCTTCGAGGTGTTCGAGGGGTCGACGATCGAAGATCTCGACGCGCAGGTCGCGCGGCTGGCCGAGGGCGTCGATTATCTGATCGCCGACACGCCGGGGCGCGATGACATCTTCGCGCGTCACCTCGCGACCACCGCCGACACGCTCGTCACCCCGATCAACGACAGCTTCATCGACTTCGACCTGATCGGTCAGGTCGATCCCGAGACCTTTCAGGTCGTGCGCCCCAGCTTCTATTCGGAACTCATCTGGGACACGCGCAAGGCGCGTGCGAAGAGCGACGGGCGGACGATCGACTGGATCATCCTGCGCAACCGCCTCCAGCATGTCGACGCGCATAATATGCGCCGCGTCGGCGAGGCGCTGAACCAGCTCTCGCGCCGCGTCGGCTTTCGCGTCATCCCGGGGCTCGGCGAGCGCGTCATCTATCGCGAGCTGTTCCCGGCCGGTCTCACCTTGCTCGACAAGGCGCACCTCGGCGGCATGGGGATCGGCCACGTCGTCGCGCGGCAGGAATTGCGCGAAGCGATGGGCGGACTGAACCTTCCGGCGCGCGAGCGGTTTCATCCGGACGGGGACCTGTTCGCCGCCGCCTGAATATTCTCCCCAAGAGGACAGCCATGACCCACCAATTCCACCCCACGATGCTGCGCGAATATGACATTCGCGGTGTCGTCGGCGACACGCTGTCGGCCGCCGATGCGACCGCGATCGGGCGCAGCTTCGCGACGCTGATCCGGCGCGCAGGGGGCAGGCGGGTCGCTGTCGGCTATGACGGAAGGCTGTCGTCGCCGATGCTCGCGGAAGCCTTGGTCGAGGGGGTCAACGCCGCGGGAGTCGATGCCCTGACCATCGGCCTGGGGCCGACGCCGATGCTCTATTATGCCGCGTCAACCGAGGATGTGGACGGCGGCATACAGATAACCGGCAGCCACAACCCCCCCGACTATAACGGCTTCAAGATGGTGTTTCAGGGGCATCCCTTCTTCGGCGCCGACATCCAGCGGATCGGCGAAATCGCTGCCACGGGCGACTGGGAAAGCGGCGAGGGATCGGCGGAGAGCATCGACATCGTCGACGCCTATGTCGACCGGCTGGTCGAGGGCTTCGCCGGCAGCGCCTTCCGCATCGGCTGGGACGCCGGCAACGGCGCCGCGGGCACCGTCATCGAAAAGCTCACCGCGCGGCTGCCCGGCGAGCATCATCTTCTCTACACCGACATCGACGGCCATTTTCCGAACCACCATCCCGATCCCACGGTCGAGGCGAATCTGGCCGATCTTCGGAAGCTGGTCGCGGAGAAGAGCCTCGATTTCGGCGTCGCTTTCGATGGAGACGGCGACCGCATCGGCGCGATCGATGGCGAGGGCCGGGTGATCTGGGGCGATCAGCTCCTGCAAATCTATGCCGCGGCGGTGCTGAGGGAGCATCCCGGCGCGACGATCATCGCCGACGTCAAGGCGAGCCAGGCGCTGTTCGACCGCGTCGCCGAACTCGGCGGGAAGCCGCTGATGTGGAAAACCGGGCACAGCCTGATCAAGGCGAAGATGAAGGAAACCGGCAGCCCGCTGGCGGGCGAGATGAGCGGGCATATCTTCTTCGCCGACCGCTATTACGGCTATGACGACGCGCCCTATGCTGCGGTGCGATTGATCGAGGCGGCGACCAAGCTTGGGAAAAGCGTCACCGAACTGCGTGGTGAGATGCCCGCGATGGTCAACACCCCCGAGCTCCGCTTCCAGGTCGACGAGGTGCGCAAATTCGCCATTGTGGACGAGGTTCTGGCGCGGCTGGCGGCATCGGGTGCGACGGTCGACCGCACCGACGGCGCACGCGTGCTGACCGGCGACGGCTGGTGGCTGCTCCGTGCCTCGAACACCCAGGATGTCCTCGTCGCGCGCGCCGAGGCGAAGGACGAGGCGGCGCTGGCGCGGCTGATGGCGGCGATCGACGAGCAGTTGGCGCTGTCGGGGGTGGAACGCGGCGAAAGCGTTGGGCATTGAGCCCTGTCACGCCCTCCCCTTCAGGGGAGGGCAGCGAGACTTATGAACTTGTTCGTTAGTCGCAGCGGGTGGGGGCCAGCAGCCTTGCGCCATGTCGCAGGCCCCCACCCCAACCCCTCCCCTGAAGGGGAGGGGCTTTTTGTCCCTGCAAAATTCCTGCCAGATTGACCTTTGCCGCTTCGCTGCGGTAACGCGCGCTGGGGGCTAGAACGGAACCGACCTCTTTATGACCGACGAAACCACGACCGCGACGGCCGAAGGCGACCACGGCGTTTCCGAACACCGCGCGCATGTCCAGGAGGATGCCGTCGCGGGCAATGGCCTCGCGATCATCTCGATCGCCAAAAGCTATGACAAGCGCGTCGTCCTCTCCGACGTGTCGCTGTCGGTCGGCAAGGGCGAGGTCGTCGGCCTGCTCGGCCCCAATGGCGCGGGCAAGACGACCTGTTTCTATTCGATCATGGGGCTGGTGCGGCCCGACGCCGGGCGCATCATGCTCGACGGCGCCGACATCACGTCGCTGCCCATGTATCGGCGGTCGATCCTCGGCCTCGGCTATCTGCCGCAGGAAACCTCGATCTTTCGCGGCATGACCGTGGCCCAGAATATCGAGGCGGTGCTCGAACTCGCCGAACCCGACAAGATCGCGCGCGAGCGGCGGCTGGAGGAATTGCTGGAGGAGTTCGGCCTCGCGCGGCTGCGCGATTCGGCGGCGATGGCGCTGTCGGGCGGCGAGCGCCGCCGCGCCGAAATTGCGCGTGCGCTGGCTGCGAACCCGTCGATCATCCTGCTCGACGAGCCGTTCGCGGGGATCGACCCCCTGTCGATCAGCGACATCCGCGACCTCGTCGCCGATCTCAAGACGCGCGGCATCGGGGTGCTGATCACCGATCACAACGTTCGCGAGACGCTCGACCTCGTCGACCGCGCCTGCATCATCTACGACGGCAAGGTGTTGCTTGCCGGATCGCCCGCCGAGCTGGTGGCGGACCCCGAGGTGCGGCGGCTCTATCTGGGTGAGGGCTTTTCGCTGTGAGCGCACCTTACAATCGAAAATGGTTCGTGTTCCCCCGCGAAGGCGGGGATCCATCTCCGGACGGCGTCATGTCGAACCGGCAGGAGATGGGTCCCCGCCTTCGCGGGGACACACGGATTTTCTGATGCGGTAGCTGCCCATGGCGTTGGGTCCGCGCCTCGATTTACGCCAGTCGCAATCGCTGGTGATGACGCCGCAGTTGCAGCAGGCGATCAAGCTGCTTGCGCTGTCGAACCTCGAACTCGAAGCCTATCTGGCCGAAGCGCTGGAGGGCAATCCGCTGCTCGACGCCGCGCCCGCCGACCGCGACGAGGGCGGCGCGGATGAGGGCGGCGAGGAGGCGCTGCCCGCCGCCGACGTGCAGCCCGATACCGATGCAGCCTTGTCCTCCGACGCCGGCACCGCCGACGACCTCGACGTCGATTTCGCCGAGGAGCGCTTCCACCACGACAGCGCGAGCGATTCGGTCGGCCTGTCGGGCGAGGCGAGCGAAGGCATCGACTTCGACAGCTTTGCCGAACATGAGAGCACGCTCCACGACCATCTGCTCGCGCAGGTCGGCGAGCGCTTCGGCGGGATCGAGGCGGTGGTTGCGGCGCAGCTCGTCGCGCTAATCGACGAGGCGGGATACCTCCGCGCCGACCTTTCCGAGCTTGCGGCGCAGCTCGGCGTGCCGCTGGCGCTTGTCGAGGCGGTGCTCGCGGGCATCCAGACCTTCGACCCGTCGGGCGTCGGCGCGCGCGACCTCGCCGAATGCATCGCGATTCAGGCGCGCGAGGCCGACCGCTACGACCCCGCGATGGCGACGATGATCGCGCACCTCGATCTGGTGGCGAAAGGCGCCTTCCCGCAATTGAAGCGCATCTGCGGCGTCGATGACGAGGATCTCGCCGACATGATCCGCGAGCTGCGCGGCTACGACCCCCGACCGGGGCTGAAATTCGGCGGCGATGCGGTGCAGGCGGTCGTCCCCGACCTCTATGTCCGCCAGACCGCAAAGGGCTGGGCGGTCGAGGTCAACAGCGGCACCCTGCCGCGGCTGCTGGTCAACCGGCGCTATTATGCCGAACTCGCGGCGGGCGCGGCGGCGAAGAGCAAGGCGTGGCTGTCCGAGCAGCTTGCGGGTGCCAACTGGCTCGTCCGCGCGCTCGACCAGCGCCAGCGCACGATCGTCAAGGTCGCGAGCGCGATCGTCAAGCAGCAGGAGGGCTTCTTCCTCCACGGCGTCGCGCACATGCGCCCGCTGACATTGCGCCAGGTCGCCGAGGACATCGGTATGCACGAATCGACCGTCAGCCGCGTCACCAGCAACAAATATCTGTCGTGCGCGCGCGGGCTGTTCGAGCTCAAATATTTCTTCTCGTCGGGGATTTCGGCGACCGAGGGCGACGGCGCGGTCTCGGCCGAGGCGGTGAAGAGCCGGATCAAGGCGATGATCGAGGCCGAGGACGCCAAGGCGATCCTGTCCGACGAGACGATCGCGCAGAAACTGTCGGCCGAAGGCCACGACATCGCGCGGCGCACCGTGGTCAAATATCGCGAGGCGATGGGCTATGGCTCGTCGGTGCAGCGGCGGCGGCAGAAGGCATTGGCGGGATAGGATTCCATTCGCGCAGAGGCCTCAGAGGATTTGGTTCACGCGGAGGCGCGGAGACGCGGAGGAAAAAGGAGATTGGCGGCTTTGCCGCCCATTTTTTCTTCTCTGCGCACTCTGCGATGTCAGCGCGAACAGAATCTTCTCCGCGTCTCCGCGTCTCCGCGCGAACTTTTTGGGCCGCTAATGCTCCATGGGGCAGTTGACTTTTCTCACCTATCCCCATAGGTGCGCCGCTTCGCGTAGCAACGCCAAGATTTACGGAAAAGACCCATGAAGATTCGCAACAGCCTGAAGTCGCTGAAGGACCGCCACCGGGACAACCGCGTGATCCGCCGTCGTGGCCGGACCTATGTGATCAACAAGACCAACCGCCGCTTCAAGGCGCGCCAAGGCTGATGGTCCTGCCGGGGCGCCTGCCGCCCCGTGCGCATCTGCGAGCCAGCGTGACGCCGTCGGATGCTTCCGGCGGCGCTTTCGCGTGTCTGGAGGGTGCATGATTCCCCGCTGCGTGATTTTCGACGTCGGCCGCGTCCTGTTCGACTGGGATTTGCGCCATCTGTTCGCGAAGCTGATCGCCGATGAGCGCGAACTCGACTGGTTCGTGACCAACGTCGTCACCCCCCAATGGCATTTCCAGCACGATGCCGGCCGCCCGCTGGCCGCGATGGTGCCTGAGCGGAAGGCCGAATTTCCGGGCCACGCGGCGTTGATCGACGCCTATGCGACGCGCTTCAACGAAACGATTCCGGGGCCGGTGCCCGGAAGCCTGGAACTGGTCGAGCGATTGGACGCGGCGGACGTGCCGCTGTTCGCGATCACCAATTTCGGGCATGAATTCTGGGAGGCGTTTCGCCCGACCCAGCCGGTCTTCGACCGTTTTCAGGACATCATTGTGTCGGGCACAGAAAAGCTAATGAAACCCGACCCGGCGATCTATGCCCTCGCGATCGAACGATTCGGCATCGACCCCGCGGGCGCGCTGTTCGTCGACGATGTGGCCGCGAATGTCGCGGGCGCCGAATCGGTCGGCATCGCCGGGCATCGCTTCGTCGATGCGGCGGCGCTCGAACGCGACCTCGTCGCGCGCGCCTATCTGACGGGCCGGGCGTGAAAATCCGCGTCGCGACCGCTGACGATCTGCCGGCGATGCGCGAGCTGATGCGCCGCGCGATCGACGAACTGCAACGGGGCTTCCTGTCGGCGGCCGAAGTGCGCGCGAGCCACGCGGTGATGGGGCTCGACACCCAGCTTGTTGCTGACGCTACCTATTTCGTCGCGATGATCGACGGCGAGTTGGCGGGATGCGGCGGCTGGAGCCGGCGCGCGACGCTCTATGGCGGTGATCATAGCAGCGACCTCCGCGAGCCGCGCCTGCTCGACCCCCGGTCCGAGGCGGCGCGCGTGCGCGCGATGTACACCGACCCCGCCTTCACGCGCCGCGGCGTCGGGCGCGCGATCCTGAAAGCGTCGGAAGCCGCCGCGCGCGCCGCGGGTTTCGCGGCCGCCGAATTGATGGCGACGTTGGCAGGCGAACCGCTCTATCGCGCGAGCGGCTATGTCGAGATCGAGCGCACGGCCGCGCCGGTCGACGGCGTCGACGTCCCGCTGATACGGATGCGCAAGCCGCTCGTCTGAGACTGGTCGGAGTCGGGCCATGATGGCGTCGACGGCGTGGATCGGCAGGGTGTGCGATAGGGCTCGCGCAAAGGCGCAAAGACACGAAGAGGTCCCGCTTGCCGCGAAGCGGCTTTTCCCTACGAACATTTGGGCAAGCCGCGCCGTCGAAGGAAAAATAGGGCCATTCGGCCCGAGCCAGCTTCTTCGTGTCTTTGCGTCTTTGCGCGAAATAAATGGAAGCTACTTCTCCACTCCCAATTGCGTCAGCACGAAGGCGAACTCCTCGGCATCCTCGTGGAGCGAGCCCCAGCGGCCCGATTTGCCGGCATGGCCCGCGCCCATGTTGGTGCGCAGCAGCAGCGTCGCGTCATTGGTGCGCGTCGCGCGGAGCTTGGCGACCCATTTGGCGGGCTCCCAATAGGTGACGCGCGGGTCGTTGAGGCCCGCCGAGACGAGCATCGGCGGATAGGATTTGGCGGTCACATTGTCGTAGGGGCTGTAACTCAGCATATAGTCGAACGCCGCCTTGTCGGTGATCGGATTGCCCCATTCGGGCCATTCGCCGGGGGTGAGCGGCAGCGTTTCGTCGACCATCGTGTTGATCACGTCGACGAAAGGCACCCCCGCCAGCACCGCACCCCACAATTCGGGCGCCTCGTTAGTGACCGCCCCCATCACCTGCCCGCCCGCCGAGCGGCCCTCGATCGAAATCTTGCCGGCGCTGGTATAGCCCTTCGCGATTAGCCCCTTGGCGACGTCGATGAAGTCGTTGAACGTATTCTTGCGGTGATCGGTCTTGCCCGCGAGATACCAGGCGCGGCCCAGATCGTCGCCGCCGCGAACGTGCGCGATCGCATAGATCATGCCGCGATCGACGAGGCTGAGCCGCGTCGTCGAGAAGCCCGGCGGGATGCGATAGCCATAGCTGCCATAGGCATAAAGGTGCATCGGCGCGCTGCCGTCGCGCTTCGTGCCCTTTTTGTAGACGAGCGAGGCGGGGATCATCGTCTTGCCGTCGCGGCTTGGAAGATTCACCCATTCGGTTACATATTGTGTCACTTCATAACCCGAAGGGATTTCCTGCACCTTCAGCGTTTCGAGCGTTCCGGTCGCGATATCATAGTCATAGACGGTATCGGGGGTGACCATCGACTCATAATCGAGCCGCAACTTGTCCTGATGATATTCGGGATTGTCGCCGAGTCCCGCCACATAAGTGGCCTCGGGAAAGGCGATCCGGCCGGGGGTCAGCGGCGCGTCATAGCGACGGACGTCGACCTGATCGAGCCCGTCCTCGCGCGATTCCAGAACGAAATAGTCGCGGAACACCGAGAAACCCGTGATGTAGCTATGGTCCGATCCGGGGATCAGCGTTTTCCATGTCCCCGGCGCCTCGATGCTCGCGGTCGCAACGCGGAAATTGGGATGCTCGTCGTTGGTGAGGATGTAGAGCGTGCCGTCGCGCTCATCGACGCTATACTCGCGGCCCTTCTGGCGCGCCGAGACGAGTTGCATCTCTGCCTCGGGATTGTCGGCGGGGAGCAGATAGACCTCGTTGGTCTCATTATCGCCGGTCCCGATGACGATATAATTGTCGGCCGCGGTCTTGCCGATCCCGACGCCGAAACCGATGTCGGGCTCCTTGTAGAGCAATTTGTCCTGGCCGACCGGGGTGCCGAGCTTGTGCAGCCGGACATTGTCGGTGCGCCAATTCTCGTTCGCGAGGCCATAGAGGATCGCATCGTTCCCCGCCGTCCAGACGAGCGACGACAAAGTGCCGGGAATGACGTCGGGGAGCAGTTCGCCGGTTTCCAGGTTGCGGACGCGCGCCTCGAACCGCTCGGAGCCGTTATCGTCGAAGGAATAGGCCATCAGCCGGCCGTCGGGGCTGATCGACAGTTCGGCGAGGCGGAAATAATCCTTGCCCTCGGCCATCGCGACCTCGTCGAGGATGAGCTGGGTCTCGCCGGAGCCTGACGCGGGTTTGCGATACCATTTCTTATACTCGGCGCCCTCGTCATATTCGACCCAATAGAGCCAGTCGCCGTCCTTCTGCGGCACCGAGGAATCGGCCTCCTTGATGCGGCCCTTCATTTCCTGAAACAGGGTTTCGACGAGCTTTGCGTGCGGCTTCATCGCCGCGTCGAAATAGGCATTTTCTTGCCTGACATAATCGAGGACGTCCGCGTCATCGACGACCGGATAGCTCGGGTCGCGCAGCCAGAAATAGGGATCGGACAGAGTTTTGCCGTGCAGCGTCGATTCGTGCGGCCGCTTGTCGGCAACCGGAGCGGCGGGCAGCGCGGGACTGTCGGTCAATGGGATCTCTTTCTCTTGGGCAAGGGCGGTGGGAGCAAAAGCGCCGGATGCGGCCACGAGCGGGGTGGTAATTGCGGCCAGGAACATCCAAATAGCACGCATCACAAGACTCCCGCGGCATCGCCCCCGGTGGGCAGGATTGCCTGCGATGTAGGAACAAGGAACCAGCCATGTCCAGCCCCGTCCCCGGCACAATTTATGCAGAGCGCCTTGCTCGCGTCCGCGCCGAACTCGCGAAGCGCGGCCTCGACGGCTTCGTCGTGCCGATCAGCGATGAGCATATGAGCGAATATGTCGGCGCCTAT
Source organism: Sphingopyxis sp. (assembly GCF_025869345.1). Classification (GTDB taxonomy): domain Bacteria; phylum Pseudomonadota; class Alphaproteobacteria; order Sphingomonadales; family Sphingomonadaceae; genus Sphingopyxis. The sequence continues at coordinate 39,299 of NZ_JAOZVW010000020.1, forward strand.
GCGCAGCGCATGGCATGGCTGACCGGCTTCGGCGGCTCGGCGGGGACCGCGGCGGTGCTGCCCGCGAAGGCCGCGGTGTTCGTCGACGGGCGCTACACGGTGCAGGTCCGCGATCAGGTCGATGGCGCGCTGTTCGACTATGTCGGCGTGCCGCAGTCGAGCGTCGCCGAATGGCTCGGCGCCAACGTCAGCGCGGGGCAGAAGGTCGGCTACGACCCGTGGCTCCACGGCATCGACTGGGCGCGCGGGCTGGAGAAGGCGCTGGCGGCGAAGGGCGCGAGCCTCGTCGCGGTGGACAGCAATCCGATCGATGCCGCGTGGGACGACCAGCCGGCGCCGAGCGACGCGGCGGTCACGGTCTACGACACCAGCCTCGCCGGGCAGGCCGCGACCGACAAGCGCGCGATCATCGCCGACTGGCTGAAGGCGAAGGGGCTCGACACGACGGTGATGACCGCGCTCGATTCGATCGCCTGGACCTTCAACATTCGTGGGCAGGACGTCAGCCACACGCCGGTCGGGCTCGCATTCGCGCTGCTCCACGCCGATGCGACCGCCGACCTGTTCATCGCGCCCGAGAAGGTCACCGACGCGGTGCGCACGCATCTCGGCAACAGCGTCCGCATCCACGACCGCGAAGCGTTCGAGGCGGCGCTCGCGGACCTCACGGGCAGGAAAGTGGCGGTCGACCCCGACCGCGCCGTCGCGGCGATCTTCACCGCGCTCGAAGGCGCAGGGGCGAAGATCGAACGCCATCGCGACCCCGCGGTGCTGCCCAAGGCGATCAAGAACGACACCGAACTCAGCGGCACCCGCGCGGCGCATGTCCGCGACGGGGTCGCGGTCGCGCGCTTCCTCCAATGGATGGAGGAGGTCGCGCCGCAGGGCGGCCTCGACGAACTCGGCGCGGCGGCGAAGCTGCGCGCGTTCCGCGACGACAGCGGCGCGCTTCGCGATCTGTCGTTCGACACCATTTCGGCCGCCGGCCCAAACGGCGCGCTGCCGCATTACAAGGTCGATGAGACGACCAACCGGGCGATCGAGACGGGCACGCTCTATCTCGTCGATTCGGGCGGGCAATATGCCGACGGCACGACCGACATCACGCGCACGATCGCGATCGGCGCGCCGACGCCCGAGATGCGCCGCCGCTTCACCCAGGTGCTGAAGGGCCATATCGCGCTCGCCACCGCGCGCTTTCCCAAGGGGACGCGCGGCAGCCAGCTCGACATTCTCGCGCGGCAATATCTGTGGGCCGACGGGGTCGATTATGCGCACGGCACCGGCCACGGCGTCGGCGCCTATCTCGCGGTCCACGAAGGACCGCAGCGCATCGCGAAGCCCGCGGGCGGACAGGCGGGAACCGAGGAGCCGCTGCACGCGGGCATGATCCTCTCGAACGAGCCCGGCTATTACAAGGCGGGGCATTTCGGCATCCGCATCGAAAATCTCGTCGTTGTGGTGCCGCAGAGCATCGCGGGCGCCGAGGAGGATATGCTGGGGTTCGAGACGATCACCTTCGCGCCGATCGCGCGCGATCTCGTCGAGGTCGCATTGCTGTCGCCCGCCGAGGCCGACTGGCTCGACGCTTATCATGCCGAGGTGCTGGCAAAGCTGGGCGCCGGCATGGCGGGCGAGGAGCGCGAATGGCTCGCCGCCGCCTGCGCGCCGCTCGACCGCGCCCCCGCTGCGCTCGCCGCCTGAGGCGGCGATGGAGCAGATCCCACTCGAGGATTTCCGCGTCCGCGAGACGGTACGCGTCCGTTTCAACGAGATCGACGGTCAGAATATCGTCTTCAACGCCAATTATCTGGTCTATGCCGACATCGGCGTGACCGAATATTTCCGCGCGCTCGGCGAGGGGCAGCCCGGCCCCTATTTTCACCAATATGGTACAGACATCCGCGAAACCCATTGCGAGATCGCCTATCATGCTACCGCGCGACTCGACGAGTTGATCACGATCGCGGCGCGGATCAGCGGCTTCGGGCGGACGAGCTTCACGCTGCATTGCGGGATTTTCCGCGGGGGGGAGCGGCTGACCGACATAGAGATCCGCTATGCCCATATCGACAGCGATAGCGGCCAGCCGACCCCGCTTCCGGGCAGCTTCATCGCCGAGGTGCGGCGATTCGAGACGCGGGTGCCGGTGCAGGATTGAAGGCAGTTCATCGCCCCAAAGGCGCTTTTCACCTGCATCCCCTAGTCATCGGTTATGGCGTGAGAGTTAGGCTTTCTCACCGTCGTCACCCCGGACTTGATCCGGGGTTCATTCAGGTCAGCGTTGAGAGGATGGATTCCGGATCAAGTCCGGAATGACGATGGTACATGGGTCAAATCAACCCGCCCCGGCCAAAAAATTCTGCGGCGATTCGCTGAAACGAACCGAATCGACCCTCTCAACCAAAAAAGTCGAAAAAAAGGGCCGCCCGAAGGCGACCCTTGAAAGTTTTTGGGAGAGGATGCCTAAAAGGCAAGTGTGATATTGCACTGCACAATGAATTTCGCAACTGCGAAATAAGCATCCGCAATTGCATTTTTTGCAATCGTAAGCGCTTTCCCTCTCTATCGTGCGCAATCGGCATCGCGATATGGAGCGCTCGCAATATCGATCGACATCCCCTAAATTGGGGCCATGCGAATGTTCAATAAAGTGGATGTCACCGGCGGCCTCAGCGATTTCTGGGGCTATATCCGCGAACCGCGCCCGCACCGCTGGGCAATCTGGGGCGTCGCGATCGCGCTGACATGGGTCATTTTCCACGGCGTCTCGGAATATCTGATCCCCTATGAGAAGCCCAAGGCGCAGATCATCTATTTCGAAAATTGGAAGGCGACGCGAAGCGAGGGCGAGATTCGCGCCGACTGGGTCGCGCGGGCGAAGGAGACGACGCGCCTCAACGCCGAAAAGCGCGCCGAATATCAGCGACTCGCGAAAAGTCTGGGGGTCGATTATGATTCGACCGAAGCCGACCGGGTAACGCGCGAGACGTTGGGCGACGCCGCAGCGGCGGCCGCGATGAAAAAGCCCGAGCCTGTCAGAACGCGCTCGACGCTAGCCGAACGCGCGGCGCGCGGGCCGCAATCCGCGCCTGCGGGACAAAGCCAGCCCTGATGCGGCTTGCGCCGCCAACCGACGCCGACTGGATGGCCGCCGCGATCGCGCTGTCGCGGCGCGGGCGCCCGTCTGCGGCGCCCAACCCCAATGTCGGCTGCCTGATCGTCAAAGGCTGCAAGGTGGTCGCGCGCGGCTGGACCCAGGCCGGCGGCCGCCCGCACGCCGAAGCGGTCGCGCTGGCGGCGGCGGGGGACGCCGCGCGCGGCGCGACCGCCTATGTCAGTCTCGAACCCTGCGCGCACGCCAGCGACCGCGGCCCGGCGTGCAGCGACCTGCTGGTCGCAGCCGGGGTCGCGCGCATCGTGATCGCGGCGCAGGACCCCGATCCGCGCACCGACGGCGCCGGAATCGCCCGGCTGCGCGCGGCGGGGATCGAGGTCGTCGAGGGCGTGCTGCCCGCCGAGGCGCGCGCCGCGATGGCGCCGTGGTGGACGCGGCGGCGCGCGGGGCGGCCCTTCGTGACGCTGAAGCTCGCCACCTCGCTCGACGGCTGCATCGCGATGGCCGACGGCGCGAGCCGCTGGATCACCGGCGACCGCGCGCGCGCGCACGGGCATCTGGAACGCGCGATGCATCAGGCGATCCTCGTCGGGCGCGGGACGTTCGCGGCCGACGCGCCGCGGCTCGACGTGCGGTTGCCGGGACTCGAAGCGCGCAGCCCACACAAATTGCTGCTGACGTCGGGGACGGCGCCCGAAGGATGGACCGCTGTTGCGTCGCCCGATGCGATCGACGGCGTCGATTCGGTGCTGGTCGAGGGCGGGGCGAGCGCCGCCGCGGCCTTTCTCGCCGCCGACCGCGTCGACCGGCTGCTCCTCTATCGCGCGCCGATCCTGATCGGCGGCGGCAAAGCCGCGCTCGGCGACATCGGCCTGACCGATCTGGCCGCGGCGCACGGCCGCTGGCGCCTCGCCGACAGCCGGATGCTTGGCAGCGACCGGCTCGACGTCTACGAGCGGGTGCGAAGGGATTAAGGCTTCTATGTTCACCGGCATCATCACCGACATCGGCACCATATTGACCCACGAGGATCGCGGCGACACCCGGCTCGTCATCGGCACGCGCTACGATGTGGGCGGCATCGACCTCGGCGCGTCGATCGCCTGTTCGGGGGCGTGCCTGACCGTCGTCGATAAGGGCGTCGATGCGGGCAGCAACGGTCCGGGCGGCTGGTTCGCGATCGACGCGAGCGCCGAAACGCTCGCGCGCACCGCGCCGGGGATGTGGGACGCGGGGCGCCGCCTCAACCTCGAACGCGCGCTGCGCGTCGGCGACGAACTCGGCGGCCATATCGTCACCGGCCATGTCGATGCGGTGGGGCGGATCGTCGCGGTCGAGCCGGTGGGCGACAGCGTCAAGCTGACGGTCGAAACGCCCGCGTCGCTTGCGCCGCATATCGCGCCCAAGGGCTCGATCACCCTCGATGGCGTGTCGCTGACGGTCAACGAGGTGATCGATCAGCCGGACGGCACTGCGCATTTCACGCTCAACATCATCCCGCATACGCAGGAGATGACGACGCTGAATGAAGCCGCGGCGGGGCGGCCGGTCAATCTGGAGATCGATGTCCTCGCTCGCTATCTGGCGCGGATGCAGGCGCGGGGATAATTGGGTTCACGCGAAGACGCGAAGGCGCGAAGAGGTGGGCTTGGGTCGAATGGCTACGCTGCGGCTAAAGCGCGATCATTTTGGATTGAAAAGCCGTGTTCCCCCGCGAAGGCGGGGGTCCATCTTCCGCTGGCGCCATTTTGAACCGACCGGAGATGGGTCCCCGCCTTCGCGGGGACGCACAGATGTTTTCAATCCAAGATGATCGCGCTCTAATCGTGACGGGCAAGGAGAAGGCCGCTTCGCGGCAAGCGTAACCTCTTCGCGCCTTCGCGTCTTCGCGTGAAATTCTTTCAGACGCCCTCGCTCCATGGCCCCGCCAGTTCGGGATCCGCCACGATCATCGAGCGGCGCATTGCGAGGCGGCCGATGCGGAGCAGTTCGGCCTTGCGGCGGGCGGGGGCGAGATTGCAACTCGCCGCTTCGCGGACTACCGCGGCGCCATAGCGGTCGGCGACGATCAGCCCCGAGCTTTCGGGGCGATAGCCCTCGGTTTCGAGGATCGCGGGGTCGAGCCCCGCGGCGAGCGCCCAATAGAAGCGGTCGCACCAGTCGCAATAGTCGGGCCATTTGCCGTCGCCGTGCAGGTCGGCGCGGCTGACCTTGATCTCGACGATCGTGATGTTGCCCCGCGCGTCGATCGCGGTGAGGTCGGTGCGGCGGCCGTTGGGCAGCGTCACCTCGGGGATTGCGACCAGCCCCTGCTGCGCGAACAGCCGGCATACGCCGCGCGCGACATCCGCGGCGGTGAGCGGGCCGCTCATCGTTCGATTTCAACCGCATCCCCGAGCGAAGCCGAGGGGCTTGTTCGAGCGTAGCGAGAACCCACACCGTCGCTGGCCTCGACTTCGCTCGGCAGGGCCCCTCGGCTTCGCTCGGGGAGGCGGCTTATCGTTCGCACGGGGTGTTCCGGACCTCAGAACGGGACGTCGTCGTCCAGATCGTCGTCGAAGGGGGGACGGCTGCCGCCGCCCGAACCGCCGCCGCCCTGGTTCCAGCCGCCGCCCGAGCTGCCGCTCCCGGACGCGCCGCCCTGATCCCAGCCGCCGCTCGATCCTCCCGAGCCGCCGCCCTGGCCCCAGCTATCGCCGCCGCCGCGCGAACCGCCGCCGCCCGGCGCGCCGTCGAGCATGGTGAGGGTGCCGCCCATGCCCGCGATCACGACCTCGGTCGTATAGCGGTCGTTGCCGTCGCGGTCCTGCCATTTGCGGGTACGAAGCGAGCCTTCGATATAAACCTTCGAGCCCTTTTTGAGGTAGCGCTCGACGACGCCGACCAGCCCTTCGCCGTTGATCACGACATTATGCCATTCGGTGCGCTCCTTGCGCTCGCCGGTCATCCGGTCCTTCCAGTTTTCGCTGGTCGCGATGCGGATATTGGCGATCTTGCCGCCGTTCTGGAACGACTTGATTTCGGGATCGGCACCCAGATTGCCGATGAGAATTACCTTGTTGACGCTGCCAGCCATCGCCGCTCCGCTCCGCTAGAAAGTTGGGAGGATCAGCCGAGTCCGAAGGCGACGGCCGTCCAGTAGGTGATACCAGCAGCGGCATAGGCGAGTGCGAACAAATAGCCAACCATGAACAGCGGCCATTTCCACCCGTTGGTCTCGCGCCGGGTGATCGCGATCGTCGAGATGCATTGCGGCGCGAAGACGAACCAGGCGAGGAAGGCGAGCGCGGTGGCGAGGCTCCAGCGGCCCTGCAGCCGCTCGCCGAGCGACATCGCTACCGCCTCCTCGTCATCGCCGGCATCGATCGCATTGGCGGTGGCGAGCGCGGAGACCGCGACCTCGCGCGCCGCCATCGCCGGGATCAGCGCCAGCGCGATGTCGTGGTTGAAGCCGATCGGCCTCACGACGGCCTCCAGCCCGCTCGCGATATGGCCAGCGACGCTGTAGTCGACCTGGCGCACGTCGCTGTCCGCGGGTGCCTTGGGGAAGCTCAGCAGCAGCCATAGCACCACCGTCGTCATCGCGATGATCGTGCCCGCGCGGCGCAGGAAGATCCACGCGCGCTGCCACAGCGCGAGGCCGATGTCGCGCGCGCGCGGCCATTGATAGCGCGGCATCTCCATCATAAAGCCCGCGGCATTGCCCTTGGTCACCGAACGGCGGAGGACCCAGGCGACGAGCAGCGCGCCAACGATGCCGCTGAGGAACAGGCCGAAGAGGACGAGGCCCTGCAGTCCGACAGGCGAGCCGCCGACGGTTCGTGCGGGAATGAAGGCGCCGATGACCAGCGTGTAGACGGGCATCCGCGCCGAACAGGTCATCAGCGGCGCGATCAGGATCGTCGTGAGCCGGTCCTTCTCGTCGGGGATCGACCGCGTCGCCATGATCCCGGGCACCGCGCAGGCGAAGCTGGAGAGCAAGGGAATGAAGCCGCGCCCCGACAGCCCCACTTTGCCCATCAGTCCGTCCATCAGGAAGGCGGCGCGGGTCATATAGCCCGACGCCTCGAGCAGCAGGATGAAGAGGAAGAGGATCAATATCTGCGGCAGGAAGACGATCACCGCGCCGACGCCCGCGAGCAGCCCCTCGACGATCAGCCCGCGCAGGAAACCGTCGGGCAGGACGTCGACGACCCAGCCCTGCAGCACGCCGATGCCGCCTTCGAGGAAGTCGGCGGGGGCTTCGGCGGCGGCATAGACCGCCTGAAACATCACGAACATCAGCGCGAGCAGGATGACGAGCCCGGCGACCGGGTGGAGCACGACCGAATCGACGCGCTGGGTCCAGCGCCGCACCGGCGTTTCGTCGACCGTCGCGGCGCGCGCGATCGCGCGGGCACGCTGGTGGAGTGAAGCATCGTTCGGCGGCGGCGCCACCGCGACGCGCGGCTGGTGTGTAGCGATCGCGCCGTCGATCGCGGCGAGCAGTTCGGCGAGGCCGCGCTTGCGCACCGCGACGGTCGGGACGACGGGAACGCCGAGTTCGCGCGACAACCGTTCGGGATCGAGCGTCAGCCCGTCGCGTGTCGCAAGGTCGAGCATGTTGAGCGCGATCACCGTCGGCAGCCCGAGCGCGAGCAATTCTAGCGCGAAGCAGAGATGATTGTCGAGGTTGGCGGCATCGACGACGACGACCAGCGCGTCGGGCCGCGTCTCGCCCGCCTGCTTGCCGAGCACGACATCGCGCGTCACCGCCTCGTCGAGGCTCGCGGGGGTCAGGCTGTAGGTGCCGGGAAGGTCGATCAGCGACAGCGGGCGGCCGTCGGCGAAGCTCGCATGGCCTGCCTTCCGCTCGACCGTGACGCCGGGATAGTTGGCGATCTTCTGCCGCGCGCCGGTCAGCGCGTTGAACAGGCTCGACTTGCCGGCATTGGGATTGCCGACGAGGGCGATGGAGGGGATGGCGCTGGTCATATCATGCGTTTCATGCGGCCGGTTCGACCTCGATCGCCGCGGCCTGCCGCGCGCGGATGATCACCTGCATCCGCCCGATCGTCAGCGCGAGCGGGTCGCGCGAAAAAATGCTGCCGCGATGGCGCGGCGTGACCTCGCACCCTTCGAGCAGCCCGAATTCGCGCAGCCGCCGCCCTTCGTCCTGCGACATGGCGGCCCAGTCGATGCGGGCGATGCGCACCGAAATGCCGAGCGGCGAGGAATCGAGCTTCGCGATCATTTGCGAGCGATTATCAATAACAGCAGACGAACGCCAGCCCTGTTTGCAAATTGCGGCTCAGCGTCCCGGATAGCGGAGGCGGCCGACGAAGCGGGCGAGGCTGGGGCGTTCGATGCGGCGCGATGCGCGGCGGTGTTTCCAGGCCTCGAAGCGCATTACGCTGTCGATGCGGTGGGCGAGGAAGGCGCGGGTGTCGGCGAAGCCTTCGCTCTCGTCGTTCAGGAACACCGCCATCGTCGAGCCATAGACCGCGCCGAGGATCGCGCGTTTGCTGTAATGGTTGTAGTCGGTTGCGGTGTCGCCCGCGAGCCGCCACATCAGGTCGGCGGCGCGCCAGCCGAGCTTCGCGGCGTGCGGGGCGTTGGCGGGCAGCGCGAGCAGGGCGAGCGCGCGGCGGAGCGATTCGCGGGCTCCGGCGAGCAGGTCGATGCGCGTTTCGACGAGCGTCGTGATCCGCTCGCGAATCTTGAGCGTCGCGAGCTTCTCGGCCGGCCAGCGGCCGGCCATCGCGGCGTCGATGCTGGCGAACCAGGCGTGGACCATGTCGCGTCCGCCGCCGGGAAAGGCGAGGCGGGCGACGTCGGGATCGACTCCGGCGCGCTGCGCGGCGTCGGCGAGCGCCGCGTCGCTGAAGCCGTCGAACGCCGCCGTCTCCGCGATCAGCGGCGCGAGCGCGGCGCGAATCTCGTCGAGTGTCGGATCGGCGGGAAGGGTGTCGGCCATGACCATCAGATAGGCCGCGCGGCGCGGCTCGGCAACCGAATCAGGACGAGCGCCGCCGCGACCATCGCGCCGCCGAAGATTTCCCACAGGCTCAGCGTCTCGCCGAAGACCAGCCAGCCCGCGACCGCGGCGACGACCGGCTGGACGAGCAGGGTTAGCCCGACGACGAGCGGCGAAAAGCGCGGCAGCGCCCAGATCAGCAGGCCCTGGCCGACGAGCTGGCTCATCAGCGCGAGGACGAGCAGCGGCGTCCAGTCGTGCGGCATGATCGCCTCGCCGAGCGCGAGCGCGGTGACGAGCAGCACGGGGATGCCCGCACCCGACGAAATGGCGAGCGCCGACCAGGCGCCAACCTCGCCGCGCACGCGCTGCATCATCAGCACATAGCCGGTGTAGAGCGCGCCCGCGAGTAGGCTGAGCAGGTCGCCGACCAGATAGGCGGCCGACGCTTCATAGCTCTGTCCCATCAGCAGCGCCGACCCGGCGAAGGCGAGGAAGATCGCGAGCGCCTGCCAGCCGCGCGGCCAGCTCCGCGACAGCATGATCCCCCAGATCACGAGCAGCAGGCTGGCGCTGTTGCCGAACAGCGTCGCGTTGGCGACCTTGGTTTGCAGGATGCCGAGGTGCCAGGCGGCGAGATCGAAGGCGAAGAAGAGTCCCGCGCCGGTCGCGATCCAGAGCGCGCGCGGGGAAGGCATCCGCCCGCCGGTCTCGCGCCGCATCAGCAGAAGCAGTACCGGCAGCGCGAGAAGCAGACGCCAGAGCCCGGCCGCGACCGGGCCGGTGTCGGCGAAGCGCACGACCAGCGCGGTCAGCGACAGCGCGAGATTGCCGCCGAGAAGCGCCGCGAAGGCCCAGCGATTGACGGTCGCGGCCACGGGCGTGCTGTCCACACTGTCGCTCTTGTTGCTCATTTAGATTTTCTTTTGCTACCCACCATTGTGCCGGCGCCGCGGCGACCATAGCTTCGCGGGCCATAGCGGCGACCAGCCAAGGCGTCGCGGATAAAAGTGAAAGGTGGAAACGCATGACCGCATCACTGTTCGACCCGATCAAGCTGGGTGCCATCGAGGCGCCGAATCGCATCATCATGGCGCCGCTGACGCGCGGCCGCGCCGGGCCGGGTTTCGTGCCGAACGAACTGGCGCGCGACTATTACCGCCAGCGCGCCTCCGCCGGGCTGATCATTTCCGAAGCCACCGGTATCTCGCAGGAAGGGCTCGGCTGGCCGAGCGCTCCGGGCCTGTGGACCGACGCGCAGGTCGAAGGCTGGAAGCCGGTGACCGACGCGGTCCACGCCGCGGGCGGGCGCATCGTCGCGCAGCTCTGGCACATGGGGCGGCTCGTCCATTCGGTGTTCAACGACGGCAAGCAGCCCGTTTCGGCCTCGGCCACCAAGGGCGAAGGCCGCGCGCATACGCCGGTCGGCCGCCGCGATCTGGAGGAAGCCCGCCCGCTCCGGCTCGACGAGATTCCGCGCGTGATCGGCGATTATGTCAAGGCGGCCGAAAATGCGAAGAAAGCCGGGTTCGACGGGGTGCAGCTTCACGGCGCCAACGGCTATCTGATCGACCAGTTTCTGCGCGACAACAGCAATTTGCGCGACGACGATTATGGCGGGCCGGTCGAAAACCGCATCCGCCTGCTCCGCGAAGTGACCGAGGCGCTGATCGGCGTCTGGGGCAAGGACCGCGTCGCGGTGCGCCTGTCGCCCAACGGCGAAACCCAGGGCGTCGACGACAGCGCCCCCGAAACGCTCTTCCCGGCGGCGGCGGCCGCGCTCGATGCGCTCGGCATCGCTTTCCTCGAACTGCGCGAGCCCGGGCCCGAGGGCACGTTCGGGCGCACCGACGTGCCGAAGCAGTCGCCCGCGATCCGCGCCGCGTTCAAGGGGCCGCTGATCCTCAACAGCGATTACACCGCCGCGCTCGCCGAGGAGGCGCTGGCGAGCGGCTCCGCCGATGCGGTCGCCTTCGGCCGGCCGTTCATCGGCAACCCCGATCTCGTCGAGCGCATCCGCACCGGCGCCGAATGGGCCGCCGACAATCCGCAGACCTGGTATTCGCCGGGGGCGGAGGGTTATACCGACTATCCGGCGTTGGTGGCGGCTTAGGCCGGATAGAACAATAGTTCGGTGTGTCCCCGCCCTTCGACTGCCCGCAGGGCGGGCGCTCAGGATAAACTTCCGCCGAAGGCGGAAGGCGGGGACCCATCTCCGGATGGTTCAAAATGGCACCGACAGGAGATGGATCAGTATCGGGTTGACCATGCCCCGCATGGTCAAGGATCGTCCGGGGGACGATCCGGCCCGATACTCCTTCGCGGGGGAACACAGAGTTGTCGGCGAAGGCCGCTAGCTCCGTTCGGCGAGCGCCTTGTCGACGATCCCGGCGCCGATCGGACCCAGCATCTTGCCGCCGAAGCGGAAGAGCAGGAAGGCACCGACGAAAAGGAGAATCGGGGCGACGAGCAGCGCCACGATCGCGGCGATCAGTGCGACGACGAAGAGCGTCGCGAAGCCGCCGTTCAGCACCTGTTGCCCCTTGGGGCCGAGCTCGATCGTCCGCGGCCCCTTGGCGTCCCACCATTTGCCGGTGACGATCGTCTTGCGCGCGCCCGTGGCGGATCGCGCACCCGATTGGGGCCGCGGCTGCGGACGCTGCGCGATGCGTGCGGGGCCGGTAGCGGCGGCGGGCCGCTGATCCTTCCACGGCTGCTTGCGGTTCATCGCCGCGACGGTCGCCGCCATCCGGTCGTTCACGGGCGGCGCGGGCGGCTCGATCACCCGTTCGATGACCGGAGCCGATGGATCGGCGAAGGCATCGGTGGGAAATCGCTGCGCCGCGGGAAGGGCCGGTTCGTTGCCCATCCGCCGGTCATAGTCGGCCATGCGCTCGGCGGCGCTCGGCGGGGTGCGGCCGGTCTCGCGATCGATCACCACCAGCCGCCCGCCGCGCTCGACGACGGAATAGCGGCCGGGGGGCGGTCGATCAGCCAATGCCGAATTGTTCCTTCAGAGCCAGCATCGCGAGCGCGGCCTTCGCCGCTTCGCCGCCCTTATCCTTGCGCGTCCTGTCGGCGCGCGCAAGCGCCTGTTCCTCATTCTCGACGGTCAGGATGCCGTTGCCGATCGCGAGGCCGTCGAGCGTCAGCGCCATGATGCCGCGCGCGCTCTCGTTCGAGACGACCTCGAAATGATAGGTCTCGCCGCGAATCACCACGCCGAGCGCGACATAGGCGTCGTAGCGGCCGCTGTCGGCGGCGAGCGAGATGGCGGCGGGAACCTCGAGCGCGCCGGGGACGGTTACCGTCTCGTGGCTGTGCCCCGCGGCGTCGAGCGCGCTGCGCACGCCGTCGAGCAGCATGTCGTTGAGGTGCGAATAGAAGCGGGCTTCGACGATCAATATATGGGCCATGACGGACTCCTTAAGCGGGTGGGGCGAGATGGGAAAGCAGCAAAAGCAGGGCGCCCGCCGCGATCAGCACGGCGGCGGTCAGGCTGTGGAGCGTGACGCGCTCCTTCATCCACAGCCAGGCGATCAGGATGCTGACGAGGATGCAGGTTTCGCGCAGCGCGCTGACCGCGGCAACGGGCGCATAGCGCAGCGCGACGAGCGTCGACCCGAAACTGACGATGGCGAGGCCGCCCGCGGCGATCCCCGGCCTGAGGTTACGGGTGAGGCGCGCGGTGGCGGCCGGGCCTGCGACGAGGCGGAACTGGAGCAGCAGCGCGCTTCCGGTCGCGAAGAAGAACCAGCAGAGAAAGGGCAGCACTCCGTCGCTCGCGCGCATCCCGCCGGCGTCGACGACGGTATAGGCGGCGGTCAATACCCCCGCCGTCAGCGCAGCGATCAGCCCGGCGCGCCCGATGCGGCCGCCCGCCGACAGCGACAGGATGCCGGCGCTGATCGCGAGCACGCCGGCGGTTTCCGCGAGCCCGGGGATTTCGCCGAACAGTAGGGCGCTGGCGCCGATCGCGACGAGCGGCGCGGTGCCGCGCGCGATCGGAAAGGCGACCGAGAAATCGTTGAGCGTGTAGGAACGGGTGAGCACCAGCGAATAGACGCTGTGCAGGACCACCGCCCCGGCGAGCCACGGCAGCATCGCCGGGGTCGGCCAACCGAGGAAGAGCAAAGGACCGGCCGCCGCCACCGCCCATGTCGCCCCGCACAGCGCGCGCACCGCTTCCTGGTCCTCGCCCGACTTGAGCATGGCGTGCGACGAAGCGGTGGTCAGCGCGGCGACGACCGCAAAGCCGATGCCCAGCGACTGGCTCACCGGCGGGTCAGGCTTCTCCGGGGATCGACCGTTCGCCGACGACCGACAGGCCATAGCCTTCGAGGCCGACGATATTGCTGTGGGTCGGCGTGAGCAATTCCATCGCATGGACGCCCAGGTCGGCGAGGATCTGCGCGCCGATGCCGTAAGTGCGCAGGTCCATGCCGCCGGCGGGGGTCGGGGTCGCCTCGGCATCGGCCGAGCCGGGGAGCGGACGCATCAGCATCACGATCACCCCCGCGCCCGCCTCGCCGATCGCGTCCATCGAACGCTGGAGGCGCCGCTTTTTCGGGCCGGGGCGACCCATGATATCGTCGAAGATCGACACCGCGTGCATCCGCACCAGGGTCACGCCTTCGGGATCGACCGGCCCCTTCTGGAGTACGAGGTTGACCGAGCCGTCGACTTTGTTGCGATAGGATTTGAGTCGCCAGTCGCCGCCGTAATCGGATTCGAAGGGCTCGTCGGACACGCATTCGACCAGGCGGTCGGTGCGGCTGCGATAGGCGATCAGGTCGGCGATCGTCCCGATCTTCAGCCCATGGCGGCGCGCGAAGGGGATGAGGTCGGCCAGCCGCGCCATCGTCCCGTCGTCGTTCATGATCTCGCAGATCACGCCCGAGGGGTTGAGCCCGGCGAGCCGCGCGATGTCGACCGACGCCTCGGTATGGCCGGCGCGCACCAGCACGCCGCCGTCGCGCGCGATCAGCGGAAAGATGTGGCCGGGGGTAACGATGTCGTCGCGGCCTTTGCCGGCGTCGATCGCGACCGCGACGGTGCGCGCGCGGTCGCCCGCCGAAATGCCGGTGGTGACGCCCTCGCGCGCTTCGATCGAGGTGGTGAAGGCGGTTTCGTGCCGCGTCCCGTTCTGGCGGCTCATCAGTTCGAGCCCGAGCGTTTCGACGCGGTTCCGCGTCAGCGTCAGGCAGACGAGCCCGCGGCCGTGGGTCGCCATGAAATTGATCGCATCGGGGGTCGCCATCTGCGCGGGAATGACGAGGTCGCCTTCATTCTCGCGGTCCTCGTCGTCGACGAGGATGAACATGCGGCCGTTGCGCGCCTCGGCGATGATCTCCTCCGGGCTCGCCATCGGCGACAGGTCGCTGCCGTGCGCGAGCCAGTTCTCGAGCTTGCGCAGCGTTTCGGCGGTGGGGTTCCAGCCGTCCGAATCGAGGTCGCGAAGGCTGTTGGCGTGCAGACCCGCGGCGCGTGCGAGTCCCGAGCGGGACATGGTGCCGTCTTCGACGATGGCGCGGATGCGTTCGATGAGCTGTGTGGACATGCGATGCTTGTTTCACATCATAATGTGATAGTCAATGGAGGAATCACATTTATGATGGGATGACTGAAAGACGACGCATGATCAGGCTATTTTCGTCACCCCGGACTTGATCCGGGGTCCCGTTCGGCGACGGCGACAAGCGGGACCCCGGATCAAGTCCGGGGTGACGGCGAGGCGAATTGGGTCACCAAATACTCGGACTACGCCTTATGCAGATCAGTTCGGCCCGAACACCGCGCCCGGATCGCGCGGCGTGGCATCGGCCTTGGCGTCGAGCAGCGCGAGATATTGGCCGGTGCGGTCGTCGCGTTTGGCATAGTCGCGCGCCGACATGCCGGCGATATGGTCGGTCTTATCGGGATTCGCGCCGTGGCGGACGAGCAGGCGGACCATCGCGGCATTCTTCGCCTGCACCGCGAGGATCAGCGCGGTCTCGCCGCGCCGGTTCGTCTGGTCGACCGGCGCTTTCGCGTCGAGCAGCGCCTCGGCGCCCTCGGTGAAATTGAGCAGCGCGCAATGCATCAGCGCCGTCACGCCCTGCCGGTCGGCGATCGACGGGTCGGCGCTCTTGCCGATCAGGAAGCGCAGCCAGGTCGGATCGCGCCGCTTGGCGACGATGATCAGCGCGGTCTCGCCGGTGTCGGGGTTGCGCGTGTTGACGAAGGAGGGGTCGTCCTTCAGCGCGTCGGTCGCCTTGTTGCCGTCGCGGCTCTCGACCGCCTGCAGGAAACCATAGGCGCCGCGGAACTGCGCCACTGCCGGCGCGGGCGCCAGCGCGCCCGCCGTCGCGGCGGCGAGCAGGGCCAGGGAAGCAAGGCGGATGTCCGCGCGTCGAAACATGGTAGGGACCCCCTCGAAGAAACTGTCGCGAACGCGGCGAAGCGGAATGCGCGCGCCGCACGACAATGGTTGATTTTCGGGCCTTAGCCGATCAAGGCTGGCCGCATGATGAATATCGCAAACATGGGACGAAAGCTCGCCCGTTCAAGCCTGCTTCTGCTGACGGCGGCGATGCTGGCGGGCTGCAACGCCCCGGCGGGCGCGCCCGCCGCCGATCCGCCGCTTGCCGGCGCGAAGATCGGCGGGCCGTTCACGCTGACCGATCAGGACGGCAAGACCGTGCGCGACACCGATTTCGCGGGAAAATATCGCCTCGTCTATTTCGGTTACAGCTATTGCCCCGACATCTGCCCGGTCGATCTGCAAAAGCTGATGCGCGGCCTGTCGGCGTTCGAAAAGAGCGATCCGGCGCGCGGCGCCCGGGTCGCGCCGATGTTCATCACCGTCGACCCCGAACGCGATACGCCTGCGGCGCTGAAAGCCTTTGTCAGCCGCTATCATCCACGCCTGCTCGGCCTGACCGGCACGCCCGAGCAGATTGCGGTGGTCGCCAAGGCCTATGTCGTCACTTACAACAAGGTGCCGGGCTCGGCGCCCGACCGCTATCTGATGGCGCACAGCCAGCTCGCCTTCCTGATGGACCCGCAGGGCAAGCCGCTCGCGCTGCTGCCGCTCGACGATCCATCGACCGACGCCGACGAGGGCGCGCCCGGCAAGGTGGCGGCCGAGCTGGCGAAGTGGGTGAAGTGAGCCCGGCCGGGCGCCGCTTCTGGGAGGCGCCGCTCGCCAGCCTCGACGCCGGCGAGTGGGAGGCTTTGTGCGACGGCTGCGGCAAATGCTGCCTCCACAAGCTGGAGGACGAGGATACCGGTCGCATCTATCCGACCAATGTCGCGTGCCGCCTGCTCGACCTTTCGACCGCGCGCTGCGGCGACTACAAGCATCGCCGCCGCCACGTTCCCGACTGCCTGACGCTGACCAAAGCCAAGGTCGCCGGCATCGAATGGCTGCCGCAGACCTGCGCCTATCGCCTGCGCGCCGAGGGCGAGCCGCTGCCCGACTGGCATTATCTCGTCTGCGGCGACCGCGACGCGGTGCACCGCGCGGGCGAATCGATCGTCGGTTGGACGGTGGCCGAGGATGTCGCGGGGCCGCTGGAGAATCATCTTGTCGAACGCGTCGTCTGACCTTCGCGACGAGCGCCCGCAGATATGGGTGGGAGAAACCCCGTGGCCGGTGCGGCTTGTCCATCATGCGCAGTCGCGGCGTTACAAGCTGATCTTCGACGGCGCGCGCGGCGAGTTGCGGCTGACGCTGCCGCGCCGCGCCAATGCAGCGCGCGCGCTCAAATGGGCGAGCGAGCAGCAGGGCTGGCTGGCCGAGCAGGTCGGCAAGGCGGCCATGCCGCTGCTCGTCGGGCCGGGCGCCGCGGTGCCGCTGTTCGGCGCGCTGCGCCGGATCGACTGGAGCGCTGCCGCGCCGCGCGCGGTGCGGCTCGCCGACGATGCGCTGACCGTCGGCGGACCCGCCGACACCGTCGGCCGCCGCATCGAGCGCTGGCTGAAGGCCGAAGCGCTCGCGCTGATGACGCGCGAAAGCCGCGAGATCGCCGATCGCGCGGGGCTCCGCGTCGGCCGTGTGGGGGTCGGCGATCCGCGCAGCCGCTGGGGGAGCTGCACCCACGACGGCGACCTGCGCTATAGCTGGCGGCTGGTGATGGCGCCCGATCACGTCCGCCGCGCCACCGTCGCGCACGAGGTCGCGCATCTGCGGCACATGGACCATGGCGCGGCTTTTCACGCGCTGGTGGATGTACTGCACGACGGCGACGTTGGCGCCGCGCGCGCGTGGTTGCGGCGCGAGGGTCGCGGGCTGCACCGTTACCGCTTCGGGTAGGGGCTGATATGCGCATCAACCCGATTCCCCGAGCGAAGCCGAGGGGCTTGTTCGAGCGTAGCGAGAACCTCGCACCGTCGTCGCCTCGACTTCGCTCGGCATCGCCCCTCGGCTTCGCTCGGGGAATCGGATCAACTTATAGCGTTATGCCTTAATTCCCCTCACCATTCGCCGGGCGCTGCGGTGGCTGCCCCTTTTGTGCCGGCGGGGGCGGCGCCTTGGGCGCCGGAATCGTTATGAGCTTGCCTTGCGGCGCCGCCTTGGGTGCCGCGTTCGCATCGGGCGGCGGCGGGCGGCGGCCGGTCTGTTCCTCGATCCATTGCTGGTTGAGCACCGGACCCTCGTCCTGCGGCGGCGGGGGCGGCGCGTCGCCCTGCTGCGGCGGGCGGCTGTCGTAAGGCAGCTCGATCGGCATACCATTGTCGTCGGTCAGCCCTTCGTCGCCCGGCTCGCCCAGATAGGCGTCGCCTTCGTCCTCGAGCTGCCATTCGGGCAGCTTGACCTCGGTATCGAAGGGTTCGACCGGGCGCCGCGCGACCGCGACGCGCATATAATCGGCAAAGGCCTTGGCCGGCGCGCGGCCGCCCTGCAGCCCGCCGACCGGCTTCGCATCGTCGCGGCCCATCCAGACGCCGGTGGTCAGCCCGCTCGAAAAGCCGAGGAACCAGCCGTCCTTGTTGCTCGACGTCGTGCCGGTCTTGCCCGCGACCGGGCGGCCGATCTGCGCCGCGCGGCCGGTGCCGGTGGCGACCGCGGTCTGGAGCAGGTCGGTGATCCCGGCGGCGACCCATGTGTCGACCAGCGTCTGCCCGCGCTCGGCCGGCCGCTGATAGAGCAGTCGCCCGTCGGCGGTCGTGACCTTGGTGATCGCATAGGGCTGGGCGGAAACGCCCTTGCGCGCGACCGAGGCAAAGGCGGCGGTCATGTCGATCACCCGCACCTCGGCGCTGCCCAGCACCATCGAGGGGTGGGTGTTGATCGGCGTCGTGATGCCGAAGCGGCGCGCCATGTTGGCGACCGCCGAAAAGCCGACCTCGTCGCCCAGCTTCGCCGCGACGGTGTTGACCGAATAAGCGAAGGCGGTGCGCAGGCTCATCGGTCCCGCAAAGCGCCCCGACGAGTTGCGCGGGCTCCAGCCGTTGATCGTCACCGGCTCGTCGACCACCTGGTCGTCGACCTTATGTCCCGCTTCGAGTGCGGCCATATAGACGAACAGCTTCCACGCCGATCCGGGCTGGCGCAGCGCCTGCGTCGCGCGGTTGTAGTTCGACGCGACATAGTCGGTGCCGCCGACCATCGCGCGCACCGCGCCGTCGCG
The DNA here is from genome assembly GCF_025869345.1 of Sphingopyxis sp. GTDB lineage: Bacteria > Pseudomonadota > Alphaproteobacteria > Sphingomonadales > Sphingomonadaceae > Sphingopyxis. The sequence continues at coordinate 57,987 of NZ_JAOZVW010000020.1, forward strand.
GTCGATCGACACCAGCGCCGCCTGCACCCCCTTCGGCGTGTCGGCCTGAATCGCCGCGGTCGCCGCGCGCTGCATGCCGAGGTCGAGCGTGGTAAAGACGTCGAGCGCCTCGCTGCCCTCATCGATCAGCATGTCGAGCTGCGGCAGCGCCCAGTCGGTGAAATAGCGCGCGCTGTTCTGCCCGGTCTCCTGCGCGAGCTGGACGTCGGCGGGCTTGGCGCTGTCGGCCTGCGACTGGGTGATGAAGCCCGCGTCGACCATCGTTTCGAGCACGACCCCCGAGCGGCCGAGCGCGGCGGCGGCGTCGGCGGTCGGCGAATAGCGCGACGGCGCCTTGACCAGCCCCGCGACCACCGCGGCCTCCGACAGCGACATTTCGGTCGCGCTATGCCCGAAAAAGCGCCGCGACGCGGCGTCGATGCCATAGCTGCCGCCGCCGAAATAGACCTTGTTCAGATAGAGCTCGAGCAGCTCGTCCTTCGAGAATTTCCATTCGAGCGCGAGCGCGAGCACCATCTCGCGCGCCTTGCGCGTCCAGGTGTAGCTGTTCGACAGGAAGATGTTGCGCGCGAGCTGCTGGGTGATCGTCGAGGCGCCCTGCATCCGGCGGCCGGTGCCATAATGTTCGACCGCGAACACCGCGGCGCGGCTCATGCCGACGGGGTCGATGCCGGGATGATAGCGAAAACGGCGATCCTCGACCGCAACCATCGCGTCCTGCATCACCTGCGGCGTCTCGGTCAGCGTCAGCCAGCGGCCGTAATTGGGGCCGAGCGAGAGAAAGACGGTGCCGTCGGCGGCGTGGACGCGGATCGTCTGCCCGGCGGGCGATTTCTTGAGCTCCTCGAAGCTCGGGATGCGCTGCACCGCGATGCCGACCGCGACCGCGATCGCGACCGCGCCGACGAAAGCAAGGCCGAGGCCCCAGCGGAAAAGCCGCCGGAGCCAGATACGGACGCGCGACGGACCGCCGGACGGGCCTTTGCCCGGCCCGCCCTTGCCCGACGATGACGATTTACCTGCCGATGCCTGCTGTCGTTCGCGGCGCAAACAAAATCCTTCCCTCGCTCCGCCCCGGATATTTCAGGCCGGCAGGGTCAGCCCGCGCCGGCTTTTGCCTCATCCTGCCCGCGCTCGGCGAAGTCAAGCGCCGCGCTGTTGATGCAGTAACGCAGCCCGGTTGGCCCGGGGCCGTCGGGAAAGACATGGCCGAGGTGACCCTCGCATTTCGCGCAGCGCACTTCGGTGCGGACCATGCCGTGGCTCTGGTCGGTCAGTTCGGTCACCGCGCTCGCGGCGGCGGGCGCGGTATAGCTAGGCCAGCCCGACCCGCTGTTATATTTGGTGCGGCTGTCGAACAAAGGCTCGCCGCAGCCGGCGCAGCGATAGACGCCGTCGCCCTTGTGGTCGGTATATTTGCCGGTGAAGGCGCGCTCGGTGCCGCCCTCGCGCAGCACATGATGCGCCATGGGGTCGAGCGGCTTGTCGGTTTGCGGGTCGGTCATGGTCGAAACTCCTTGCGGTGGCGTCGAACGGCGCCCGGCTGGACCCTATATCGGCCCGGCGCCCTGTCGCCACAAGGGGCTTCGATCCGGTTCACGCGGAGACGCGGAGGCGCGGAGAAAGACGGCTCGGGCCGGCAGGCCCCTTGTCCAGCAACGATGCTCTTGGGCGCTCCGACGGAATCGACAGCCGCTTTGCGGCATATCTTCTCTCTCCGCGCCTCCGCGTGAACTGAAATCCTCTGCGCTCTCTGCGCGAATCCCCTAAATACGCGTCACCCGCGACACCAGCCGCACAAGGGGCGGGAAAGCAGCGGCGACCGAGGTCAGCAGGCCCGTGCTGCGCGGAGTTTCGCCCGCACGCCAGATCAGGTTGGCGAGCGCGAAGGGGCGAGTCATGCGGGCGGCGAGGGCCTGCTGGAAAGCGGGTGCTTCTGCGGGGCCGCCGTGCCGCCATGCCGCCACCGCCGCCCCGGCACTCGCGAGCGCCAGCCCCATGCCCTCGCCCGCGAGGCTGGGGATGACCCCAGCCTGATCGCCGAGCTTGAACAGCCCCGGGACCGTATCGGTCGTCCGCCAGCCATAGGGGACATGGCCGATCGCATCGACGGGGCGCGTCCAGTCGGCCTGCGCGAGCCGTTCGCCGAGCGGCGGCAGCGCGTCGCCGAGCGCGCGGAGCAGCGCCGCCGGATCGCCGCCCGCTTCGTCGAGGCGCGATTTATGGACCGCGAGGCACAGGTTGCCGCTGCCGTCCTCCTGCCGCACCAGCCCGGCATAGCCGCGATCGAAGAGGTGAAGCTCGACCGCATCGCCGACCAGCCGCGCGAGCACCGGGTGCGCGGGAAGCCGCAGCCGCAGGCCGATGACGGGGTCGGCGCGCTGCCAGCGCGCGGGCTCGCGCGGAAATCCGCGAAAGCCATGCTTGCCCGCCGCGAGGAAAAGCGAAGGCGCCGTCAGCGTCGCGCCGTCGCGCGTCTGCACGGTGCCGCCCTCGATCGCGGTCGCATGAACCCCGCGTTCCAGCCCCGCGCCCGCGGCGACGGCGGCCGCCTGCAAGGCGCCGTCGAGACGGCGGCGCGACACGCCCATCGCTGCGCCGGGCAGCTTCGTTTCGCTCGACCGCTGCCCCGCGAACAGCCGCACGTGCGTGACCGCCTGCCCGCCGAGAACGGCGCGATCGATCCCGAGCGCTTTGAGCCGCGCAAGCGTCCGCCAGCTCAGGAAACCGCCGCACAGCGCGTCGCCGGTCTCGCGCGATCGTTCGAGCAGCAGCGGCTTCGCACCGGCCCGCGTCAGCCCGATCGCCGCCGCCGACCCGGCGGGTCCGGCGCCGACGATAAACGCATCGCTCATCGGATGCGCTCGACGCAAAGACGCCAAGGGAAGCTGCGGAAGATGCGGCATTCGCTTGCCACGTCGGGCAGCGCGTCGGCGAGCATCGCCTGCCATTCGGCGCGGCGGAAGCTGCGCCCGACCGAAAGCTGCCCGTCGCGCCGCACGATGGGGTCGGCGAAGGCGAGCCGCGCGAGCAGCGGAAAGCCCGCGAAGGGCAGGCGCTGGCGGTGAAGGTCGTTGACCAGCCAGCCGCGCGCGCATTCCGTATCCATGAAGCGCAGGAAATCGCGGCGCTGCCCGGCGCTCATATGGTGGGCGACGAGGCTCGACAGGATGATGTCCCATCCCTGCCCCGCCAGATCGCGGTAATCGCCGGTGATCAGCCGCGCCCGGTCGCCGAGCCGCGCTGCGGCTACCGGCGCGCTTTTCGGATTGAGGTCGACCCCGGCGAGATCGAGCGCCACCCCGCGCGCATCGCCCCAGCGCGCGATTCGGGCGAGCATGTCGCCCGCGCCGAAGCCGACGTCCAGGATGCGCCACGGCTTCGCGTCGCTTCCCCCTGCCCCGCCGCCCCCTGCCCTGCCGCTACGCGCGCAAACGCGGTCGAGAAAGCCCAGGGTCGGCCGCCGCGCAAGCGTCAGTGCGTTGACCCGCGACAGGTCGGCGAGCACTTTGGCATAGCGTGCGGGCGAAAGCTCGGCCGCGTCCATCTCCTCCTCGCGCTCGATCGGACTGGCGAGGCTGGTGAAGGGGTTCATGCCTCGAACCGGATCGCTTCGGCGGCGAGGCCGGGGCCGAAGGCGATGGCGATCCCTTCCCCTTTCGCGCCGCGCGCCATCATCGCGGCGAGCACGAACAGGATCGTCGCCGACGACATGTTGCCGAAGCGGGCGAGCACCGACCGGCTATCGGTGAGTGCCTGCGCCGGCACCGCGAGCGCGTGCTCGACCGCGTCGAGCACCGAACGCCCGCCGGCGTGGACCGCGAGCAATGGCGGCGGGCCGGCGGCGCCGAACAGGTCGCGTTGCACATCGCGGCTGGCCAACGCCTCGCGCAGCCGCCCCGGCACCTCGCCCGACAGATGCATCTCGAAACCCTTGTCGCCGATGTCCCAGCGGATCAGCTCGGCGCTGTCTTCGAGCGCGAGGCTGCGGCTCTCGCCCAGGACGAGCCCGCCGGGCGCCGCCGACACGATGCCCGCCGCGGCGCCATCGCTGAACTGGAGCATCGCGAGCAAAGGCTCGGGCTGGTCGGCGAGGCTGAGGTGCAGCGTCGACAGCTCGACGCTCACCACCAGCACGACCGCCTCGCTCTGCGACCGCACGATATGCCGCGCGGTGCGCAGCGCGGTCACCCCGGCATAGCAGCCCATGAAGCCGATCAGCACGCGCTCGACCGTCGGCGCCAGCTTCAGCCGCCGCGCGAGGATCTGATCGATCCCCGGCGCGACGAAGCCGGTGCAGCTCGCGACGACGATATGGGTGATGCGCGCGGAATCGAAGACCGCGCCGAGCGCCGCGATCGCCTGCATCGCAAGGTCGGGCGCATAGTCGGCATAGGCCGCCATCCGCGCCGAGGTCGGCGGCAGGCCGGGCACGTCGTAAAAGCCGCCCGCCGCGACCGGCGATCCGCCAGCGGGCGTCGGCGGCAGCACCGACCAGCGATGGTCGATCCCCGACCGCGCCGCCATCCGCGCGAACAGCGCACGGATGCGCGTGTCGGCGAGGCGCGGCGTCGCCCAGTCGATAAAGGCTCGATGGATGTCGTGATCGGGCACCGCCGTGGCGAGCGCGTTGAGCCGGATGGCGGGGGGGCGGCGCGGCGGGCTGCTCATGGCGCTGGTTAGACCGAAAAGAGGGGCACCACCAGCCGCTAAGCGCGCCCGCGGCTTTACCCCGGATTAACCATGGCGATGCTATGGCCGCGCCCGTGAAACTGCGCTTTTTGCCCGCTTTTTTCCTCTGCCTCGCCGCCCCTTCAGCGGCCGCGGCACAGTGCATGTTGTGCGGCAAGCCCGACAGCGGCCCGGCGGCGCCGAGTCGCAAGGCCGACACGCCGCTTCGCATCGACATCGAAACCCAGCTCGACATGGGCCGCGTCGCGGCGGGCGGGGGCGGCGGAGAGGTCGCGCTCGACCCCGTCACCGGCGCGCGCCGCCTCAGCGGCGACGTCCGCGACCTCGGCGGCTTCGCGGTGACGGGCACCGTCACGGTGCGCGGCGAACCCGGCGCCGAAGTGCGCGTCTTTCTGCCGACGTCGGTCGATCTCGAAAGCGGTAGCGGCGGCACGGCGCGCGTCACCGGCCTCGCCACCGACCTCGGCGCCGCCCCGCGCCTCGGCCCCGATGGCCGGCTTCAGTTCCGTTTCGGCGGGCGTTTGCAGGTCGCGGGCAGCGGCGACGGCGATTATCGCGGGCGCATTCCGGTGACGGTGGAATATCAATAGGATTAACGGCCGCTTTGGGGTGGGGAGCGGACGTGGTGACACAAACTTTCGTCATCCCGGGCTTGACCCGGGATCCCGCTTTTTTCGCGAATGGACGGCCCTCAACCTCAAGCGGGACCCCGGATCAAGTCCGGGGTGACGATGATGGATAAGGCAGCGATCGGTCGAAACCCGCCAAGCCTGCCGGCTCTTATCCCCGCGCCCCGAACAGCGCCGTCCCGACGCGCACATGCGTCGCGCCGAGCATCACTGCACGTTCGTAATCGCCGCTCATCCCCATCGAGCGCAGCGGCAGGTCATGGCGCTCGGCCAGTTCGTCGAGCAATGCGAAATAGGGTGCGGGTTCGACGTCGGCAGGCGGGATCGCCATCAGGCCGTCGATCTTCAAACCCGCCGCGACCGCTTCGGCGAGCAGCGCGGGCAGGTCGCGCACCGCGCAGCCGCCCTTCTGCTCCTCGTCGCCGATATTGACCTGGACGAAAAGCTGCGGCCGCTTGCCGGTCTTTTCGCAGGCTTTTGCAAGCGCCTGCACCAGCGACGAGCGGTCGACCGAATGGATCGCGTCGAACAGCATCACGGCTTCTTCGGCCTTGTTCGATTGAAGCTGGCCGATCAGGTGGAGTGTGATGTCCGCGGCTTCGGCCCGCAGCGCGGGCCATTTCGCCGCCGCCTCCTGCACGCGATTTTCGCCGAAATGGCGCTGGCCCGCCGCGATCAGCGGGCGGATGGCGTCGGCGTCGTGGGTCTTCGACACCGCGATCAGGCAGATATCCGCGGGCTTTCGCTGTGCGCGCTTCGCCGCGTCCGCGATTGCCGTCTTCACCTCGGCCAGCCGTTCCGCCGCATCGTCCATATGCTCGTCCTTAAAGGGCGCGCGTTGCGCGCGCTCGCGACGCGCCTATAGGAAGGGCGATGGTCCCGCGCCACCCTCTTGCCCGCAAGCCTGCCCCCGGATTGCCGCGTGCCTGGCTGTTCAGCGACGAGCGGACGGCCGCGGGCATCGCCGAACTCGCCGCGATCCTGCCCCCCGGGAGCGGCATCGTCTTTCGTCACGACCGGCTCGCACCGGGCGCGCGCTGGCGGATGTTCCGGCGGCTGGCGCGAATCGCGCGGTCGCGGAAGCTGCTGTTGCTGCTCGCCGGACCGCCCGCGCTTGCGAAGCGCTGGGGGGCCGATGGCGTCCATCTCCGCCAGCCGCTTGCGTGCCGCGCGGGGACGGCGCATCGGCTCGGCCTGATGGTCGCCATGCCGGTGCACGACGGGCGCGAAGCGCGCGCCGCGCGCCGCGCGGGCGCCGACGCGGTCTTCGTCTCGCCGCTCTACCCGACGCGCTCGCATCCGGGCGCGCCGGCGCTCGGGCGTGCGGCGTGGTTGCGGCTTGCCCGGCTGGCGGGGGCGCAGCCGGTCGCGCTCGGCGGCATGACCCCGGCGCGGGCGCGGGCGCTGCGTCTTGCGGGCGCGCGCGATGCCGGCTGGGCGGCGATCGACAGCTGGGATGAAAAGGCCGCGCGGCGGCGGACGCGTCAGAAGCGGAAGGCGGTTCCGACGTAGACGGCCTGGCTGTCGCGGCGCGAATCGGTCAGCGGCTGGACGCGCTCGTCGGTGCGATAGCGAACGCCCGCCGTGACATCGAGATTCCGGGTCAGGCGATAGCTGCTCACCACATCGACATTCTGATCGTCGCCGGGGGCGGTGATGCGGTCGGTCGCGCCGGCCGGATCGCTCGCATGGCTGGTGACGCGCGTCGCGAAGCGCGACTTCCGCTCGGCCTGCTCGGGCGCCTTGGCGACCGGCAGATTGCGAAGGTCGACCCCGCGCGGCAGCGCCGGGGTGACGAATTTCTGGAAGCCGACCGATGCGCCGAGATTATAGGCGACCGGCGTGATCGCAATCGGCATGCTGGTGCGGCCCGTCGCCGCCAGCGCGGCGGTGCGCGCGGCGCTCGATGCGTCGTCGCGGGCGCGGATGACGACGGTGATGGCCCGATTCTCACGGGTCCGGTCGGTGATCGCGGGCGTGAAGCTGAAGCTCCGCCGCGCTTCCGCCGACATCTTGTTATAGCGCGCGATCAGGCGCTGATCACCCGAAGCGGGGGTGAACTGGCCGAGCAGGCTTTCGGACAAATGGGTATCGCGGGTGCGGTCGGCGCGGGTCATCGCGGCGAGGGCAGGGGGCAGCGCGACCGAAATCGCCGCGGCGGCGAACAGCCCTGCTTTCCAGAAATGTCGCGGCTTGCGCGCCATCATTCTGCGACTCCATCCCCAATCGACTCGTCAGATAGGCTTCTGGTCCGGATAATTCCAGTGCTTAGCGAACGAATCATCACACCGCTCGGGCTTTTCGCCGAAGTTGTTGCGCGAACACCACAGTGCGGCCCCAAGATGAGCGGCCAAGATGAGCGGGGGGTGAACGGCCGGAAAGACGCGATTGCCGCGCTTGCCGGACGGCGGCAAGGGCGATAGAGACGCCTCAACGATTTTTAGCACGCGCCACCTTTGCGGCGCCCAAGATAAGGTGTTCCGGCATGTCCAAGCTTTCCGCCCTTGCCTCGCGCTCGGCAGCGCTCGCTCTGCTCGGGGTCGCGGCGCTCGGCCTTTCGGCTTGCGGCGGCAAGGAGCGGCCAAAGGCCGATCTCGCGGCGTCGCAGGTGACGACGATCGGGGTGAATTCCTATCTCTGGCGCGCTTCGCTCGACGCACTGTCGTTCATGCCGCTGCTCCAGGCCGACAGCTCGGGCGGGGTGATCATCACCGACTGGTATGCGAATCCCGCGAATCCGGGCGAGCGGATGAAGGTCACCGTGTCGATCCTCGACCGCGACCTGCGCGCCGATGCGCTCCGCGTCGCCGCCTCGCGCCAGGTGTCGCAGGGCGGCGCCTGGGTCGATGCGCCGGTGCAGGCGGCGACGGTGCAGAAGCTCGAGGAAATCATCCTCACCCGCGCCCGCGACCTGCGCCGCGGCGCGATCGAGGGCTGACATCAATCCCGTCATCCCGGCGAAGGCCGGGATCTCGCCGGTGCATCAGATACCGGGGTCGAGATCCCGGCCCTCGCCGGGATGACGATCACGTAAGACTGACCAAACGGGGTAACCAACCACATGACCCGCGAAACGCGCTTTGGCGCTTTGGCCGCCGATGCCCGCTGGCAGGCGGCATGGGATGCCGCGAACAGCTTTGCGACCAATGAAGGCGGCGAAAAGCCCAAGGCCTATATCCTTGAGATGTTCCCCTATCCGTCGGGGCGTATCCATATGGGGCATGTCCGCAACTATGCGATGGGCGATGTGCTGGCGCGCTTCAAGCGGATGACGGGGCATGACGTCCTCCACCCGATGGGTTGGGACGCGTTCGGGATGCCGGCGGAAAACGCCGCGATGGAAAAGGGCGTCCACCCCGGCGGCTGGACCCGCGACAATATCGCCGCGATGCGCGCGCAATTGAAGCGCCTCGGCCTCGCGATCGACTGGAGCCGCGAGCTCGCGACGTGCGAGCCCGACTATTATGGGCAGGAACAGGCGCTGTTCCTCGATATGTTCGCCGCGGGGCTCGTCGCGCGCAAGGAAAGCTACGTCAACTGGGACCCGGTCGACATGACCGTGCTCGCCAACGAGCAGGTGATCGACGGCCGCGGCTGGCGATCGGGCGCGCTGGTCGAAAAGAAGAAATTGTCGCAGTGGTTCCTCAAGATCACCGACTTCGCCGATGATCTGCTCGAAGGGCTCGGCAGTCTCGACCATTGGCCCGACAAGGTGCGGCTGATGCAGGAAAACTGGATCGGCAAGTCGCAGGGGCTGGAGTTCTCGTTCCGGCTCGCGGGCGGCGCACCGGGGTTCGACGTCTTCACGACGCGCCCCGACACGCTGTTCGGCGCGAGTTTCGCGGCGATCTCGCCCGATCATCCGCTGGCGGAACGCCTCGCGAAGGATTCGCCTGAGCTGACTGCCTTCATCGCCGAATGCCGCCGCCAGGGCACGTCCGCGGAGCAGCTTGAGACCGGCGAGAAGCTGGGTTTCGACACCGGCCTTGCGGTCGAGCATCCGCTCGATCCCGACTGGCATCTGCCGGTGTGGGTCGTGAACTATGTGCTGATGGATTATGGTACCGGCGCGATCTTCGGCTGCCCCGCGCACGACCAGCGCGACCTCGACTTCGCGCGCAAATATGAACTGCCGGTCCACCGCGTCATTTCGCAGCCTGCCCCCGCGAAAGCGGGGGGCGACGAGACCGGGCAGGTTTTCCACGGCGACGAGGCCTATGTCGGCCCCGGCCGCCTCGTGAACAGCCATTTCCTCGACGGCATGACCGTCGACGAGGCCAAGGCCGCGATCATCGCGCGCGCGGAACATGAGGGCTGGGGCAAGGGCACCACCGTATGGCGCCTGCGCGACTGGGGCGTCTCGCGCCAGCGCTATTGGGGGACGCCGATCCCCTTCATCCATTGCCCGGCGTGCGGGCTGGTGCCGGTGCCGAAGAGCCAGCTTCCGGTCGTGCTGCCCGAGGATGCCGATTTCTCGGTTCCCGGCAATCCGCTGGATCGCCATCCGACATGGAAGCATGTCGCCTGCCCGTCGTGCGGCGGCGAGGCGGTGCGCGAGACCGACACGCTCGACACCTTCGTCGATTCGAGCTGGTATTTCCTGCGTTTCGCCAGCGCGCCGGCGGACAAGCCGTTCGATCCCGAGGTGATCCGCCGCTGGCTACCCGTCGATCAATATATCGGCGGCATCGAACATGCGATCCTCCATCTTCTCTACGCGCGCTTCTGGACGCGCGCGCTGAACAAGCTGGGCATGATCGACATCAAGGAACCTTTCGCCAGCCTGTTCACGCAGGGGATGGTGACGCACGAAACCTATAGCCGTGCGCAGGGAGAAGGCCTGCCGCCGCTCTTCTTCACCCCCGACGAGATCAACCGCTCGGCCGACGGCGCAACGCTCGACGCCGACGGCGCGCCGGTCACCGTCGGCCGCGTGATCAAGATGTCGAAGTCGAAGAAGAATGTCGTCGATCCCGACGCCATCCTCGACCAATATGGCGCCGACGCGGCGCGCTGGTTCATGCTCTCCGACAGCCCGCCCGAGCGCGACCTGCCGTGGAGCGAGGCGGGAATCGAGGGCGCGTGGCGCTTCGTCCAGCGCTTGTGGCGGATTTTCGGCGAGACCGGAAATGTCGGCGACGGCGGCGAGGACAAGCCGCTCGCGCGCAAGCTGCACCAGGCGATCGCCGGGGTCGCCGCCGATGTCGAGGCGCTGGGCTTCAACAAGGCGGTCGCCAAGATCCACGCGCTCGCGAACGAGATCGAGAAGGCGAAACCCTCGGCAACCCGCGCCGAGGCGTGCCGCACCTTGATCCTGCTCGTCGCGCCGATGATGCCGCACCTTGCCGAAGAGGCGTGGGCGGCGCTTCCCGAAGCGCAGCGCTCGACCGCGATGGTCGCCGATGCCGCATGGCCCATCGCCGATCCGGCCCTGCTCGTCGAAGATGAGGTGACGATCGTGTTTCAGGTGAACGGCAAACGCCGGGACGAAGAGCTGCTTCCCAAGGATGCTCCTCGGGAAATCGTGGAAGAGCGCGCGCTCGCCAACACCAACGTTCAGGCGCATGTAGCGGGCGCTACGCCGAAAAAGGTGATTGTGGTCCCCAACCGTCTGGTCAATATCGTCATCTGATATGCGCAGACTGCTCGCCTCCTCGCTCGTCGCCGCTTCGCTGATGCTCGGCGGCTGCGGTCTTCGGCCGCTCTATGCGAACGGCAGCAAGGGGGCGGTGGCGCAGGTGCTCGCCGACGTCGATGTCGCGCCGATCGAGGGGCATTCGGGCTTCCTCGTCCGCAATGCGCTCCGCGACCGGCTGCAGGCGACGCAGGGCGGGCATGGCGCGGGCAAAAGACTGCGGCTCGATGTCCGGCTCGAGGATTCGATCACCGGCTTCGGCGTCCGCGCCGACGATGCGGTGACGCGCGAGCGGCGCAGCTTGCGCGCGCGCTACCAGCTCGTCGATGCGGCGACGGGCGAGGTGCTGCTCGACGCGACCGCGGCGCAGGATGCCGGGATCGATGTGGTCGGCAGCGAATATGCGACGATCGCCGCCGAATCGACCGCGCTCGAACGCCTCGCCTCGGGGGTCGCCGACCAGATCGTCGCGCGCCTCGCGGTCTTTGCCGATCGCGGCGGCGGCCAATCGGCCGATGCGCCCGTGCCTCCGCCCGCCGGGCAATGAAGAGCGTCAAGCCCGCCGAACTCGAACGCCAGACGCGCCTCGACCCCGCGGTTCGCTTCATCCTTCTGACCGGCCCCGACGAAGCGACGATGGCGGCGGTCGCGGGCCATCTGATCGGTCTTGCGGGCAAGGAGGCCGAACGGCTCGACCTCACCGGATCGCAACTCTCGCAGGACCCGTCGCTGCTCGCGGCCGAGGCGGCGTCGATGTCGCTCTTTTCGCCGAGCCGGATCATCCGCCTCGAAATCGCGGGCAGCGGCGACGACAGCCTCGCCGCGGTCGAGGCGCTGCTCGCCGCCGACACCGCGATCAATCCGGCGATCGCGACCGGCGCGTCGGTCACCGCCAAATCGAAGCTCGTCAAGCTGGTCGAGGGATCGAGCCACGCCGTCGCCGCGATCTGTTACCAGCCCGACCGGCGCGCGCTCGTCGGCATCGCGATGGCGGCGGCGCAGGAGGAGGGGCTTCGGCTCGCCAATGGCGAAGCGCAATTGCTCGTCGATCTCGTCTCGGGCGATCAGGCGCTGATGCGCCGCGAGATCGAGAAGATCGCGCTCTACCTCGACGCCGCGCCCGATCGCCAGCGGCAGGTGACTCCCGCCGACATCGCCGCGCTCGGCGCCGCGACGCACGAGGAGGATGTCAGCGAATGCATCAACGTCGCGCTCGGCGGCAAGGTGCGCGAGCTGCCCGACATGCTGAGCAAGGCGGCGGCGATCGGGGTCGCCGAGATCCGCATCATCCGCGCGCTCGGCATCCGCGCGATGCAGCTCGCCCGGCTGCGCGACGCGGTCGATGCCGGCGCGCACCCCGCGACCGTCGTGTCGGCGCGAAGCAGCGGCGTCTTCTGGAAGGAACAGAGCGCGGTGACCGCGCAGCTCCACATCTGGGATTCGCTGCGCATCGCGCGGCTGATGACGCGGCTGCTCGATTGCGAGCGCGCGCTCAAAACATCGGGCACCGCGGGCGCGGTGCTGTTCCGCAAGCTGATGACCGACATCGCGCACCAGGCCGCGCGGGCGCGCTGATCAGGCGGCCGGCACCGTCACCGGGCCGGGCGGGACGAAGGTCCACAGCGTGTCGCCGGGCTCGACCGGCGGGCGGTGCTGCATCGAAAAGACCGCGAGTTCGCCGCTGGCGCGCTGGACCGCCAGCGTGTCGCCACCCGACGCCCGCATCCGCGCGACGAAATCGGCATAGGGGAATTTCTCGGTGATCCGCGTGCGTCCGAAACTCCACCCTGCCTGCAGCCGGTCGAGCTGCTCCTCGATCGGGGTGCCGCCGAGCGTCAGCACGCGTCCGCGCCGCCGCGCGCCGGTTTGCGCGGTCACCAGCATCCGGCTCACCCGGTCGTGGCCGACCTCGGGCGCGAGTTCGCTGCACACCAGCGCGTTGTAGCTGTCGTTGTCGGTCGCCGCGATCAGTTGCTGATAGCGGCCCATCTCGAGCTCGTCGTCGTGCGCCGCGTCCAATATGTCGCCCTGATGGACGGGCAGGTCGGCGCGGCGGGCGCGGCGGAGCGCGAACTTGCTCTCGTCGGCGATCAGCACGTCGCTGCCCTGCGCCTTGATGAATTCGGCGAAGGCGATCGTCCAGCTGTTCGCGCCGACCAGCAGCACGCCATTGCCCTTGCCGCGGTCGAGCCCGAGCCAGCGGGCAAAGGGCTGGGCGGTGAAGCCGTGCGCGAAGATCGTCGCGATGACGACCGAAAAGGACAGCGGCACCAGCGCCTCGGCCCCCGGCACGCCATAGTCCGACAGGCGCAGCGCGAACAGGCCGGTCACCGCGGCGGCGACGATGCCGCGCGGCGCGATCCAGGCAACGAACAGCCGCTCCTTGAAGGGAATGCGGGTGAAGAGCAGGGCGATCATGATCGTCAGCGGCCGGACCGCGAACAGCAGCAGGATCAGGAACAGCACGAAGCGCGCCTGGAAATTGGTCACCACCGTCCAGTCGAGCGTCGCCGACAGGATGATGAACACGCCTGAGACGAGGAGGACGGTCAGATCCTCCTTGAAGCGCATCAGCATATGGCTCGAATCGGTTTCGCGGTTCGCCATCACCACGCCCATCGCGGTGACGGTGATCAGCCCGGTTTCGTGCATCACCAGGTCGGACAAGACGAAGACCGCGATCACCGTCGTCAGCAGCACCGGCGCCTTTAGATATTCGGGCACCCAGCCGCGGACGAAGGCGGCGGTCAGCGCGAAGGCGGCGGCGCCGCCGATCAGCATTGCCAGCACGCTCGCCGCGACGACGTCGGTGACGATCGCGGTGCTGTTCGCCTCGGCGCCGCCGTGGGTGATATAGGCATAGATGCCCACGCCAAGCAGCGCGCCGATCGGATCGTTCACGATCGCTTCCCACTTCAGCATATGCTTGACGCGCGGGGTGATGTTCAGCGTGCGCAGCATCGGCACGATCACCGTCGGGCCGGTCACCACCATGATGCCGCCGAACAGCGCCGACAGCTCCAGCGACAGCCCGGCGCCGTAATAAGCGGCGGCGGTGCCCAATGCCCAGCCGACCGGAACGCCGATGAAGACGAGCATGAATACTGCGGTGCCGGCATGGCGGAGCTCGCGAAATTTCAGCGTCAGCCCGCCCTCGAACAGGATCACCGCGACCGCGAGTTTGATGATCGGTTCGCGCAGCGCGCCGAAATCGCGTTCGGGATCGATCAGGCCCAATATCGGCCCCGCGACGATCCCCGCGACCAGCATCAGCGCAATCGCGGGTCTGCCCGTGCGCCAGGCGACCCATTGGGCGCCGATGCCGATGACCCCGATCAGGGCGATTTTGACGAGCAGGGAGTCAATCGCAAACATGATGCAACTCTATGCGAAGACGGCGAAAAGCGTCCACAAAAAGAAACCGCCCGCTCACCGGAGTGAGCGGGCGGTTTTCACTGGCTGTTCAGGCGATCAGAATTTGCCGCGCAGCGTCACGCCATAGGTCCGGGGTTCCGCGAGGAACATCGAGAAGAGCTGGCGCCCGCCCGGATATTGCGGATCGGCAAAGGCGGTGCCGGTCGAGGTGCCGCCTTCCTGGAACGGCGAGTTGAACGCGACCTGGGCATATTGCTTGTTGAAGATATTCTGTGCCCAGAGCTCGATGCCCCATTTCTCGTCGGCGCCGCGGATGCCGACGCGGGCATTGAAGATCGCGTAACCGTCCTGCTCCTTCTGCGGGAAGAGGTCGGAGCCGGTGTTATAGTCGCTGGTCATGCGGCCATCGAGATAGACGAGGCCGGTCAGGCCGCTGCTGCCAATTTCCGGCGTCCAGGTCACGCTGCCGGTCGCGACCAGTTCGGGCGCGTTCGACAGATTGTTGCCCGGCAGCAGGCGCAGCGCCTGATCGAGCGGGGACCCCGACGAATTGCCGACCAGATTGCTGCGATATTTGGTCTTCGCATAGGTCAGACCCGCGCTCATGCGGAAATTATGCGCGGGAACGAGCGTGGCTTCGAGTTCGAAGCCCTCGGTCCGCACACCCCAGCTCACGTCGTCCGTTGGGCACGCGCCGGTCGCCGCGGCGCCGGCGTTGTAATTCGGCGCGCCGGTGAACTTGCTCTGATCGCGGTCGCCGCCCGACAGATCGCTCGTGCAGCCGTTGACGTTCTGAACCAGGAAAACCGTGCCGTTGAAGGTATTGAGCTGGAAGTTCTTGAAGTCCGAGCGGAAGAAGGTCAGCCCGGCGCTGAACGGACCCGTCGCATATTTGGCGCCCAGTTCGTAGCTGGTGACCAGTTCGGGGTCGAACTGGAGGTTGCTGACCAGCGCCTGCGCGCCCGCCTGACCGCCGAACGGCAGAATCGGGGATTTCAGCGCCGACCGGTCGAGGTTGAAGCCACCCGCCTTGTACCCGCGCGCATAGCTTGCATAGACCATCAGTTCGTCGATCGGCTTGTACGACAGGATCGCGGTGCCGGTGAACTTATGCTCCTTGCGCTGGTCGTTGATCGACACGCCGTTGAGTTCGGCGGTCGAATTGCCCTGACAGCCGAGGCCGATCAGCGCGCCGGCCAGCGCCTTGGCGGTGGCGTTGGTGGTCGGGCTCACCAGATCGTCGAGCACCAGCCCCTGAATCTGGGTGCAGACGGTGTTGTCGTTGGTGAAATCGGCCGCGAATTTCTTCTTGTCGTGGGTGTAGCGCAGGCCGAGCGTCAGATCGAGCTTGTCGGTGATATGGAAGATATTGTGCGTGAAGAGCGCCCAGTTCGTTCCATTCTGCCGATAGCTGTCGTTGATCGTGCCGAGGTCGTTGAGACCGTCGAGCGCGGCGAAGGCGGTGAGTATATCGGCGCCGGTCTGGCCGCCGCCGCTCGCGCCCCCGATCGTCGCCGGTCCGACGCCGGGAATGACGCACAGCGGGTTGTTCGGCGAATAGAGACCCGCGAGACCGCCACCCGAGATGATGCGGCAATTGGCGAAGCGGCCATAATCGTCGCCGAAGCGCAGATTGTCGCGCACCGTCAGCTTTTCATTGGCGAAGAAGCCGCCGACCAGCCAGTCGAGCTTGCCGTCGAACGCTTCGCCCTGCAGGCGCAGTTCCTGGGTGAAGGTGTGGAACTGGCGATAGGCATCCTTGTCGTCGGCGCGATAGAGGATATCGACCGCGCCATAGTCGAGGTCGCCCGCCTGACCCGAACGATATTCGCGATAGCCGGTGATCGAGGTCAGCTTCGCGCCGCCGAGATCATAGTCGATCTGACCCGAAAAGCCGTAATCCTTGGTCTTGCCGGCATAGCTGCGGCCCGCGCTGACCGACAAATTGCGGTCATAGCCCTGGTTGAAGGCGGCGAGCGGCTGGCCGAGGTCGGCGAGCACCTGGACGATGTTGTTCGTCGTCGCGGACGCCGGGATGCCCGGATTGTTGAGATTGCCGACATAGGGATTGACGCTGTTGTCGACATAGATGGCGCCGCAGCATTTTTCGTTGCGATAGGTGTAATCGGCGATCAGCCGGATCGACAGCGCGTCGGTCGGCTCGAACAGCAACTGGCCGCGCAGGAAGTAGCGGTCGCGGTTGTTGACGTCGGTGTTGTTCGTCGTGTCGCGCAAGAAGCCGTCGCGCTTCACCCAGATGCCGTCGAGGCGCGCGGCGATCGTGTCGGTGATCGGGCCGGTGACGCTGCCGCCGAGGCGCCAGTAATCGTAATTGCCATAGGTGATCTCACCCGTGGCGCCGAAGGTGAAATCGGGCTTTTTCGAATAGATGCTGATCAGGCCCGCCGACGAGTTGCGGCCGCCGAGCGTGCCTTGCGGGCCGCGCTGCACCTCGACGCGGTCGATCTCGCCCAGTTCGTTGAGGCCGATGCCCGAACGCGAGCGATAGACGCCGTCGATGAACACCGGGACCGAGCTTTCGAGGCCGGGGTTGTCGCCGACGGTGCCGATGCCGCGGATGCGCGCCGAGCCATTGGCTTCGGAGCCGGTCGACGAGACGAGCAGCGACGGTGCGACCTGGTTCAATTGGCGGATGTCGTTGGCGCCGCTGTTCTGCAGCACTTCGGCGCTGACCGCCGAAATGGCGACCGGCACGTCGGCGAGCCGCTGTGCGCGGCCCTGCGCGGTGACGACGATCTCGCTGTTGGCATTGTCGTCGGCGGGCGCGGCGTCGGCCGCGTCCTGTGCGAAGGCCGGGGCCGAGGCCGCGACGATGGCGAGCGAGACGCCAAGCGCGCTGCTGCGCAAAAGGCGGGCGGCAGGAAGGGAAGATTTCATGGTGGGCACTCCTCTCAGTTTTTGATTTTTTCGTTGCCCCCCGAACATAACCAAAAAGCGCCGCGCGCTTCCAGCCAACGCCCCGTTCCGGCGTCGTTTTCGATCGGGTGATGCTTTTAGGCCACAGGCCGGGCGGCGATGTCCGCGGGGGCTGGTCAGCGCCTGTTCGCGGCGATCGGCGCGTCCGCCGTAACGTCATTCTCCGCCGTTCGGCCGCAGGGCAGCGACAGAAGGCGGCCGCGCGCGACGAGCATGGCGCGATAGGGGCCCGAAAAATTCGCGGCGATGGCAGCATCTTCGACGTCGAGCCCGCCGGTGAAGCTGCCGAAAGCGGGCAGGATCAGCCGCGTTGCATCGCCCGCGAAGCAGGGCCGCGATACCCCCCGCCCGCGCAGGCTGAGGCGCAGCTTGGGGTGGAAATGTCCCGATATTTCAGGGCGTGTCTCGTCCGCCCGGCTCTGGTGGCGAAAGACGATGCCGTTCCGGGTCCATTCGTCGGCGACCTCGCCGCCCCACGCCCCTGCGGTCAGCCCGTCGTGGTTGCCTGCGATCCAGACCAGCTTCGCCGCCGCCGCCTGCCGCCCCAGCCGGTCGGCGATCGCGGGGACGATGCGCGCGGCGGCGTCGCGGTCGTGGAAACTGTCGCCGAGACACCAGATCGCGCGGGCGCCGGTGTCGGCGGCGAGGCGCGCGAGCCGGTCGAGCGTGTCGTGGCTGTCATAGGGCGGCAGCGGCTGGCCGTGCGCCGCATACCAGCTTCCTTTTTCGAGGTGGAGGTCGGCGACGATGAGCGCACCGCGCGCCGGCCAGAACAGCGCGCGGTCGGCGAGCATGACGAAGCGCTCGCCGGCAAAATCAAAGGTCGCCGCGCCGGACATGGCGTCGCTATGGCAACGCCGCCCGCGCATCGCAAGCTATCCGATGCGCGGCTCGCCGTTTGCGGCGAAGCGCTGCCCGGTCTCGCGGCTCGCGCCGCTCGGCAGGTCGAAGACGACGCGGCGGTTCGGAAAATCGATCTCGACCCGGTCGAACAGCGCGAGGCCGTCCATGCCAAGCAGCAAGGCGGGGCGCTCCTGAAGCCCGAGCGCGCGGAACGCCTGGCTGTCGGCAAAGCTGATCGGCAGATTGTTCACGTCGAGGCCGTTGAGCGTGATGCGCTTGATCGCGGTGCGCTGCGCGGAAACATCCTCGCCGGTTACCGCGCTCAGCGTCGCTGGCGTGAAAGGGAGAAGATTGGCGCGGCGGCGGACGACCAGCCTTTGCAGGGCAAGGTTGCCGACGCTGGTCTGGGCGCCGGTGTCGACGATGACGTCGATGCGCTTGCCGTCGATCCGCGCGTCGGACAGGATCAGCCGCCCCGCCGCATTGCGCGCGGTGACGACGATCGCGTCGTCGTCGTGGATGATCGGGCGCGCGCGCTTCCGCGTTTCGAGAATTTCCATGCTTTCCTTGCGGAAATCGATCAGCACGCGCCGTCCCTCGAGCATGTCGACCCCGACCAGCCCCGCCGCGCCGAGGTGGCGGCCGAGGAGCGCGGGCGCGTCGATCGCGGCGAGGCGCAGATTCGCCATTTCCACCGCCGCGACGCGATAGCTCGGCACCACCGCCGATCCGCCGATCGTCGCCATCTTGAGCTTCGCGCCCTCGGCGAGCCCCAGCCGCTCGGCGAGCTCGCGCGCGATGACGGTGCGCTCCGCGCCGGTGTCGACGAGAAAGGAAAAGGGTCCCTCGCCGCCGACCATGACCTTCACCGCCATGCGCCGCGTCGCGTCGAGATCGAACGGCTGGATGAAGGGGGTGACGAGAACCGGCGGCGCCAGTGTTTCGCCGGTGGCAGGGGGGACGGGCGTGCTCGGCATCGCGGGCGCCTGCGATGCGGCGGGCGGCGAACCGGCTGGCGGCTGCGCCGCGCCGATCAACAGGGGCGCGGCGAGCAGCAGCGCAGCGGACGGCTTGATGGCATCGATCATGGCCGGCATCCTCATTATATATTTCGCGTCAGTCTACGCCTGCTTCGATGTGCCAGCAAGCGAAACGCGGGCATCGACCCCGTCCCTGATCATCCCGTCTCTCCCTCGTCATTCCCGCGAAAGCGGGAATGACGGGAAATGGATGGATATCGGACCTGGAACATGATCGGCTTTGACTGAAGCACATTTGGGGCCCCCCGGAGGCGGGGGCCCAGGGCCGAGGGGA
>NZ_JAOZVW010000021.1 GCF_025869345.1 Sphingopyxis sp.
CGCGGGGAGCGGTTTCCCGCTGGGCCAGCCCGTCCCCATCTTTCCCCGCCTCGACCTGCCGTAAGGGGACGGGGAGGCATGAAACTCCTTCGCTCGCAATGACGCGGAAAAGATTGAGGGTTGAGCCTGATGCTCGTCGATTCGCACTGTCATCTCAACTACAAAGGCCTTGCCGAGCAGCAGGGCGAGGTGCTGGCGCGGGCTCGCGAGAGCGGCGTCACGGCGATGCTCAACATCGCGACGCGCGAAAGCGAATGGGACGATGTCCTCGCGGCGGCCGAAGCGAACCCGGATGTCTGGGCCAGCGTCGGTATCCATCCGCACGACGCCGATCACCATCCCGACGTCGATACCGCGAAGCTGGTGGAGCGCGCCGCGCACCCGCGCGTGATCGGGATCGGCGAGACGGGGCTCGACTATTATTACGACAAGAGCGACCGCGCGCGGCAGCAGGACAGTTTCCGTCGCCACATCCATGCGTCGCAGGAAACGGGTCTGCCGATCATCGTCCACACGCGCGAGGCCGAGGCCGACACGCTCGCGCTGCTTGGCGAGGAGATGGGAAGGGCGGTCTTCCCCGGCGTGATCCATTGCTTTACCGCCAGCGACGATTTCGCGCGCCGCGCACTCGATCTCGGCCTCTATATCTCGATCTCGGGGATCGTGACCTTCAAGAATGCCGCCGATCTTCAGGCGACCGCGAAATGGCTGCCGCAGGACCGGCTGCTGATCGAAACCGACTCCCCCTTCCTCGCCCCCGTCCCGCACCGCGGCAAGACTGGAGAGCCCGCCTTCGTCGCCGACACGCTCGCCTATCTCGCCGACCTGCGCGGAGTGGAGGCCGACACGCTAGCGGCTGCGACGAGCGCCAATTTCTATACGCTTTTCAACAAGGCGGCAGCATGACGTCACACCGCTCATGAAGGTGAGAATCCTGGGTTGCGGGACGTCTTCCGGGGTGCCGCGGATCGGCAACGATTGGGGCGCGTGCGATCCCGACAATATACGCAACCTGCGCAGCCGCGCCTCGATCATGATTTCGCTCGGCGGCTTTCGTATTCTTGTCGACACCAGTCCCGATATGCGGCTGCAATTGCTCGACGCCGGGGTAGGCGAGGTCGATGCCGTCATCTGGACCCACGAACACGCCGACCACACCCACGGCCTCGATGACCTGCGCCAGATCATGCACCTCCGCCGCTCGGCGGTGCCCGCTTATGCCCGCGCGCATGTGCTCGACATATTGAAATGGCGCTTCACTTATGCCTTCGCGGGCAACGCCGGCTATCCGGCGTCGGTCGATCCGATCGACCTTGAGGATCATCAGTCGATCGGTCCGATCGAGGTGTCGGCGCTCGAAATGCCGCACGGGCCGATCAAGGCGACCGGGCTGATCTTCAGCGATGGTGCGCACAGGATCGCCTATGCCACTGATTTCTCTAAGTTCACCGACGAGATGGTCGATTTTTTCCAGGGCGTCGACCTGTTCGTCATCGACTCGCTCCGCCGCTATCCGCATCCGACGCATCCGCATCTGGCGATGACGCTCGAAGGGCTCGCCAAGGTCGGCCATCCGCGCGCGATCATCACGCACATGGACAATACGATGGACTATGACGATCTGGCGGCCGAACTGCCGCCGGGCGTCGAGCCGGGCTATGACGGGCTGGAGATGCAATTATGAGCGGCAACAGCGCGGTCGATCTGATCTGGTTCGCGGGAGCCTTCGCGCTGGTGCTGAGCGCGCTCGTCGCGCGCCGCATCAAAGTCTCGGATGGCCTCAAGATGGCGCTGGCGTGGGTCGCGATCTTCGGGCTGATCTTTCTGGCAGTCTGGACATTCCAGGCGGTGCGCGGGGGATGAAGCGTCGGGGCCACGCCCTCTCCATCTCCATATTTATTTAACATAATATATATTATCGGATAATAAGATGACCGACACCAAAGCCCCCTCGGCTGCGTCCCCCATCGATCGCCTGCTTGGCGTCATGGCGCGGCTCCGCGATCCCGACGGCGGCTGCGAATGGGATCTGGCGCAGGATTTCGCGACGATCGCGCCCTATACGATCGAGGAAGCCTATGAGGTCGCCGACGCAATCGCCGGCGGCGATCCCGCGGCGATCTGCGACGAGCTCGGCGACCTGTTGCTTCAGGTCGTGTTCCACAGCCAGATTGCTACCGACGAAGGCCTGTTCGGTTTCGACGATGTCGCGACCGCGATCAGCGACAAGATGGAGCGCCGCCATCCGCATATCTTCGGTGATGCCAGGACGGACGATGTGCGCGGCCAGTGGGAAGCGATCAAGGCGGCCGAGCGCGCCGCCGACGGCCCCAAAAGCGCGCTCGACGGCGTCGCGCTGTCGCTGCCGGCGCTGCTCCGCGCGCAAAAGCTGCAGGGCCGCGCTGCGCGCGTCGGCTTCGACTGGCCCGATGCCGATGGTCCGCGCGCCAAGATCGCCGAGGAACTGGACGAAGTCGTGACGGCACCCGACGATGAAGCGCGCGCCGAAGAAATCGGCGATCTGCTCTTCGCGGTGGTCAATTACGCGCGTCATCTTGGCGTCGATGCCGAAGGCGCGCTGCGCGCTGCAAACGATAAATTCGCCCGCCGCTTTCATGGCGTCGAGGAGCGCGCGGGACCGGATATCGCCACGCTGCCGCTCGATACGCTCGAGGCCTATTGGCAGGCGGTCAAGGCGTCTGAGCGGTGAACTCTCGATCCCGTTCGTGTCGAGCGAAGTCGAGACACCCATCGAGATAGCGCAAGGCCGATGGGTGTCTCGACTTCGCTCGACACGAACGGGATACTAGGCGGGCGTTAAAACACCGACTCTCGATGCCGTAGCCCGCGCTACACATCCCCCGCCGGCCACAACCGCTCGAACCGCGCGCGGTCGGCGGGATCGAGCCGCACCGTCAGCACATGCCCCTCACCCTCGGCAACGTCGGACAACACTTCGCCGCGGGCGTGGAGCCATGCCATCGCCTCGCCCTGATCGAAGCGCAGGAAGAGGCGCTCGACGCGGTGACGGGCGGTCAATTGTGACGCCATGAGCGTCCGCGCCGCCTCGACGCCCTCGCCCGTCACCGCCGAGATGACCGCGACGTCGGAGCGTCGCGCCGCCATTTCTTCGATGGCGGCGCGCCGTTCGGCATCGGCGGTGTCGATCTTGTTCCAGATTTCTATCTGCGGGACGGCCTCGGGATCGTCCCCCCCTTCCCCGTCGCGCGGTCCATTCACGCCCAGCGATTCGAGGATCGCGCGAACGTCGTCATATTGCGCCTCGCTGTCGGGATGCACGATGTCGCGGACATGGACGATCAGGTCGGCGGTCGTGACCTCTTCCAGCGTCGCGCGAAAAGCCGCGACAAGCTCGGTCGGCAGGTCGGAGACGAAGCCGACGGTGTCCGACAGGATCGCCTTGTCGATCCCCGGCAGCCGGATTTCGCGCATCGTCGGGTCGAGCGTCGCGAACAGCATGTCTTCCGCCATGACGTCACTTCCCGTCAGGCGATTGAAAAAAGTCGATTTTCCGGCATTGGTATAGCCAACGAGCGCGATCACCGGCCAGGGCGCGCGCTGGCGCTTCGAGCGCTGGAGCTGGCGGGTGCGGCGGGCATCGTCGAGCTGGCGGCGGATGCGCGCCATGCGATTGCGGATCATCCGCCGGTCGGCCTCGATCTGCGTTTCGCCCGGCCCGCCGAGGAAGCCGAAGCCGCCGCGCTGCCGCTCGAGGTGGGTCCAGCTTCGCACCAGCCGCCCCGCCTGATAATCGAGATGCGCCAGTTCGACCTGCAGCCGCCCCTCGGCCGTCGCCGCGCGCTCCCCGAAGATTTCGAGGATCAGCCCCGTCCGATCGATGACTTTCGTCCCGAACTCGGTTTCCAGATTGCGCTGCTGGATCGCGGTCAGCGCCGCGTCGACGATGACGAGCTGCGCGCCCCGTTCGACGACATCGGGCTTGATCGCCTCGATCTGCCCCACCCCGATCAGCGTCGCCGCGCGCGTCTGCCGCAGCCGCAGCGCATGGACCGCCACGACGTCGAGCCCGATCGCCAGCGCCAGCCCCTTCGCTTCCTCGGCGCGCGCATCCAGGTCGCGCGACAGCCGCTGCCCGTGCCATTCGGGCACGATCAGCAGCGCCGCGGCGCCGCGGGTGACGTCACCGTCGCTGTCGCTCGTCGCGTCGATCAGGCAGCGCCTTCTTCGTCGCCATCGCCGGTGAGGTTGATCGGCCCGTTCGGCTGAACGGTCGAGATCGCATGTTTGTAGACGAGTTGCACCTGCCGCTCACGCTCCAGCAGCATGCAGAACAGGTCGAAGGCGACGATATCGCCCTGCAGCATCACGCCATTCACCAGGAACATCGTCACCGACTCGTCCGACCGGCGCACCGCGTTGAGGAACACGTCCTGCAGCGCCTTGCCCTTGCTTGGCGGCGCATCGCGGATGTCGTTGCCCAGCGACGCGAGATCGAAATCGTGCGACGGCATCACCGTCGAGATCGCGTGCTTGTAGACGAGCTGCGACTGGCCGTCGCGGCGCAGCAGCAGCGAGAAATTGTCGAACCAGGTGATGATGCCCTGCAATTTGACGCCCTTGACCAGGAACATCGTCACCGGCGTCTTGGTCCGGCGCAGGGCATTGAGGAAAAGATCCTGGAGATTCTGATTCTTGTCGGACATATTTGCCTCCTTGATTTTGGCGGTGGAACCGCAAATGCGACGCCGTTTCCGGCGTTAGCGACCATCTTCGCACGCGCAATATGCGGCAAAGCTCCACGCAGGTCTAGCGGGAAAGCCGTCAACCGTCGCTGTCGGGACTTTCGGTCAGTCCGAGCAGTTTGAGCTTTCGATGCAGCGCCGAGCGCTCCATCCCGATGAAGGTGGCGGTGCGCGAGATATTGCCCGAAAAGCGGTTTATCTGGATGCGCAGATATTCGCGCTCGAAATTCTCGCGGGCTTCCTTGAGCGGAATCGCGGTGATCGACTCGCTGTTCGGCAGGATGTCGGCGCCGCCGCGCACCAGTTCGGCGGGCAGCATATCGGCGTCGATACGGCCCAGCCGATCGCTCGGCGCGAGGATCATCACGCGTTCGATCACGTTGCGCAGTTCGCGAACATTTCCCGGCCAGTCATGCGCCTGGAACGCGGCCATGGCCTCGCCGCTGATTTCGGGCGGCGGCACGCGACGGTCGGCGGCGTAGCGGCGGACGAAATGATCGCAAAGGCTGGCGACGTCATCGCGGCGCTCGCGCAGCGGCGGAATATGCACCGGCACGACGTTCAGCCGATAATAAAGATCCTCGCGGAACCGGTTTTCGGCGATCTCGACTGTCAGGTCGCGTGCCGAGCCCGAAATGATGCGCACATCGACGCGGATCATCGTCCGCCCGCCGACCCGCGTGAAGCTCTGATCGGTGAGGACGCGAAGGATTTTGCCCTGCGTCGTCAGCGGCATGTCGGCGACCTCGTCGAGGAACAGGGTTCCGCCATGCGCCTGTTCGAGCAGGCCGACGCGGATCGATCCATCCTCGGCCTCCGAACCGAAAAGTTCGATCTCGACCGTCTCGGGGTCCATGCGCGCCGAGGAGATCACGCGGAAGGGCGCGTTGTGCCGCCCGCTCCAGCCGTGGAGGACGCGCGCGGCGACTTCCTTGCCCACCCCCGGCGCGCCGGTGATGAGGACGCGGCTGCCCGTTCCGGCGACGCGTTTCAGCGTCGCACGGACATTGTTGATCGCGGCGCTGGTGCCGGTCAGTTCGTCGGACGGCCCCGCTTTCTCGCGCAATTGCTCATATTCGAACTTGAGCCGCTCGCTCTCGGTCGCCCGCGCGACGAGATGGAGCAGCCGTTCGGCCTCGAACGGCTTTTCGATGAAGTCGAACGCGCCCCGGCGGATCGCCGCGACGGCGGTGTCGAGGCCGCCGTGGCCCGAAATGACGATGATCGGCAGCGTCGGGTCGAAGGCCTTGATTGCCTCGACCAGCCCCAGCCCGTCGAGCCGCGAGCCCTGAAGCCACACGTCGATCAGCGCCAGCGACGGCCGCCGCTGACGGATCGCATCGAGCGCGGCATCGCTGTCCGACGCGGTGCGCGCTTCATAGCCTTCGTCCTCCATGACGCCGGCCACCAGTTCGCAAATGTCGCGCTCATCGTCGACGATCAGGATATCAAGCGCCATATTCTTCTCTGTCCTGCCGGTTCCGGACCCGTCCGGGGACCGATTCACCCTGCCCTGTTGCCAATTCCCCCCCCCTGCTCGCCAACGACCGCAGCCGCCCCGGATGCAGGGTCAGCGTCACGCATGTGCCCTGCCCCGCCGGATTGTCGCAGAATTCGAGTTCGCCATAATGCTGCTCGACGATCTTCTTGACGATCGCGAGTCCCAGCCCGGTGCCGCCCTGCCGCGTCGTCATATAGGGTTCGGCGATCGTGTCGCGGGCCTGCGGCAGCCCGACCCCGTCGTCGCTGACTCGGATGACGATGGCGTCGCCCGCGCCTGCCGCGAGCTCGGCGCTGATGTGGCCGATCGGCGACGACGCGGTATTATCTGATTTTTCTTCAATCGCTTCGACTGCATTCTTGACGATGTTTGTGAGCGCTTGCGAAAGCAGGCGGCGGTCGCAGACGAGCGGCTCGATCTCGTCGGGCGTTTTCACGCTGAAGGCGATCTCGGGCTTTGCCACCTCGAACAGGAAGACCGCCTGGCGCAGGATGTCCCGAATATCCTCGACCCCGAAGGTCGGCTTGGGCATCCGCGCGAAGCTGGAAAATTCGTCGACCATGCGCCGCATGTCGTGCACCTGGCGGACGATCGTGTCGGTCAGACGGCGAAAGGTCGGCGCGTCGCCCTCGACCTTTTCGCCGAAACGGCGCTGAAGCCGCTCGGCGGCGAGCTGGATCGGGGTCAGCGGATTCTTGATCTCGTGCGCGATCCGCCGCGCGACGTCGGACCAGGCAGCGCGCCGCTGATCGAGCAATTGCTGTGTGATATCCTCGAAGCTCAGCACGAAACCATCGCCCTGCGCCACCGCTTTTGCCGCCAGCGTCGCGGGCTCGGCATCGCGGCGCGCGAGTTGGACGACGCCTTCGCGTTCGCCGCTGGTCAGCAGGCCCGCGAGTTCGGGGGCGACGTCGGCGAGCGGCTGGCCGGTGAGGTCCGCCGCGCTCTGTCCGATCAACCGCTCGGCCGCGGCGTTGACGAGCAGGATATGATGATCGGCATCGACCGACACGACCGCCGAGGAAACGCCGCTCAGGACTGCCTCGATGAAACTCCGCCGCGCTTCGAGCTGGGCATTGGCGGTCACAAGCGCCCCCGTCTGCCCCTCCAACTGTTCGGTCATGCGATTGAAGGCGCTCGTGAGCACTGCGATCTCGTCCTCGCGCGCCGGAGGCGTAACCCGCACCGACAGGTCGCCGCCCGCCGCGGTCCGCGTTGCGCCGATCAAGGTGCCAAGCGGCCGGACGATGCGATCTGCGACAACGATGGCGGCGATCACCGCCAGGGCGAGAAGCAGCAGCGAGCCGAGATAGAGCGCGCCGTTGAACTGCAATTGCAGCTTCTGGGATCGATCGAACAGATCGTTATAGTCGGCCAGCACGGTTCGCGCCCTGCCGAACTGCAAGAGCCCCAATGCACCGGTGTTGCGAGCGACATAAAGATAAAGCCGTTTGTCGCCCTTGATCTTGGTCGCGGCTTCGATGCGGCGGTCGGTCTGGTGGACGATGATCGGCTTTCCGTCGTCGAGAGCCTTGATATCCTGAGGAGAAATGCGTTCCGACGCATCGCGTTCGTCGGGTTCTATCATCGCTTCCGTAATATATTCGCCGGAGTCGCCCATTCTTATGATGGCCGACTCGTTCAATCCCCTGAACAACACCTGCTGCACATAGAAAAACTTGAAATCGGTATCGCTGAACGAAGCATATTTGATGGCCTTGCTGATGTCCGTGGCCATTACCAAAGCGTTTTGCTCAACCTGCTTCTGATTCTCCTGATAATAGCCTTGCGCCAGATTAGCGGCATTTTCGAACATTCCCCGCGATCGGTCGGAGAACCAGAAATCGACGCCGAACTGGAACAGCAGCGAAGCGAAGATCACGACCAGCAGCGTCGGGGTTGCCGCGAGCAACGAGAAGAGCGCCACCAGCCTGACGTGCAGACGGCCATTGCCCCCCGCCATCGACCGCATCGCGCGCGCCCGCGCGATGCGGCTGCCGACGAGCACGATCAGCGCCATCGCCGGAACGAGGTTCACGACCATGATCGCAGCGACAAGCGCGGGGGTCAGCAGCCGTTCGCTCTGCGCGTCGCCGGTGACGAAGATATAGGTCGCGATCGCGACGCTGATGATGATCGCCAGCGTGTAATATTCGGGCGCCGCAAAGTGCCAGCCCCGCGAATCCGCGGTCGGATCGGTAGAATCGTTTTCGACGCCAAGGGAAGCGGCAGGCTCCATTGTTGCCTTGCTACGACAATCCTGTTGCATAGAAAACACACAAAGTGCGTACGCGCGCCGATATGTGCGCTTTTTGCCGTTGGTGCGAGGCGTCAGGGGCGCGCGGGGTCGATGTCGAGTTGCCCCAGCCGCTTGCGCAGCGTGTTGCGGTTGATCCCCAGCCGGCGCGCCGCCTCGAGCTGGTTGCCGCGCACTTCGCGCAGCGTCCGGCGCAGCAGCGCCGTTTCGACGATCGCTTCGAGCGCGCCATGGATTGCGCCGTCCTGACCCGATGTGGCAAGCGCCTCGCGCGCCCAATCGTCGACCGCGCGGGCAATCAGGTCGGCGGGAGCGGCAATCGCCGCGCTCTCGCCATGGTCGCGCAGCACCGCTTCGACATCGCGCGCGCCGACCGAGGTGTCGCGCGACAGCACCGCAAGGCGCTGAACGACGTTCCCGAGTTCGCGGACGTTGCCCGGCCAGTCATGGCGTTCGAGAAGCTGCATCGCGGCGGGCGCGAATTGCCGGTCGGGAAGCCCGGCATGCCGCCCCGCATCGACGAAATGGCGCACGAGCGCGGCGATGTCGCTCCGCCGGTCGCGCAGCGGCGGCAGCGTCACCGGAATGACGTTGAGCCGGTAGAAAAGATCCTCGCGAAAGCGCCCGTCGGCGACGAGCGTGCGCATGTCGCGGTGCGTCGCCGCGACGACGCGCACATCGGCACGCAGCGCCTGGCTGCCGCCGACGGTCGAATATTCGTTGCTCTGCAGCACGCGCAGCAACCGCGTCTGCGCCTCCAGCGGCATGTCGCCGATCTCGTCGAGGAACAGGGTGCCGCCCGCCGCCTGCTCGAAGCGGCCAGCGTTGCGGCTGGTCGCGCCGGTGAAAGCGCCCTTTTCATGGCCGAACAGCTCGGCCTCGATCAGTTCGCGCGGGATCGCGGCCATGTTGATCGCGACGAACGGCCCGCCGCGCCGCAATCCCGTCGCGTGGATCGCGCGCGCGACGACCTCCTTGCCGGTGCCCGATTCACCCAGGATGAGCACCGCAAGATCGTTGGTCGCGAGCCGCGCGATGGTGCGGTAGACCGCCTGCATCGCCGGCGCACGGCCGACCAGCCCGTGGCTGTCGGCCTGCCCCGGATCGGCCTTGACCGCAGGCTGGCTGCTCCGTTCGAGCGCGGCGCGGACGCTCGCGGTCAGTTCCTCGAGGTCGAACGGCTTGGGCAGATAGTCATAGCTGCCGATCCCCGTCGCGCGCACCGCGGTGTCGAGGGTGTTCTGCGCCGACAGGACGATCACCGGCGTGTCAGGATCGCCCCCCACGCCGGGCAGCGAGTCGATGCCGTCGCCGTCGGGCAGCACGACGTCGGTGATGATCAGGTCGGCGCGATGGTCCGCCAGCCAGGCGTTGCGCTCGCCGATGCTCGAAACCGACGCGAAGGTGCCGCATTCGGCGTCGAGCGTTTCGCGGATGATCAGCGCGATCGCCGGATCGTCCTCGACGAGCAGGATGGTCTTGCCGCTGCTCATGCGCCTCGTCCCTGCTTCGGCACGGCGGGCAGGTGGACGCGGAAGCGCGTCCAGTCGCCGTCGCGAAGATGCTGCGCCGTTCCCCCCATGTCGCGCGCGAGCTTGGCGACGAGCGCGAGGCCGAGCCCCCTGCCCTCGCGCTTCGTCGTGACGAAGGGATCGAACAGGTCGCCGCGGATATCGGCGGGAACGCCGGGGCCATTGTCGCTGACGCTGACCTCGATCGGCAGCGCGATGCGGCCGCGGCCGTCGCCATTGTCGATCGACAAGCCATGGCGATAGGCGGTCGCGATCCGCACGATACCGTCGTCGCGCCCCGCCAGCACCTCGCAGCCGTTGGTGATCAGGTTGAGCAGGATCTGGACCAGTGCATCGTGATTGCCGTGCACCAAGGGCAGCGACGGGTCGAAATCCTCGACGAAGCCGATGCCCGGAAACTGGCGCGCGCGGGCGGTCTCCATCGCCTGGTGGATCGGCTGATAGAGGTTGACCGGGCCGCAGGCGATCGGCTGACCGCGCGAGAAATGCTCCATCTGGTCGATCAGCGTCGTGATCCGGTCGACCTCGGCGCAGATCAGGGTGGTGAAGCGCTCGCCGCTCGCATCGGCCTTGCGTGCAAGCAGTTGCGCCGCGCCCTTGATCCCCGCGAGCGGATTCTTGATCTCGTGCGCGAGCATCGAGGCGGCGGCGCCCGCGGCGCGGCCCGAGCGGCCGATCGCGCCGCCCATCAGATCGGCCTCGCGCTGCGACGGCACGAGCGTCAGGATGCGATGGCCGCTGCGGCCATAGGGCACGAGCTGCATGTCGACGAAGACCGACCGGCGCCCGCCAAGGGTGATTTCGGCGCGGTGCGCGAAGAGCGCCGGGGCCGCCGGATCGTTCATCCGCTGGCGAAAGCTGCGGTCCATGCCGATCACATCGTCGATGACGCGCCCGACCATCGCCGCGCGCCCGATATTGCAAAGCTGTTCGGCGGCGGCGTTGACGAACAGGATCACCCCGCCCCGGTCGATCAGCAGCGTGGCGACGGGATGCGACTGGATGATCTCGTCATGGTCGAACATCGGGATGCTCGACGTCAGCGCGCTCACGCGGCCGCCTTGCTCAGATAGGGGCCGTAGAATTGCTCGAGCGCGTCGAGCACGCCGCGGCTGTCGGGAATCTGGTTGACCTTGTTGCGGAACTCGGCCGAGCCCGGCAGGCCCTTGACGTACCAGCCGAGATGCTTGCGCGCCATATTGACCCCGGTCATCTCTCCATAATGGTCGAGCATCGCGCGATAATGTGTTGTGATGATGTCATATTGTTCGTCGATGCCGGGGTCGGAGCGCTCGCCCTCCCCGCGCAGCGCCGCCATCACCTGTCCGAGCAGCCACGGCCGGCCATAGGCGCCGCGGCCGATCATCACCCCGTCGGCGCCGCTCTGCGCAATGGCGGTGCGGGCATCGTCGGCCGAGCAGATGTCGCCGTTGACGATGACCGGGATCGACACCGCATCCTTGACCGTGCGGACGAATGCCCAGTCGGCGGTGCCGCGATACATCTGGTTGCGCGTGCGGCCATGCACCGTCACCAGCTTCGCGCCCAGATCCTCGGCGATATGTGCGAGTTCGGGCGCGTTGAGGCTGTCGACGTCCCAGCCCATGCGCATCTTGACGGTCACGGGGACCGACACCGCCTTGACGCAGGAATCGATCAGCGCGGCGGCGAGCTTCAGGTCGCGCATCAGCGCCGATCCCGCGTCGCCATTGGTGACCTTGCGCACCGGGCAGCCCATGTTGATGTCGATGATCGCCGCGCCGCGATCCTCGTTGAGCTTGGCCGCCTCGCCCATTTCATAGGGGGTGCAGCCGACGAGCTGCATCGACACCGGCTCCTCGACCGGGTGCCATGCCGCCTTCTGGAGCGACTGGCGCGTTTCGCGGATCGCCGCCTGGCTCGCGATCATCTCGGTGACGTTGAGCCCCGAACCGTAGCGGCGCACGAGCGTGCGGAACGGCATGTCGGAGACGCCCGTCATCGGCGCGAGGATCACGGGATCCGCGATGGTGATGGGGCCGATCTGAATGGGCCGGAGCGGCGCCATGGCGGGGAGCTTTCGTCGAAATTGCCTAAAATTTGAGCACGCCCCTACACGCTAAGCGGCTTTCCCGCAAGTCGCGGCTGCGCTAACCGGCGCGCGACATGGCCGAGTCTTCGCCTTCCCGCTCCCCGCGCATCGGGGTCATATTGCTCGCCGGCGGCCGGGGACGCCGCGCGGGTTTCGCCCAGCCGAAGCAGCTCGAAGCGCTCGGCGGCAAGCCGGTGCTGCGCTGGAGCCTCGACACCTTCGCGGCGCATCCCGCGATCTCTGGCGGCGTGCTGGTAGCAAGTGATGACGTCATGGCGGCGACCGGCGCGCTGCCCGAAGGCTGGATTTCCGCCGATCCCGGCGCCGAACGCCAGCAATCGGTCGCCAACGCCCTCGCCGCACTCGCCGGCTGGGACGAGGATGCGCTCGTCCTAGTCCACGATGCCGCGCGGCCCGGGGTGACCGCCGATGTCATCGATCGGTTGATTGCCGCGCTGCAAACCGGCGAGGCCGCCATCCCGACGCTTCCCGTTCCCGACACGCTGGTCGAGCAGGCGGATGGCGAAGCCGGTGATGTCGTCGATCGCGCCGCCCTCGCGCGCGTTCAGACCCCGCAGGCCTTCCGCCTCGGCACCTTGCGCCGGGCCCATGCCGCCGCCACGGGCGAGACCGCAACCGACGATGCGCAGCTCGTCCGCCGCCTCGGCATCCCCGTCGCGGCGGTCGCAGGCGATGCGAAGCTCCACAAACTGACATATGCCGAGGATAGGACGATCCTTTCCGGGCTTTTGGGGACAGGGACGATGATGCGAACCGCGGTCGGCATGGGCTATGATGTTCACCGCCTCGTGACGGGCAAGCCGCTGTGGATCGGCGGGATCGAAATCGCGCATAGTCATGGGCTTGAGGGTCACAGCGATGCCGACGTCGCGCTCCATGCGATCACCGACGCGATTCTCGGCGCGCTGGCCGACGGCGACATCGGCGACCATTTTCCGCCGAGCGACCCGCAATGGCGCGGCGCCGCCTCGCACCGCTTTCTCGCTTTCGCCGCCGACCGCGTCGCGGCACGCGGCGGGCGCATCGATCATATCGATCTGACGATCATCGCCGAAGCGCCCAGGATCGGCCCGCATCGTCCCGCGATCCGCGCCCGCATCGCCGAAATCCTTGCGATTGCGCTGGAGCGCGTTAGTGTGAAGGCCACAACGACCGAGCGGCTGGGCTTCACCGGCCGCCGCGAAGGGATCGCCGCACAGGCGATCGCCACCCTGTCACTTCCGGAGAATTGAACCTTGTCGTCGATCGTCGAAACGCGCCAGACCGCGCGTGAAGAGGCCGCCACGTCGGCCCTCGCCGCCAACCGCGCCGCCGGGCGCAAGGTCGCCGTCGCCGAAAGCTGCACCGGCGGCATGGTGTCGGCGGCGCTGACCGACATCGCGGGCAGCTCCGACGTGTTCAGCGCCGGCTTCATCACCTATTCGGGCGACGCGAAGAAACGCCAGCTCGACGTCAGCGGCGAAATATTGGAAACCTTCGGCGAGGTCTCGCTCGCGACCGCCTGGGCGATGGCCGCTGGGGTGCTGGCGAACAGCGACGCCGATGTCGCGGTCGCGATCACCGGCATTGCGGGCCCCGGCGGCGGATCGGAGAAGAAGCCCGTCGGCCAGGTCGTCTTCGCGCGCGCGCTGCGTGGGCAGGACCCCGACGATTATTTCACCCAGCGGGTGCAGTTCGACTCGAAAGATCGCGCCGCCATCCGTCACGCCGCGACCCTGTTCGCGCTCGACCTGCTTCAGCCCGCCAGGGATTCGCTGCGGCCGTCGGAAGATATCGAGCTTCCGGCCTAAGCGGCGCTACGGAATGGCGTAGGTCACATTCGCCTGTCCGACGGGCTTGTCGGCATCGTCGGTCCAGATGCGGATATCCATCACCGCCAATCGCTTGCCGAGCCGCAGCAGATGCGCGTCGGCGAACACCGGCCCCGGACGGCACGGGCGCAGAAACTGATAGTTGAGCGCGCTCGTCACCGCCATCGCGACCGGGCCGATATGCGCGAGGACGAGCGCATAGGCCGCCATGTCGGCAAAGCCCATCTGCGTCGGGCCGGAAATCAATCCGCCCGGGCGCAGCGCCTGTTCGTTGGGATCGATCCGCGCGCGGATATGGCCCGGCGCTGCCGAGACGACATGGCCGCGCGAACCCGGCTTCGCGTGGGGGAAGGCCTCCGCCATGAAGGCGTTGAGCGCGTCCGCGTCCATGCGGATCGCGCCAGAAGAGATCGGCGATGAGATTGGAGCCTCCCCCGCCATGCCGGTCAGCGCGTCAGCTTCTTGTAGGTCGTCGCGTGCGGCCGCGTCGCCTCGTCGCCGAGGCGGCGGATCTTGTCCTCCTCATAGGCCTCGAAATTGCCCTCGAACCATTCGACATGGCTGTCGCCCTCGAACGCGAGAATATGCGTCGCGAGGCGGTCGAGGAAGAAGCGGTCGTGGCTGATGACCACCGCGCAACCCGCGAAATTCTCGAGTGCTTCCTCCAGCGCGGCAAGCGTTTCGGTGTCGAGGTCGTTGGTCGGTTCGTCGAGCAGCAGCACGTTGCCGCCGGCCTTGAGCATCTTCGCCATATGGACGCGGTTGCGCTCGCCGCCCGAAAGCTGGCCGACCTTCTTCTGCTGGTCGGTGCCCTTGAAGTTGAAGGCGCCGACATAGGCGCGCGTCTGCATCTCGTGCTTGCCGATCGACATCATGTCGTGACCGCCCGAGATTTCCTCCCAGACATTCTTGTTCGGGTCGAGGGCGTCGCGGCTCTGGTCGACATAGCCGAGGCGAACCGTGTCGCCGATCGCGACGCTGCCGCTGTCGGGCTCTTCCTGCCCGGTGATCAGCTTGAACAAAGTCGACTTGCCCGCGCCGTTGGGGCCGATAACACCGACGATGCCGCCGGGCGGCAGGGTGAAGGACAGATCCTCGAACAGCAGCTTCTCGCCATAGGCCTTCGAGATGCCCGAAACCTCGATCACCTTGCCGCCCAGGCGTTCGGGCACCTGGATAACGATCTGCGCCTTGCCGGGGGTGCGGTTTTCCTGCGCCTCCACGAGCTGGTCGAAACTCTTGATACGCGCTTTCGACTTGGCCTGGCGCGCCTTGGGCGATTGCCGGATCCATTCGAGTTCGTCTTTGATCGCTTTCTGGCGACCCTGATCCTCGCGCGCTTCCTGTTCGAGTCGCTTGCCCTTCTTGTCGAGGTAGGTCGAATAATTGCCCTCGTAGACGAAGTAGCGGCCGCGATCGAGTTCGAGAATCCAGTTCACGACATTGTCGAGGAAATAGCGGTCGTGGGTGACGAGAATGACGTTGCCCGGATAGTCGACCAGATGCTTTTCCAGCCATGCGACGCTTTCGGCGTCCAAATGGTTGGTCGGTTCGTCGAGCAGCAGGATCGACGGCTTTTCGAGCAGCAGGCGGGTGAGCGCGATGCGGCGCTTTTCACCGCCCGACAGATTTTCGACGCTCCAGTCGCCGGGCGGGCAGCGCAGCGCTTCCATCGCGATTTCGAGCTGGTTGTCGAGCGTCCAGCCGTCGACCGCGTCGATCTTTTCCTGCAGCGTGCCCATTTCCTCCATCAGCGCGTCGAAATCGGCGTCGGCGGGCGGATCGGCCATCAGCGCGCTGATCTGGTTGAAGCGGTCCATCATGTCGGCGACGGGGCGCACCCCGTCCATGACATTCTCCTTGACCGTCTTGTTCGGGTCGAGCTGCGGCTCCTGCGCCAGATAGCCGACGCTGATCCCCTCGCCCGGCCACGCTTCGCCGGTGAAATCCTTGTCGATACCCGCCATGATCTTCATCAGCGTCGACTTGCCGGTGCCGTTCGGGCCGACGATGCCGATCTTGGCATCGGGATAGAATTGCAGACTCAGATTGTTGAGCGTCGGCTTTTGCGCGCCGGGATAGGTCTTCGACAGACCTTTCATCACGAAACTATATTGGGCGGCCATCGATATGCTCCGGTAGAGGCTGGGCCGCGCGCTCGCGGCCGGAAGAGTTGGGCGCCGGTTAGCGAATGGGCGCGGGGTTGGCAATCGATTGGGCATTTGGGTGATGACGTCGTTTGAAACGAGAGACGTGCCTTTACTTTTTCGTCACCCCGGACTTGATCCGGGG
>NZ_JAOZVW010000022.1:0-263 GCF_025869345.1 Sphingopyxis sp.
TCGTCATTGCGAGCGAAGCGAAGCAATCCAGAGTAGCGTAAACCGCTCTGGATTGCTTCGCTTCGCTCGCAATGACGAGTTCTACAGCCACCCTTCTTGCCGATACCAGCGCACCGTTTCCGCCAGCGCGTCCTCCGTATCGATCGCGGGCGCCCACAGCGCGGGCGGCGGGCAGGCGCCCTCGGCCGCCACCCAGTCGGGATGGGCGATATAGCGCGCGCGGTCGGGCGTCAGCTTTGCGGCCTTGCGGCGCACCAGCGTGT
>NZ_JAOZVW010000022.1:273-2306 GCF_025869345.1 Sphingopyxis sp.
GGTCGTCGTGTGCAATCTGGACGGTCGCATCCTGCTCTACAACAATCGCGCGCGCCCCACGGCCCGGCCGACCGCGCGCGCGAAATCGCCGTGAGTCCAGCCGTCCGCGCGGCCGTCGTCGGGCTCATAAATCTGTCCGATGCTCGCCGCGCGGTCGGCGGCGAGTGCGATGAGCAGGCGCGCCAGCTCCTCGACATAGATCGCCGACATCCGCCCCGGCGGGACGAGCGCGAGCCCGCGCTGCGCCATGCGGAACAGATCGAGCATTTCGGTGTCGCCGGGGCCGAACACCGCGGGCGGGCGCACGATCGTCCAGTCGAGCCCGCTGTCCTCGACGACTCTTTCGGCGCGTTCCTTCGACCA
The DNA here is from genome assembly GCF_025869345.1 of Sphingopyxis sp. GTDB lineage: Bacteria > Pseudomonadota > Alphaproteobacteria > Sphingomonadales > Sphingomonadaceae > Sphingopyxis. Next base: position 637 of record NZ_JAOZVW010000022.1, read on the forward strand.
GCCATAGTTGGAGATGCCGGGCTCGCGCGCCGCGAGCGACGAGACATGGACGAAGCGCCGCACCCCCGCGCCGCGCGCCGCCTCGACGACATTCGCGGTCGCGACTGCGTTGCCCGCTTCGAAATCGGCGCGCGTCGGCACGTTCACCACCCCCGCGATGTGCATCACGGCATCGCTGCCCGCCGCCATGTCGGCGAGCGCTTCGGGCCGGTCGAGCGCGCCCGCGATCCAGGTGACGCCTTCGCGCGCGTCCTGCGGGCGGCGGGTGAGGGCGCGGACGTGCCAGCCCGCGGCGACCGCCTGTCGTAGCGTCGCCTTGCCGACGAAGCCGGTCGCGCCGGTCATCGCCAGCACCGGCGCCGTCACAGCAGCACCATATGGTCGCGGTGCACCATCGCGGCGCGCGGGGCATAGCCGAGCGCCGCCTCCTGCGCCTCGCGGCCGAGGCCGAGGATGGCGGTCGCGTCGGCGGTCGGATATTCGGACAGGCCGCGCGCGACGGTGCGACCGTCGGGCCCCGCGATGTCGAGGATGTCGCCGCGCACGAAGGCGCCGGTCGCGGCGGTGACCCCCGCGGCGAGCAGGCTCGCGCCGCCGCGCAGCGCCTTCACCGCCCCCGCGTCGATGGTCAGGCGCCCCTTGGCGGTGAGCCCGCCCGCGAGCCACGCCTTGCGCGCGCTCGCGCCCTTTTCGGCGACGAAGATGGTGTGGCGCGCATCGGTCGAAAGCGGCCGTTCGATCCGACCCGACGCGATGGCGAGGTGCGCGCCCGCCGCATTGGCGATGCGCGCCGCCGCGATCTTCGACACCATGCCGCCCGATCCCATGCCCGACGCCGAGCCGGTGTCGGCCATCGCCTCGATCGCGCCGTCGATCCGCTCGACCCGCGCGATGTGATTGGCGCCGGGCAGCGCGGGGTTGCGGTCGTAGAGGCCGTCGATGTCGGACAGCAGCACGACGCCGCCCGCGCCCGCCGCCTGCGCGACGCGCGCGGCGAGCCGGTCGTTGTCGCCGAAGCGGATTTCCTCGGTCGCGACGCTGTCATTCTCGTTGATGATCGGCACCACGCCGAGCCCGAGCAGCCGGTCGAGCGTCGCCGCGGCGTTGAGGTAGCGGCGGCGATGTTCGAGGTCGCCCAGCGTCACGAGCATTTGCGCCGCGGTCAGCCCTTCGGCGCCGAGCACCTCGGCCCAGACCTGGCTCAGCGCGATCTGTCCGGTCGCGGCCGCCGCCTGCGCATCCTCCAGGCTGGCGCGCCCGCCCTTGGCGAGCCCGAGCCGCCGCGCGCCGAGCGCGATCGCCCCCGACGAGACCACTGCGATCTGCTGCCCCGCCTTCGTCCGTTCGGCGATGTCGGCGGCGATCCCCGCCAGCCACGCGCGCCGCACCGCGCCGTCCGGATCGACGAGCAAGGCCGATCCGATCTTGACGATCAGGCGCGGGCAGGCGGTGGGGGCGAACAGGATCATGGCGCTGCCGATAGCGCGGAGATGGCCCTACGCCAATCCGAATGTCCTGTCAGACGCAATGGCGGTTCAGGGATGGGGAACGGCCCTAACCCATCCCCTCCTCTAAAGAGGAGGGGCTTAGGATGGCCGATCCCGGTCTCTTTCAGACTCTCGTCATCCCGGACTTGATCCGGGATCCATTCTCTCAGCGCTGGATGAATG
>NZ_JAOZVW010000023.1 GCF_025869345.1 Sphingopyxis sp.
CGTCATTGCGAGCGAAGCGAAGCAATCCAGGGCGGTTTACGCGCGCTCTGGATTGCTTCGCTTCGCTCGCAATGACGATGCTGGCGATGCCAGGAAAAAGCCCGGCCGCCTGACAGACGACCGGGCCAAACAATTCGCTTTGCAAACGCCCCGTCAGGGCAGCGTGGTCCGTCCGCCGCGTCCGAAGAGGAAGGCGACGACGAACAGCACGACGCCGATGATCAACAGGATTTTCGCGAACTCGGCGGAAATGCCCGCAATGCCGCCGAAGCCGAGCAGCGCGGCAATGAGCGCGACGACCGCGAAAATGATGGCCCATCTGAACATGCCTATTCTCCCTACTGGCGCGCGACCTCACCCTCGCCCGCGCGTCGGGCGAATTGGCCATCGCATCATCCTGTTTAGATGATCGAGAAACGCGCCCCGGTGCCGGAAGTTCCGCTGCTCCGGTGGCCGGTCAGCGCAGCCGCCACTTGGCGCCGAGTTGCTCCGCCGGGCACCAGCGCATCGGCGGGCCGGTGTCCTGAATGGTGAGCTGGATGCGCGTCGGCGTCAGGATTTTCACCTCCATCTCCCATTCGGGAAGAAAGAAGGAACCGCGCGATTTTTCGACCTTGCCGAGCGGGCCGACGAAATTCTCATCGAGGCTGCCCGGCGCGCCGCCGCCGCGCATCAGGCCGAGCCGCTTGCCGTCATAGTAGAGCGCCTCGAAGCCAGGGTTCGCGCAAGGCTCGGTCTCGTTCACATAATAGCCCGCAACGATGCCGAGCGGCGCGACGGGCTTTTGCCCCGCCGCCTGCGCGCCCGATGCCGCCCCCGCCGCCGAGGCGCATTGCGGAACGAGCGCGCGGATCGCCGCAGTCGAACCGCCGAGCGATACATAGCTCAGATCCCTCCATTCATCGCCGCCGTCGCTGCTCGCGATCAGCGACAGGTCGGTGTCGCGGCCGCTGAGCAGGCTTTCGACGACCGGGTCGATCGTGCCGCTGAAATCGCCCTTCCCCGGCTCCTGCACGAGCGCCTGCGTTCCTTCGCGATCCTCCATCGAGCTTCGGAACGAGAGGAGCAGCGGTCGCCCGGCCGCCGGCAGCGGGACGCCGGCCTTCGGCACGACGGTCATATAGAGACCGCCGCCGGGCTGGCAGCGGATGCCGATCGCCGCGAACTCGGGGTGGCCGGTCACCGCCGCGATGGCGCCCGATCCCGTCCCCGCGAACTGCCAGCGTGCCGTATGCTGCGGCGGAGGCGCGGCATCCGCATCGTCGGTCGGGCCGTCGCCGCCCTTCATCTTCGACGGATCGACGTTCCGCTGCATTCCGGTCTGCACCCATTTCTGGCCGTTCCACACCAAAGTCTGCCCGCAAACCTCCGCGCCATATCCGCCGCAGACGCTGCCGTGGGTCAGCAGCATCAGCCCCTTGCGCTTCGCGTCGACGGATATGATGTCCCAGCCGCGGACATTGTCGTTGAAGATTTCGCGCAGGCCGTTCCTGGTCGACCCGAGTATGCCGATCACGCAGCCCGCGGTTCCGCACCACGCCGAATAGCCCGACGTCGTGCAGCGGGTCGCGGCATATTCGATCACCCAGTCGGGCTTGCCGTCGTTCGTCACCTCGACCTGGGTCGCGAAACCCGCGCGGTCGGGAACGAACTTGCCGCCCTCGGCGCGGCAATCCTGCTTGAGCTGGTCATAGACCGCCTGCACCTCGCGCGGCCAGGCTTTGGGCGCGGTCTGGGCATGGACGGTGGCCTGCGTCGAGCAGGCGGCAAGCGATATCAGGGCAAGGACAAAACGCATGATGTTCCCCCAATTCAAAAGAGATGGATCGCGACGGCCCACCCGATCACGGCGCACGGTGCATCCGCTGCCCGGCCTTCCGCAGCCCGACCTTCCGGCTACCTATATCCGCGGCAACGGCAAAGTCTTGATGCCACTATCAAGAATTTCTAAAGCTTGGGAAAAGCGGGCGTAGCAGGGGGTCGCAAAATCATGTCATCTACTCATTCGTCGCGGCGGCGGCGGCGGTTGTGGCGCTTTGTGAACGCTGAGTTCGACGAAGCGAGCTGGACGCTGCGCATCGGCGGCGCCCCCGTCGCGCTCGAGGGGAAGCCGCTCGAGGTGTTGCACGAACTGCTGCTGCGCGCGGGCGAAGTCGTCACCAAGGACGAAATTCTCGATGCGGTGTGGCCCGGCGTGACCGTGGTCGAAGGCTCGCTCGCGACCGCCATCTCGAAGCTGCGCAAGGCGCTCGGCGCGTCGGGTTCGGACATCGTCGCCACCGTGCCGCGCGTCGGCTATCGCCTGACCGCGCCGGTCGAGGTCGAGAGCGTCGATACGCCGCTCGCGCCGCGTTTCGCCTTCGCCGCCGGGGACAGCGTTCCGGGGCGCAAGGCCTGGCAACTCGAACAGCCGCTGGGCGATACCGGCGCCGCGGACGTCTGGCTCGCGCGCCAGGCCAAGACGGGCGAGCAGCGGGTGTTCAAATTCGCCGACGCCCCCGACCGGCTGCGCGCGCTGAAACGCGAAGCCGCATTGTCACGCCTGGTGTCGGCCGGGCTCGGCAAGACATCGCCGCTTCCCGCGCTGCACGAATGGAATTTCGACGCAGCGCCCTTCTTCCTCGAATATGCATGGGGCGGGCGCGATCTGCTCGCCTGGGCCGAGGGCGGCCTGTCCGCGATCCCGCTCGCCGAGCGGCTGGCGGTCGCGGCGATGGCGGCGCGCGCGGTGGCGGGCATCCACAGCGTCGGCGTCCTCCACAAGGATCTGAAGCCCGCCAACATGCTGATCGACGACGGCGAGAGCGGCCGGGTGCTGCGCCTCGTCGATTTCGGCAGCGGACGGCTGATCGACGACGCGCTGCTCGCCAGCTTCCAGATCACCAATCCGGGCTCGCTCGACACCGATCTCGGCAAGGACGAGCCGCGGTCGGGCACCCTCGCCTATCGCGCCCCCGAATTGATCGGCGACGCGGTGCCGACGGTGAAGAGCGACATTTATGCATTGGGACTGATCCTCTATCAGCTCGTCGTCGGCGATTTCACCGCGGCGCTCGCGCCGGGCTGGGAGGAGCGGGTCGCCGATCCGCTGTTGCGCGAGGACATCGCGCGCGCCGCCGCGCTGACGCCGGGCGACCGGCTGGACAGCGCCGCCGATCTCGCGGACCGGATCGAGCGGCTGGACGACCGCCGCGCCCAGGCCGCCGACGCCGCCGAGCGCGCCGCTTTCCTCGCCGATCAGAAACGCCGCGAGGAGCGCCGCGCGGCGCAGCGGCCGTGGGTCCGCGCCGCCTTCGCAAGCCTAACCGCCGGGCTGCTCGCGACCTCGGCGCTTGCGGCCTATGCGTGGCACCAGCGGAGCGCCGCAATCGCCGCACGCGACCTGACCGAGACCAGCTACGCCTTCATCGCCGAGGATGTGCTGGGCAGCCCCGACCCCGCCAAATCGAGCGCCGACGAGACCGTCGTCGAGGCGATCAAGCGCGCGAGCGGGCAGATCGACCAGCGTTTCGCGGCCAATCCGGGGATCGCCGCGCGGCTCCACCTCGCCATCGCGCGCGCCTTTCACCAGCGCTCCGACCCCGACACCGCGCGCGCCGAATATGCGCGCGCCGACGCGCTGTTCGCGAAGGCCGGCGAGACCGAAAGCGACGACGCCATCACCGGCCGCCTCGACCGCATCAATATGGAGGCGACCTCGGGTCAGCCCGACCGGCTCGAGGAGGCCGGCCGCCTGCTGGAAAAGGAACGCGCGCGGCTGGGCAAGCGCGGCGAGACCGGCCGCATGGGCTTCGCGCTCGCACGCGCCGAAGGGTCCTATGATTATTTCGCCGACATCGAACGCGCCGAGCCCGCGTTCCGCCGCGCGGTGGCGATCGGCGAGGCGAGCGGAAGCGATATCCCGCCGGGGCAATTGCTGAAGGCGCGATCGTCGCTGGTGCTGACGCTGATGCGGCTCGGGCAGGCCGACAAGGCCGAGCCGATCGCGCGCGCGATCGTCGCCGATTCGACCCGCATCCGCGGCGCCGATCATCCCGACACGCTCGTCACCCGCCAGCACTGGCTGAACAGTCTGTCGATGACCGGACGCTACAAGGAAGCGCTGGAAGGCAGCACGCCGCTGCTCGCGGCGATGGAGAAAAGATTCGGCCCCGACCATCGCTTCACTCTGGGCCTGCGTTCGACCCGTTTCGAGAGCTTCGCCGCGCTCGGCCGCTATGCCGAGGCGGCGGCCGAAGCCGAAAAGGTCTGGAAGGGTGCCGCCGCGCAGGCCGGGGCGCATTCGCACCAGGCACTGGTCGGGCAGATCGACTATGCCTCGGCGCTCTGCCAGACGCCGCAGCGGGCGAAAGCGCTCGGCGTTGCGCGCGAAGCGCTCGACGCCAGCCTATCGGCGTTCGGCGCCGATTTTCCGCTCACGCATTCGATCCGCTATTTCACCGCCGAATGCCTGATCGCCAACCAGCGCTTCACCGAAGCCGGGCAGATGCTCGCCGCGGTCGATCGCGAAAAGACCGCGCAGCTTCTCGGCAATCCCGATTTCGACGCCACCGTCGACGTCGCGCTGGCCGAGGCCGCGATCGGCAATCACGACAAGGCCGGGGCGCGGCGGCTGCTCGACAAGGCGGCCCCAGCGCTTGCGAAGACGAAGGACGAGATTTTGCGCGCGCGGGCGGAAAAGCTGAGCCGGTCGCTGACCTCCTGAGACACCGCCGGGTCCCGATCCAAAGCGTTTGCCGATTGCAGGCGGCGGCATCTGCGCTATGGGCAACAGGTATCAGATCGAAACCGGAAAGCCAGCGATGCCCGAGCCCTCCCATCCCGAAATCCGCGAATCCGTCCGCCGGCTGTGCGCCGATTTCCCTGGCTCCTATTGGCAGGCGCTCGACCGCGACCGCATCTATCCGACCGAATTCGTTCGCACGCTGACCCAATCGGGCTTTCTCTCGGTCCTCGTGCCCGAGGAGTTTGGCGGGGCCGGGCTCGGCCTGTCGGCGGCGACCGCGATCCTGGAGGAAATCCACCGTTCGGGCTGCAACGGCGGCGCCTGCCACGCGCAGATGTATACGATGGGCACGATCCTGAAGCATGGATCGGCCGAGCAGAAACAGCGCTACCTGCCCGGCATTGCCAGCGGCGAGTTGCGCCTCCAGGCCTTCGGGGTCACCGAGCCGACCAGCGGCACCGACACGACGCGGATCAAGACCTTCGCGCGCCGCGAGCCTGCCCTCGCGAAGGCGGGGGGTGATGACTATGTTGTTTCGGGGCAGAAAATCTGGATCAGCCGCGCCGAGCACAGCGATCTGATGGTGCTGCTCGTCCGCACCACGCCGCGCGACCAGGTCGCCAAATCGTCTGACGGGATGAGCGTGCTGCTCGTCGACATGCGCGAAGCGGTCGGCAATGGCCTGACGATCCGCCCGGTGCGCACGATGCTCAACCATGCGACGACCGAGCTGTTCTTCGACGACCTCCGCGTCCCCGCTGCGAACCTGATCGGCGAGGAAGGCAAGGGCTTCAAATATATCCTCGACGGCATGAACGCCGAGCGCATCCTGATCGCCAGCGAATGCATCGGCGACGGGCGTTTCTTCATCGACCGCGCGTCGGCCTATGCTTCGGGGCGCGAGGTGTTCGGGCGGCCGATCGGCGAAAATCAGGGAATCCAGTTCCCGATCGCGCGCGCCTATGTCCAGCTATCGGCGGCAGCGGCGATGGTCGATCAGGCGGCGGCGATGTTCGAGGCGGGGGAGCCGTGCGGCACCGAAGCGAACATGGCGAAGATGCTGGCGTCGGAGGCGAGCTGGTATGCCGCCGACATGTGCATCCAGACCCACGGCGGCTTCGGCTTCGCCGAGGAATATGACATCGAACGCAAGTTCCGCGAAACGCGGCTGTATCAGGTCGCGCCGATCAGCACGAACCTGATCTTGAGCCACGTCGCGACGCATGTGCTGAAATTGCCGAAGAGTTTTTGATTACCGCCTACAAGCATGCGTCCCCGCGAAGGCGGGGCCCCAGAGCTTCATAACGCTTCCGCCAGTCGTACAACTCTGGGTCCCCGCCTTCGCGGGGACACACCGGAGTTTGCGGGTGAACCGGGGCCTTAGTGCCGCCCCAATTCCTCGCGGCCCACCACCATATAATGAACCTCGTCGGGGCCATCGGCGAAGCGCAGATGACGGACGTCGGCATAGAGTTCCGCCAGCGGCGTCCAGTGCGAGATGCCGGTGGCGCCGTGGATCTGGATCGCCTGATCGATGATCTGGCACACGCGTTCGGGCACCATCGCCTTGGCCATGCTGACCCAGACGCGCGCCTGTCGATTGCCGAGCAGATCCATCGCCTTCGCCGCCTTGAGCACGATCAGCCGCAGCGCCTCGATATCGCAGCGCGCCCGCGCGATGACCTCGAGGTTCTTGCCGAGCTGCGATAGCGGCCGCCCGAAGGCGGTGCGCGAATTGCCGCGCTTGACCATCAGGTCGAGCGCGAGTTCGGCCTTGCCGATCGTGCGCATACAGTGATGGATGCGGCCCGGGCCGAGGCGCATCTGCGAAATCTCGAACCCCCGGCCCTCGCCGAGCAGGATATTCTCGCGCGGCACGCGGACATTGTCGAAGCGCATGTGCATATGGCCCTGCGGCGCATGATCGGCGCCGAACACGCGCATCGGGCCGAGCACCTGCACCCCCGGCGTGTCCATCGGCACGAGGATCTGCGAATGCTGCCCCTTGCGCGCGGCTTCGGGGTTGGTCCTCAGCATACAGATCAGGATCTTGCAGCGCGGATCGCCGGCGCCGCTGATGAAATATTTCTCGCCGTTGATCACCCACTCGTCGCCGTCGAGCACCGCACTGGTTTCGAGGTTGCTCGCGTCCGAGGAAGCAACGCCGGGTTCGGTCATCACATAGGCCGAGCGGATTTCGCCGTTCAAGAGCGGCTTCAGCCATTGCTCCTTCTGCGCGGGCGTGCCGACCATTTCGAGCACTTCCATATTGCCGGTGTCGGGCGCCGAGCAGTTCAGCGATTCCGACGCAAGCGGCGACTTGCCGAGTTCGGCGGCGATATAGGCATAATCGAGATTGGTGAGCGGCGTCCCCGTGTCGCCGTGCGGCAGGAAGAAGTTCCACAGGCCCGCGGCCTTCGCCTTGTTCTTCGCGCCTTCGAGCAGTTCGAGCTGACCCGGCGCCCAACTCCAGCGGTCGGCGCGACCCTCGCCGAGCCGGAAGAATTCTTCGGTGATCGGCGCGACATTCTCGGCGATATGGCGCTTCACCGCGTCGAAGAGCGGCTGCGCTTCCTTCGACATGCGCAGGTCGTTGAGTTCGGCTTCGAGTTCGATCTCGGTCATAGGGGTCTCCGCTGTGATTTGCGGCGACGCTAGCGGCAAACATCCATCGATAGAAATGATAGGTTCGAATAGCTGATATTCGTCCATAGAATGTCGTCATTGCGAGCGACGCGAAGCAATCCAGGGGCGGTTTACGTCTGCTCTGGATTGCTTCGCTTCGCTCGCAATGACGGCGGTGGAGTCAGTCTACTCTGCCCAACTCATCCGCGATAATCCCGCGCAGCCAGCGCAGGCCAGGGTCGGCGTCGGCCGCCTGGTGCCAATAGAGATAGCTGCCCCCCTGCTCGACCGGCAGCGGCATGTCGACAAGCTGCATCGGCCACATCGCGTCGAGCACTTCGGCGTGCGAGCGCGGCAGCGAAAAGAGCATGTCCGACGCGGCGACGATCTGCCAAGCGGTGATCGCGTGCTGGCACCGCACCGCGACGCGGCGGGCGAGCCCCAGGCGGTCGAGCGCCATATCCTCCATCCCCGGCCCGTGCGGCCGCGCGGTAGCGACGATATGGTCGAGGGCGAGATAGGTATCGAGGTCGATCGCGCCATCGACGCGCGGGTGCCCCTTGCGCGCCACGATGACGGGCGGCTCGGTGCCGAGATAATGGCGGCAAAGCCGGTCGTCGGCGGGCAAGGCGACATCGAGCGCGAGATCGAGGTCGCCGTTCGCGAGCGCTACCACCAGGTCGCGGCGGCGAAAGGTCACGCTCGCCAGCATCGCCCGCGGCGCCTCGCTCCGCACCCGCAGCGCAAGCGCGGAGAAACGCGGCATCTCGCCCGACAGGCGCACCCCGATGCGAAATTCGCGCGCCGTCTCGGCCGGGTCGAAGGCGGTCGCGGCGTCGAGCGCGGCGTCGAGCCCGCGCAGCGCCTCGCGCACCGGCCCGGCGATCGCGCGCGCGGCCGAGGTCGGCACCAGCCGGTTGCCCTGCCGCACGAACAGCGGATCGCCGAACGCATCGCGCAGCTTCGCGAGCGCATGGCTGATCGCGGGCTGCGACAGGTTGAGGTGGCGCGCCGCCGCCGACACGCCGCCCTTGGCGTGGATCGCATCGAACACCTGAAGCAGGTTGAGGTCGAAGCGCGCCAATCGCCGCATCATTTCACCTGCCGCTTTTCGAGCTTCCGCGCGAGCGTCCGCCGATGCATCCCCAGCCGCCGCGCGGCCTCCGAAATGTTGAAATTGGTCTCGACGAGCGTCTGGTGGATATGCTCCCACTCGACGGTCTTGATCGACGAGGGCCGCGCGTCGAGCGGGGCATCGACATTCCCCTCCGACCGATCGAACGCCGCCTCGATATCGTCGGTGTTCGACGGTTTGGCGAGATAATAAGACGCGCCCAATTTGATCGCCTCGACCGCCGTCGCGATGCTCGCGAAGCCGGTGAGCACGACGATCCGCATCGCCGGATCGGCGGCGCGCAACATCTGGACCGCGACAAGCCCCGACGCATTGCCGAGTTTCAGATCGACCACCGCAAAGCCCGGCCGCCACCCGGCCAGCAGCGCTTCGGCTTCGTCGGGGCTTGCCGCCACGCGCACCGCATAGTCGCGGCGTTCGAACGACCGTTTGAGCGTGCGCGCGAAGACGTCGTCGTCCTCGACGATCAGCAATTGCCGCCGGTCGCTCATGCACCCTCGCTTTCGCGGGCCGCGACCGCCGCGAGCGGCAGCATGATCCGCACCACCGCACCGCCGGCATCGCGATTCTCGGCGCTCGCCCAGCCGCCGAGCTTGCGCAGCACGTTGACGAGCAGGAACAGCCCCAGCCCGCCGCCGGGCCGCCCCTTGGTCGAACGATAGGGCTGGCCGAATCCGTCGAGCATCGCTTCGGCGAAACCCGGACCATGGTCGGCGATCTCGATCACTGCGGTCTCGCCATCGCGCGAGGCGGTGATGCCGATCCAGCCGGGCGACACCTCGGCGGCATTGTCGATGACATTGCCGATCACCTGCCGCAGCGCCGGGTCGGACACGATTGCAACATCGGCGCCGAAACGGTCGCTGAGGTCGATGCGCCCGGCGAAGCGGGCCGCGTGGTCGGCGACGATATCGCCGAGGAAGCTCCGCATCGTCGTCATTTCGGGCGCGATCCCGCGCGCCTCGCCCGCCGACATCAGGATGCCGCTGACGATCGCCTTGCAGCGCCGCACCGCCGCGTCCATGTCCGCCAGGTCGTCCTGAAGCTCGCTTTGCGTTGCCAGTTCCGCCGCCCCCTTCCAGTCGCCGATCAGCACCGAGAGGGTCGATAGCGGCGTCCCGAGTTCGTGCGCCGCGCCCGAGGCGAGCAGCCCCATGCGGACGATATGATCCTCCTCCGCCGCACGCTGGCGGCTCGCGGCGAGCGCGGCGTCGCGGTCGCGCAGATTGCGGCTGATCCGCGTGACAAAGGCGACGAGCAACACCGCGATCAGCAGGAAGCAGACGAGGCTGCCCTTGAGATAGAGCGCCATCGGATCGGCGGCATAGGGCGGCGGCAGGATCAGCGGGGTCGGTTCGACCGCGAGCACGCCGATCGCCGCGAGCGCCGCGACGACGATCGCCCACGACGAGGCGGGCGTCAGCAGGATCGCGCCGATCACGACCTGAAGCAGGAACAGCGAGGCGAAGGGATTGGCGAGCCCGCCGCTGTGGTGAAGCTGCCAGCCGAGCGCGGCGACGTCGAACAGCAACGCCGCGGTCAGCTCGGCATTGGTCACCGCGCGCCCGCGCCGCAGCAGCGCGAGACTGGCGAAGTTGATCGCGATCAGCACCGCGATCGCCGCCACCAGCGGCGCAAGCGGCAGGTGGATGTGCATCGGGCCGGTGACGATGGCGATCGTCGCAAGCTGCCCCCCGACCGCAAGCCAGCGCAGCTGGATCAGCAGCGCCATGTTCCGCCGTCCGGCATTCGCCTCGGCGGGCGCATCGACTGGCGGGATCGCGGGCTCGGTCATCAATCCCGGATACGCCACAGCCGTCCCGCGAAAAAGAGGCTCAATGCACAAAGCGCGAACCAGGTCAGCGCATAGACCATATGATTGTCGGGAAAACGCACGATGGTCAGCCCGCCGACCGGATAGCCGCCGGGGTTGGGCGTGGCGTCGGCATCGATGAAATAGGGCGCCGTCCGGCCCAGCCCCCTTGCCTTCGCGATCGCCGCGACATCGCGCGAATACCAGCGGTTCGCCGCCGGATCGTTCGACCGCAAAAACGCTCCCTTGGGCTCAGTCACACGCAGCAAACCGGCCACCGTCACGTCACTGGCGCTATTCCCCGCTGCGCGCGTGCCGGGATCGCGTCGCTCCTTGGGCACGAAGCCGCGATTGACGAGCAGCGTGAAGCGCGAGGTTTCGAGCGGCGTCAGCACCCAATAGCCCGCGCCGCGCGCGGTCACCGCCTGCACCAGCGTCTCGCGGTCGTGGCGGAAATGCCCGCGCGCGGTCACGCGGCGATAGGCGTCGTCCTTCGCATCGATCCGTGGCCACGCATCGGGACCCGGTGCCGCCATCGGCGCCGCATGGATGCGCGCATCGACCGCGGCGACCAGTTCATGCTTCCAGACGCGCCGTTCGAGCTGCCAGACGCCGAGCGCGGCGAAACCCGCCGCCACGGCGATCAGCGCCGCGACGACGAAGCCGCGCCTCAAGGAAGCTGGCTCATGTCGTGCGGCGACGGCATCATATTGGTATTGAGATGGTGCATCACCCACAGCGATCCCGCGAGCATGATCACGACGATGATGATCGTGAAGGTCAGCGAGGTGATCGACCAGCCGCCCTCGGCCTTTGGCGACATATGGAGGAAGAAGACCATGTGGACGACGATCTGCACAGCGGCGAAGACCATGATCACCGCCGCGGTCGCGCCGTCGGACAGCGGCCGTTCCATCACCAGCCAGAAAGGGATGGCGGTCAGGATCACCGACAGGATGAAGCCGATGAGATAATCGCGCATCGATGCGTGCGGCATCTCAATCTCGTGAGGGCCATCGCCCGCGTGGGCGTGGTGCGGGTCGGCGCTCATCGCAGCACTCCCATCAGATAGACAATGGTGAAAACGCCGATCCAGACGACGTCGAGGAAGTGCCAGAACATCGACAGGCACATGACGCGGCGCTTGTTCGCGGCGATCAGCCCATGCTTGCCGAGCTGGACCATCAGCACGACCAGCCAGAGCGTGCCGAAGGTGACGTGCAGCCCGTGCGTGCCGACGAGCGTGAAAAAGCTCGACAGGAAGGCGCTGCGCTGCGGCGTGGCGCCGATCTCGATCAGATGGTGAAATTCGTAGAGCTCGATCCCCAGGAAGGCGAGCCCGAACAGGCCGGTGACCGCGAGCCAGAGCTGCGTTCCCTTCACCTTGCCCTGCTGCATCTGGAGCACCGCGAAGCCGTAAGTGATCGACGAGAAGAGCAGCATCGCGGTGTTGAGCGCGACGAGCGGCAGCTCGAACAGATCCTTCGGCGCCGGTCCCGCGGCATAGCTGTCGCCGAGCACCGCAAAGCAGGCGAACAGGATCGCGAAGATGAGGCAGTCGCTCATCAGATAGATCCAGAAGCCCAGCATCGTGCTGTGCCCCTCGGGATGCGCATGCTCGTCGAGGTCGTAGAACTGGACGGGCTCGTCTGCGACTGCGGTGATGGAGTCCGCGGTTATTGTGGGGGCGCTCATCGCATCAGGCTCCGGCCGCGAGGTGACGGGTCCGCACGTCCTCGACCGCCGCGACGGTGGCCGCCGGAATGTCGAAGTCGCGCTTGTAGTTAAAGGTGTGGAAGATCGCATAGGCGATCGTCGCGACGAAGCTGGCGATCACCAGCCACCAGATATGCCAGACCAGCGCGAACCCCATCACCAGGCAAAAGGCCGCGAGGATGAAGCCGGTGCCCGTATTGCTCGGCATGTGGATGTCGCGAAAGTCCGCGACCGGGCGCTGGTGCCCGCGCTTCTTCATGTCGTGCCACGCGTCGAGCGAATGGATCACCGGGGTGAAGGCGAAATTATAGTCGGGCGGCGGCGAACTGGTCGCCCATTCGAGCGTGCGGCCGCCCCACGGATCGCCGCTTTCGTCGGCGAGTTCCTTGCGCCGCCAGATGCTGACGCCGAACTGGATCAGCATCGCCGCGATACCCACCGCGATCACCGCGGCGCCGATGGCGGCGATCACGAACCAGATTTGCAGGCTCGGGTCGTCGAACACGCGCATCCGCCGCGTCACCCCCATCAGGCCGAGGATATAAAGCGGCATGAAGGCCATCCAGAAACCAACCACCCAGCACCAGAAGCTGATCTTGCCCCAGAAGACGTCGAGCTTGAACCCGAACGCCTTGGGCCACCAGTAGTTGATCGCCGCGAACAGGCCGAACAACACGCCGCCGATGATCACGTTGTGGAAGTGCGCGATCAGGAACAGCGAGTTGTGCAGCACGAAGTCGGCGGGCGGCACCGCGAGCAGCACCCCGGTCATCCCGCCGATGACGAAGGTCAGCATGAAGGCGACCGTCCACATCATCGGCAGTTCGAAGCGGATGCGGCCGCGATACATGGTGAAAAGCCAGTTGAAGAGCTTTGCCCCCGTCGGGATCGAGATCACCATCGTCGTGATGCCGAAGAAGCTGTTGACGCTGGCCCCCGACCCCATGGTGAAGAAATGGTGCAGCCACACGATATACGACAGGATGGTGATGCAGATCGTCGCATAGACCATCGAGGTATAGCCGAAGAGCTTTTTGCCCGAAAAGGTCGAGGTGACTTCCGAATAGACGCCGAACAGCGGCAGCACGAGGATATAGACCTCCGGGTGCCCCCAGATCCAGATCAGGTTCACATACATCATCGGCGAACCGCCGAGGTCGTTGGTGAAGAAATTGGTGCCCGCATAGCGATCGAGCGCCAGCAGGGTCAGCGTCGCGGTCAGGATCGGGAAGCTGGCGACGATCAGGATGTTCGCGCACAGCGACGTCCAGGTGAAAACCGGCATCTTCATCAGGCCCATGCCCGGCGCGCGGAGTTTCAGGATCGTCACGATCAGGTTGATCCCCGACAGGGTCGTGCCGACGCCGGCTATCTGAAGCCCCCAGATATAATAGTCGACGCCGACATTGGGGCTGTAGGCGATTCCCGACAAAGGCGGATAGGCGAGCCAGCCGGTCTGGGCATATTCGCCGACGAACAGCGAGATCATCGTCAGCGCCGCGCCCGACACCGTCATCCAGAAGCTGAAATTGTTGAGGAACGGAAAGCTGACGTCGCGCGCGCCGATCTGGAGCGGCACGATATAGTTCATCAGGCCGGTGATGAACGGCATCGCGACGAAGAAGATCATGATCACGCCGTGCGCGGTGAAGATCTGGTCGTAGTGGTGCGGCGGCAGATAGCCTTCGGACCCGCCGAACGCCATCGCCTGCTGTAACCGCATCATGATCGCGTCGGCAAAGCCGCGCAGGAACATGATGAGGCCGAGGATCATGTACATGATCCCGATCCGCTTGTGATCGACGGTGGTCAGCCAGTCGCGCCACAGCCAGCCCCACAGGCGATATTTGGTGATCGCGGCCAGCACCGCGATGCCGCCGATCGCGACGGCGATGAAGGTGACGACCAGGATCGGCTCGTGCAGCGGCAGCGCGTCGAGCGACAGCTTGCCGAGGAAGGGGCCGGTTGCGGGAGCGGGTTGCGGGGTGATCACGGGTCTCAGCTGCCTTCAGCTTGTCTGGCGGGGGACGGCGTTCAGCGCGGTGCGCTCGGGCGCCTGATTGGGATGGGGCAGGCCTTCGCCCTTCAGCGGCGCCGGGTTCACCGGCCTGGCGTCGGGACGGTCGGCCGAGTGCATCTGCTGGCTGCACAGCGCCGCGACATAGCGGACGCTCCAGTTCGCGAGGCTGCCGGTTCCGCGCGCGGCGAATTTGTCATAGGTGACCGAACGGACGTTCTGGATGCCGGCGATCCCCGCGCCGCCCTTCGCATCGATCGCCATCATGTCGTGCATGCACATCTTGCCGGGCTCGACGCACATGTTGACCACCGCGTCGAAAAGCTGGGGATCGACCGCCGCGAAATGACGCACCGGCTCCTTCTGGCTCGGCTTTTCGAGCTTCAGATAGGCGGCGCGGCTCAGGTCGCCCTCGCCCGACGCCTTCGCTGCGGCGACCCATTGGTCGAACGCAGGCGCAGGCAGGCTCTTCACCTTGAAGCGCATGTCGGAAAAGCCCCAGCCCGAATAATTGGCCGAAAAGCCGTCGAAAGTGCCGGTCTTGTCGAACACGCCGTGGAGCTTGGTCTCCATCCCCGGCATCGCGTAGATCTGGCCCGCGAGCGCCGGGACGTAGAAGCTGTTCATCACCGACGAGGCCGAAATGCGAAAGCGGATCGGCCGGTTCACCGGCACCGCGAGTTCGTTCACCGTCGCGATACCCTGTTCGGGATAGATGAACAGCCATTTCCAATCGAGCGCGACGACATTGACGTCGAGCGGCTTCACATGAGCCGCAATCGCCTGTCCCGGCCCGGTGCGCGCGAGCGGGCGATAGGGGTCGAGCATATGCGTCGCGACCCACGTCACCGCGCCGAGGCAGATGATGATCAGCAGCGGCGCCGACCAGATCACGAGTTCGAGCTGGGTCGAATGATCCCAGTCGGGCTTGTAGGTCGCCTGCTTGTTCGCGGCGCGATATTTCCACGCAAAAAAGACCGTCAGCGCCATCACCGGAACGATGATCAGCAGCATCAGCACGGTCGAGATGATGATCAGATGACCCTGCTGGCGCGCGACGTCGCCCGCGGGATCGAGCACGACCAGTCCGCAACCCGACAGCAAAGGCAGCGCGGCGAGCAGCGGCAGCTTCCAAGCCCATCCAGTCTTCGAAGAACCGCGTGTCCCTGCGAAGGCGGGGCCCCATCTCCTGCCGGATCGAAATAGCACCGGCCGGTGATGGACCCCCGCCTTCGCGGGGGAACACGGCCTCATTGAAGGGGAGAGCTTTGTTGGCATGATGCGCGCCTAGGCCTCCTTTGCTGCACTGCACATAGGACATTTTGTCCAATCCCGCGATCGCCGCGGATCGCGCAGGGGCAATTTCATAAGGGGCGCTTTTGCCCTATGATCGACTCGCGCTACCGGATGTCCCTTTTCGGGAGCGCCAGCAGCAGGACGCATCTTATGTCTGCCGAAACCGCGCCGTCCACCACCCAGGCCGAACGCGACGCCCGCGCACTTTATGAAGACGATCATCGCATTTCTCCCGCCGAGATCGCGATCGGGGTCATCATAGGGCGCACCTCCGAATTTTTCGACTTTTTCGTGTTCGCCATCGCCTCGGTGCTGGTGTTCCCGAAGCTCGTCTTTTCGCAGCTCGATCCGCTCACCGGCACGCTGTGGTCGTTCGCGATCTTCGCGCTCGCCTTTCTCGCGCGCCCCGTCGGCACGATGGTCTTTTCATGGATCGACCGCGTCTATGGCCGCGGCGCCAAACTGACGATCGCGCTGTTCCTGCTCGGCGGCTCGACCGCGGCGATCGCCTTCGTGCCGAGCTATGAAACCGCCGGGATCGGCGCGGCGCTGCTTCTGGCCCTCTTCCGCATGGGACAGGGCGTCGCGCTCGGCGGCTCGTGGGACGGGCTCGCCTCGCTGCTCGCGATCAACGCGCCGGAGGGCAAGCGCGGCTGGTATGCGATGATCCCGCAGCTTGGCGCGCCGCTCGGGCTGATCGTCGCCAGCCTGCTCTTCATGTTCCTGATCGCCGCGCTGCCGGCGCAGGATTTTCTCGACTGGGGCTGGCGCTATCCCTTCTTCGTCGCCTTCGCGATCAATGTCGTCGCGCTCTTCGCGCGGCTGCGCATCGTCGTGACCCCCGAATATGCCGCGCTGTTCGAGGATCGCGACCTCGAACCCGCGAAGCTGACCGAGACGCTGCGCTCCGAATGGCGGATCATCGCGATGGGCGCCTTCGCCCCGCTCGCGAGCTTTGCTCTTTTCCACATGGTGACGGTGTTCCCGCTGTCGTGGGTGTTCCTGTTCACCGAGGAAACGCCGGTGCGCTTCCTGATGATCGAGGCGGTCGCGGCCGCGATCGGCGTGTTCGCGATCATCGCCTCGGGCTATCTCGCCGACCGCGTCGGGCGCCGCACGTTGCTGGGCGTCACCGCCGCCGCGATCGCCGCCTTCAGCGGCTTCGCGCCGCAGCTTCTCGGCGCGGGCGAGGCCGGCGAAGCGGCCTTCATGATCCTCGGCTTCATCCTGCTCGGATTCTCCTTCGGCCAGTCGTCGGGGGCGCTGTCGTCGAACTTCGACCCGCGCCATCGCTATACCGGATCGGCGCTTACCTCCGATCTCGCCTGGTTGTTCGGCGCGGGCTTCGCGCCGATGGTCGCGCTGTGGCTGTCGAGTCAGTTCGGGCTGATCGCGGCGGGCGCCTATCTGCTGTCGGGCGCGATCGGGACGCTCGTCGCGCTGTGGCTCAACCACGAACTGGCGCGGACGATCGATTGACCGACGCCGCCTCCATCGCCGGCGTCGTCCTGGCCGGCGGCGCCTCGTCGCGCTTCGGCCGCGACAAGGCGGAGGAAATATATGCGGGGCGCAAGCTGATCGACTGGTCGATCGCGGCGCTTACCCCCTTTTGCGGCGCCGTCTTCGTTTCGGGTCACGCCCATGCGACCCGCGAGAGCGTGCCCGATCTCCCGCGCGCGGGGCTGGGCCCGCTCGGCGGGCTGGCGGGCGCGCTGACGGCGGCGCGCGACGCCGGATATGAGCGTCTGCTGTCGCTGCCCTGCGATACGCCGCTGCTTCCCGAGGGATTGCTCGACCGGCTCTGCCGGGCGGGCGGCGCGGCGTTCGCCCTTTCGTGCCCGGTGATCGGCATCTGGCCGAGCATCGATGCTGATCGCCTTGCGACGTGGCTGGAAGAGGACCGGCCACGCGCGGTGCGTGCCTGGGCCGAAACGATCGGGGCGCAGGCGATCGAGACCGCTGCGATCATCAACATCAATCGAGTCGCGGATTTCGTGCGACTGGGATAAAAATCAGGAACTCGTCGGCTAAACATCGGCACCGCATCACTTCCTCAGCCTCCCGATCCGGCGACTGTCCGGCCATCTCCTGATCCCACCGGCGCGTCCCGCCGGCCGGGAACGGGAGAAACATCGGATGCGTATCGCTACCGCCTTGATGACCGCCGCCGCGCCGCTCGCGCTCGCCGCCGCGCTGACCTTCGCCACGCCCGCCTGGGCCGATCCGACCGTGGACTGCAACGTCAACGCCGGCCCGGATGGGATTCCCGGTAATGCGGACGATCCGATCGACACGCTGGAATGCGGGGTCGATGCGACGTCCTCCGCCACGCAAAGCACCGCCATCGGCAACGGGAGCACCGCCACCGGCTCCGCGAGCACTGCCGTCGGCAAGGCCAGCGAAGCCACCGGCGATTTCAGTACCGCAACCGGCAGCTTCAGCAACGCCACTGGCAACGGGAGCACCGCCACCGGGAATGGCAGCTTCGCCACGGGCACCGGAAGCACCGCTACCGGGAACGGCAGCGTCGCCAGCAAAAGCGGCAGCACCGCTACTGGCCAAATCAGCCTCGCCAGCGGCACTTTGGCCACCGCCACCGGCACGCAAAGCGCTGCTACCGCCCAGGACAGCACCGCCACCGGTGCCTATAGCCAGGCAAACGGAGAAGAGAGCACCGCCACCGGCCAAGGCAGTCTGGCCGACAAAGACTACAGCACCGCCACGGGTGCGCTCAGCATAGCCAGCGGCCTGAGCAGCACCGCCACCGGGGCGCTCAGCACCGCGAGCGGCCAGAACAGCACCGCCACAGGGATGTTTAGCATCGCCACAGGCCTGAGCAGCACGGCGCTCGGTCAAGCCGCCAAAGCCTCCGCCGATAACGCGGTCGCGTTGGGAGCATCCTCACTCGCCGATCAGGTAAACACCGTGTCGGTCGGCAGCGACGATCCCACGACCGGCTTCACCCGCCGCATCGTCAACGTCGCCACCGGCACCGGAGCGACCGATGCCGTCAACGTCGCCCAGCTCGAGACCGCGATCGCGATGGTTGCGGGTGGGGCAAATCCCTTCATCGCCTTCTCCGCGGTCCCCACCGCGCCAGCTATCGCGAGTGGCAGCGAAACCGTAGCGATCGGTCAGAGCGCAGCCGCCACCGGCAATGAAAGCACCGCCATCGGCACCTACAGCAGCGCCGGCGAGGTCGGAACCACGGCACTCGGGCACGCCAGCAACGCAAGCAGCCGAGGCAGCACTGCCGTCGGCGCTTCCAGCACCGCCACCGGAACCAGCAGTACCGCCGCAGGGACGCTGAGCACCGCCAGCGGCGAGTATAGCACCGCTACCGGCGCGCTGAGCAGCGCCAGCGGTGAGTTCAGCACCGCCACCGGGGTGAGCAGCCTGGCGGACGGCGCCGAAAGCACCGCCACGGGCGAAGGGAGCCATGCCAGCGACTATAGCACCGCCACCGGCCGACTGAGCGCTGCCACGGGCCTGTCCAGCACCGCCACCGGCCACAACAGCGTCGCGAGCGGAATAGCGAGCACCGCCACGGGTGCGGGCAGTCAAGCCGGCGGCGATTCTAGCACCGCCACGGGCGACCTCAGCATGGCCAGCGGCGACCAAAGCACCGCTGCCGGACAGAGCGCCACCGCCATCGGCTTCGCCAGTACGGCGCTCGGCCAAGGAGCCAATGCCTCAGGCATCAATGCCATTGCGCTCGGGGCTGGATCGGTCGCAGATCAGAAAGATACGGTATCGGTCGGCGCGTCGGGCGCAGAGCGCCGCGTCGTCAACGTGGCCACGGCCACGGCGGGGACCGACGCCGTCAACCTCGCCCAGCTCAACGCGGCGATCGCGATGGTTTCGGGCGGAACCAACCCCTATTTCGCATATTCCTTTACCGGCGCGCCGGCTTCGGCGAGCGGCGTCTCGGCGATGGCGCTGGGTCAGGACGCGACTGCCGATGGCGACCAGGCAACGGCGATCGGGCCGGGAAGCGGCGCGAGCGGCGATTATAGCGTCGGCCTCGGTGCCCTCAGCAGCGCCGGGGGAGCGAGTTCCGTCGCGATCGGCGGCGCTGTCGATATTGGCGGCGGGGTCCTGGCAACCGCCAGCGCCGGCGGCCGGAACAGCACCGCTCTGGGTGCCGGCGCGGTCGCGTCGGCCGACGGCAGCGTCGCGCTCGGCGCGCAATCTGCTGCGGACCGGGCGGGCACCGTCTCGGTCGGCAGCGCCGGCACCGAACGGCAGATCGTCAACGTCGCCGCCGGCTCGCAGGCCACGGACGCGGTGAACCTCGGCCAGCTCGACGATGTAGCGACGACCGCCAGCACGGCCCTGGCGAATGCGACGGCAGCGCAGACCACAGCCGGTACTGCGCTCACCAATGCGGCAACGGCGCAGGGTGCGGCGAACATGGCCCAAGACACCGCGGATACCGCGCTCACCAACGCGGCAACGGCGCAGGGTGCGGCGAACATAGCCCAAAGCACCGCGGATACCGCGCTTGCCAATGCGGCAACGGCGCAGGGTGCTGCGAACATAGCCCAAGGCACCGCGGACACCGCGCTTGCCAACGCGGCAACGGCGCAGGGTGCGGCGAACATGGCCCAAGGCACCGCGGATACCGCGCTTGCCAACGCGGCAACGGCGCAGGGTGCGGCGGACATGGCCCAAGGCACCGCGGATACCGCTCTTGCCAATGCCGCCGCGGCTCAGAGTACGGCGGACAGTGCGCTGACCGATGCAGCGACCGCGCAAGCGACCGCCGATCAGGCTTTCGCTGCCGGCCAAACCAACGCGGCAGCGATCCAGACCGTGCAGTCCACCGCCGATACCGCGCTCGCCAATGCCGCCGCGGCCCAATCCACCGCCGATACGGCGCTCGGCCGTGCGGACACCGCCCAGGCAGCGGCCGACACGGCACTTGCCGATGCAGCCACCGCGCAGAGCACGGCGAACATAGCGCGCATCGAAGCCGGGACCGCGCAAACGACCGCCGATACCGCCCTCGCCAACGCCGCTACCGCGCAGACCGCGGCCGACACCGCTCAGGCAACGGCCGACACGGCACTCACCGATGCAGCCACCGCGCAGGCCGCAGCCGGCGCCGCCCAGACAACGGCCGACACGGCGCTCGCCGATGCAGCGACCGCGCAGGGCACGGCCGATGTCGCACGCGAAGAGGCCGGAACCGCGCAGGCGACCGCGAATCAGGCGCTCGCCACCGGCCAGACCAACGCTGCGGCGATCCTGACCGTGCAAGCCACCGCCGACACTGCGCTTACCAAGGCAGACACGGCGCTCGGCCATGCCGGTATGGCCCAGACGACGGCCGACACCGCGTCTACCAAGGCGGCGGCGGCGCAGACGACGGCGAACGCCGCGCTCGCCGATGCAGCCTCCGCACGGGGCGCCGCCGACGCGGCCCTTACCCAGGCCGGGGCCGCACAGGTAACCGCCGATCTGGCGCTGACGCGGACCGGCTATATCGCGGTGAACGGCAGCGGATCTGCCCCCGCCGCCGTCGGCGTCAACGCAATCGCGATCGGCGGGGCGGCCAGCGCGGCCAGTGACGATGCCGTCGCGATCGGCACGGGCGCGAGCGCGTCCGACGGCCGGGCGGTGTCGATCGGCTATGGCAATCTCGCCTCGGGCAATGGCGCGGTCGCGATCGGCGATCCCAATAGCGCCGCCGGGACCGGCGCAGTCGCTATCGGCGAGAACAACAGCGCCACCGGCATCGGCGCGGTCGCTCTCGGCAATGGCAACAGCGCCATGGGCGACGGTGCGATCGCGCTGGGCAACGGCGCGATGGCGAACGCGGCGGGCGCCGTCGCGATCGGCCCCGATGCCGAGGCGACACGGATCGGCCAGGTCGCGCTGGGCTCTGCGCACTCCACCTATACACTGTCCGGGATCGCCTCCGATGCCAGCCGGGCGGCGCAACAGGGCGCGGTCAACCTCGTCACCACCGACCTCGCGGGCAATCTCGCGACGCTCGACCTCGACGTGGGCATGCTCACCAATGTCGGCGGCCGGATCGGCGCGCTGGAGGAGCATGTCGCCACGCTCGACACCGAGATCGGGCGGGGCTTCCGGCGCGCCAATGGCGGGATCGCGGCGGCAATGGCGATGGGCGGTACGGTGATGCCGCCGGACACCCGTTTGGCCATCTCCTTCAACCTCGCCACCTATCGCGGCCAGCAGGGGTTTTCCGGCGCCGTGGTGGCGCGGATCACCGATCATGTCTGGGTCTCGGGCGGTTTCGCCGGTTCCACCGTGCGCGGCTCCACGGGCGGCCGCGCCGGCATCACCTTCGGCTGGTGACGACGGCCGCATCCGCAAAGGAAAGCGAACGATGGCGAAAAAGATCGATCTTCATCCCGGCGAAACCGAGATCGGCGTCTGGACCCTGTTCTATCTGCCTCCCTATGGCGGCAAGTTCAACGGCACGCTCACCGTCACCGACCGCCGGCTGATCTACGACGCCTCCGATGACGCCAGCTTCAGCGGCGTGCTCGCCAACAAGACGGCGAGCGGCCGGCTGGAGATCGCCAAGACCGAGATCCGCGACATCGAGGTCACGCGCAGCCTGTTCCACAAACGCGCGCTGCTGACGCTCGCCGATGGCAGTTTCCACATGTTCGACCGCGGCGCGATGAGCATCGACAAGGTCGCCGCAGCGATGGAGGCGCATTGATATGCCGGTTCGCGGCGGCCTTTCCGTCGTGCTCGTTCGGACGCCCCCCTCAGGTGCGCCGGTAATCGGGCTGCACGCCCGTCTCGCGCCAATAGCGTTCGAGGCCCAGCTCCTCGGTCAGGCGACGAAAGCGCCGATCCGTGCGCATAGCCCGGGTGGAAGGAAGGAACAATATGCCTGTTTCGCGATCCTCGAGCGCGGAATAATAGTTCGAGCCTGGGCCATTTCGTTCCGGTATCGTGAAACCGCGCCCGAAGAAAAAGGCATCCGCCAGCACAAAGGCCTCGTCGACCAGGCCGAGCGCGGCGAAACATTCGACCATCTTGCCTGCGTAGCCCCAGCTCGAACGCGCCAGCTCCATCCCTTCCGCCGCAAAACGGGCTATGTCGTTCGGCGGGCGGTTCTCGAACAGATACGCGATCCGGCCGAGGCGGTCCCAATCCCCCTGGACCGGACGACCCGAGCGGTCGGCGATCAGCGCGGCGGCGGCACCCGCCCGGCCGCTGAACAAATAGATATTGTAGCGCAGGAAAAAGATGTTGGAATGCGTCGGATAGAGGGCGACCGCCTCCGCGATACGCCGATCCGCTTCCTCCAGACGGCCGGCCGCCCACAAGGCTTCGATCAGATAATAATATTCGCCGGGTTCCAGCGTCCGCCGACGGTTGCCGCCGCCCATGCGGCCCAATATGTCCGCAGCCTCCGCGAACCGGCCGACCATACCCAATATGTAGCCGAGCGTGACGCGGAACAGATCCTCCTCCGGACGAGCGCGCCCCGCGCCTCGCAGCGCGCGCTCGATTTCCAGCCAGTGGCCGCGCCACGGCCGGGCAAAGGCCAGCGCGACCCGGGCCATGCCGTTGCCGGGGTCGATGGCGAACGCGCGCGCCGCGGCGGCGCGGGCGCGGTCGCGGCGCGCCTCTCGCTCCCCGGCGGGATAGTAATGCGACGAATAGGCATAGACGAAGCCCAGCGCGCCCCAGCCGTCGGCATAATCGGGCGCCAGCTCCACCACATGCCGGAACAGGCCCGCGGCCTCGATCTGCGCATCGCGGTTGCCTTGGAACATCATCGTCCAGCCCCGCCCCATCAGCCCCTGGACCTCGGGCGAAACGGCGGGGGGCGCGGCACGCCGGTACAGCCAGGCGCCGCCGGCCAAAGCGGCGATACCCAGCGCCGCCCCGCCCAATGCGAAACCGCGCCGCGTCGGACGCGCAGCCGGCGATGGCGCGCGCCCCGGCGGCAAGACAGACGAAGCCGCCTCGCGCCCTTCTTCGACAAGCCGGTAACCGATCTTGGTGATCGTCTCGATCACAAAGCTGCCCGCACCGATGCCGTCCGCTGCCTTGCGAAGACGGGAGATGACGCGATTGATCGCATCGTCGCCGACGATCCGGCCGTCCCAGCAGGAGCGGGTCAACTCGTCGCGCGTCACGATACCGCCATCGGTCCGGTGGAGCGCGATCAATACCTGCATCACCCGATGTTCCAGCACCTCGCGCTGCCCGTCTTCGCGCCTGAGCTCGCGCCGCGCCGGCGACACCGACAGCCTGCCGATAACGAGGTCGGCTTCGTGCGCCAGATCTATCCGCTCCGCAGACCCCATGCTCCCTCCCGGTCCCTGCCCGGCGCGAATCTATCGAACCTCGGCCCAAGCGTCGAGTCCGCGTTGCCGATGCCAGCCCGTGACGCAGTCAAATGAAATGGATTGAGTATGCGCCATATATCGCCCGATAATCAGTCGATGCGGCTGCTGAAATCCTATCTTGCCGCTTATCGCACGCTTCACGACGCCGGTCCCACCGCCGAACTCGCGCACCGCGTCGCGATCCATGTCGCCGATCTGGTCGCACTGGCGGCGGGAACGAACAGCGATGCGACCGGGACCGCATCGGGGCGCGAACTGCACGCCGCGCGACTGGATGCGATCAAGCATTGGACGCTCGCCCGCCTCACTTCGCCCAGTCTCAACATCGCCGCGGCTGCCGCGGCAGCCGGATTGAGTACGCGGTCGGTTCAATTGCTATTCAAGGCCGACGGCGCGACCTTTACCGGGTTCGTTCTGCGCGAGCGGCTGACGCTGGCGCACCGCCGCCTGTCGATGCCCCGGCTTCAGAAAGGGACGATTACCGAGATCGCCTATGATTGCGGCTTCGGCGATTTGAGCTATTTCACGAACAGCTTTCGCAAGGCCTATGGCGAAACGCCGTCCGAAGTGCGGCACGGGGCCTTTGCCGCCCCCGGCGCTCCTTCGCGGCCTGCCGACAGGATGGTCATTCCCCCTTCAACAGACTCGCGCCGTCTTCGATGATATCGCCGACGAACCAGCGGCCGCCGCGACGGACGAGCAGCAGCGTCACGCTGTGATGCTCGCCGAAATTGTCGAAATCGACCTGCGCCGCAGCCCCGCCTTTGCGTTCGACGAGCGACGCGATGCGATAGGTGAAGTCGCCGGTGTCCTGACAGCTGCATAAGGGATCGTAACCGAGGCCGAGGTCGCCATCGCTCTGCCGGCGGATCGACCGCCGTAATTCGGGGGTATAAAGTCTATCCAGGTCGGGAACATCATCATGGACATAAGCGGTATAGATCCTGCCGATCAGCGCCTGCGCGCCCGCCAAATCCGATCCCGGCTGCGCCGCCGCGGCCACGGCGAGAGAGCCGCCGGACACGAGGGCCAGCAAGAGCATTTCGACGTTTCGCATGACTTCCCTTTCATCGCATGACCGCAAGACCATCTGTTCTGGCCGGTGATTTGTCTTGGGCCGCGGCGAAGGCCGCCTTTCTCTCATGCGAAAGAATCCCGGATGATGACGCCTCGGTCCGCGCGATCCGGTCCGTTCCCCCCTTTGCTCCCCTACATTTCCAGCCTTCGGGCGGCTGGCCTGTTGTCAAGCCGGTGGCCGCCCGATAGGGCTCGCGCCGTGAACAGCAGCATCGAAATCGGAACCGACGACCGGGGCAGCGCCGTTCACGTCAATGTGCAGGAATTGCTCGCGACGCGCCTGCTCGTCCAGGGCAATTCGGGGTCGGGCAAGTCGCACCTGCTGCGCCGCCTGCTCGAAGAGAGCGCGGGACTCGTCCAGCAGGTGGTGATCGATCCCGAGGGCGATTTCGTCACGCTGGCAGACCGCTACAACCACATCGTCGTCAACGCGGGCGACTATAGCGAGCGCGAGATCGCCGCGATGGGCGCGCGCATCCGCGAGCATCGCGCCTCGGTGATCGTGGCGCTCGACACGCTCGACATCGAGGCGCAGATGAGCTGCGCTGCGGTGTTTCTCAATGCCCTGTTCGATGCGCCGCGCGAGCACTGGTTTCCCGCGCTCGTCGTCGTCGACGAAGCGCAGATGTTCGCGCCGAGCGCGTCGGGCGACGTCTCCGACACCGTCCGCCGCGCGAGCCTGTCGGCGATGACGAACCTGATGTGCCGCGGCCGCAAGCGCGGCCTCGCGGGCGCGATCGCGACGCAGCGACTTGCCAAGCTCGCCAAGAATGTCGCGGCCGAGGCGAGCAATTTCCTGATGGGCCGCACCTTCCTCGACATCGACATGGCGCGCGCCGCCGACCTGCTCGGCATGGAGCGGCGGCAAGCCGAGGCGATCCGCGACCTCGAACGCGGGCATTTCCTGGGGCTCGGCCCGGCGATCTCGCGGCGCCCGGTCGCGGTGAAGATCGGCTCGACCGAAACCGCGACGCGCGCCGGGACGCACGGCCTGCTGCCGCTGCCGAGCGCCGAGCCGCAGGACATGCGGACGATGCTGTTCGCCGAACTCGAAACGCAGCCGCTCCCGACGCCGGCGCCCGCGCCGAAGCCGGTCGCGGCGCAGGAGTTGATCCAGCGCTTCGCCGAGCAGGATGCGGATGACGAAGCCCCCGTAGCGGCGCCGACTTTATTCCCCAAAGCCGACGTGCCCGATGCCGAGCCGGCGATCGTCGCCGCGCTCGAAGACATGCTCGCCGACCCCGATTGTGCCTTTCACCCCGAATCCTTTCTCTATCAGGATTTCTCGGTGCGCTGCCGGATGCAAAAGCTGGGGCGGGTGCCGCTCGATCTCGCGCAGTTTCGCAAACGGTTCGCGCTGGCGAAGGGCGGCATCTTCGACCCCGCCGACGACAAATGGCGCGAGCTTCTGGCCGCCGCGAACCGGCTCCCCGACGACATGCTCGCGCCATTCGTGCAGATCGCGCGCGCCGCGATCGAAGGCAGCCCTTGCCCCGACGACGACGCGCTCGGCCGCGCCTATGGCACGCGCTCGCCGGGCCGCATCCGGCGGCTCGTCGACTATATGGAAAAGCAGGGCGCGATCGTCGTGCGCTCCGATTTCGGCGGTCGGCGCTCGATCGGCATCCCCGAATTGGGGCTCAGCACCGAGGCGGAATAGGCTGGCCGTCTTACTTGCTCCCCCCGCGAAGGCGGGGGTCCAGCGTCGCCTGGCGCCATCTCGCTCTGGATCCCCGCCTTCGCGGGGAAACATCATGCAAAGGATCGCTGAAGAGAGGGGTTCGCCAGCAACCGCTGCTGCTCAGCCTGCGAGCGGTATAGAAAATCAGCAGGAAGCCCGAGGCGCAGGCTCGCCTGACACGGCGCCGACGTCCGACTGGCGAAACGGTCGGCCAATTTGCCCGCCCCGCGCAAGAGCAGCCGGTCGGCTCGCGTCAGGTCATATTTTGGCCCAAGGTCGAGCCGGCGGCGGATATGCGCGGGGAGCAGCGACACCGATGCCCGCGCGATCGCGCGATGCAGGAAACGCGGCGTCCCGGGCGCGGCGCGGCCCGACTGGATGATATCGAGAAACTCGAAGATGATCGGATGCGCCTCGAACCGCGATTCGAGCGTCGCCATCATTGCCATGAACCCATCGACCGATGCCGGCGTGTGCCGCGCGCCGAACTCGCGCCCGATCGCATCGCCATCGCGCATGAAGCGATCCTTGTCGGCCTCGCCGAGCGGATGGACGAAACGGTCATAGGCCATCAGAAAGCCATAGGAGGCCGTCGCCGCGACCCAATCGAGCAGCACCGGGTCGAGCGCCCGATAGGGTTCGCCCGCGGGGGTCTTGCCCTTCACCGGCCCGTGCAGGCGATTGACCTTGCCGATCACCTCCTTCGCGACGCTTGCCGGGCCGTAGCAGGCGAGCATCGCAACGAGCCCGGTGCGGCGTGAGCGGCCGATCGGATCGACTTTGTAGGTCGAATGATCCCACACCCCCGAGCGGATGCGCGGTTCGGCAAATTCGAGCAGCACCGCTGCGATGCCGCCGATGCCGAGCGCGATCGGATTCTTGTAGACGCGCCACTGGACGCTGTCGGGCGCAAGCAGGGCCGGTTCCCCGGCGGGAGAGGCAAAATCGATTATCGTGCCCAGATAATTGCCCTGCATATCTGCCTGCGCCCTTCGCGTATCGGTCTTAGAAATCGTAACCCAGCGTCAGGCCAAAGGTTCGCGGCTGGTTGGCGAAGCGAACCACGACGTTGGCGTTGCTGGCGACCGACGACCAATAATATTTGTTGAACAGATTCTTCGACCACAGCGACAGCGACCACCCCGCCTCCGACTTGAGGCCCAGGCTGGCGTTCACGACGGCGAAGGAGTCGATCTTGTAGAGCGGATCATCCTCGAAGATCGTGTTCGACTTGCTCTGATAGCGCAGGCTGACCGCGCCATTGACGTTCAGCGTGTCGCTCACCGGCGTGTCATAGGCGGCAACGATGCTGCCCTGGAAGTGCGGGCTGTAGATGAACTCCGCGCCGTCGAAATTCTGCGGCTGACCGGCGGCATTGGTGCCGACATAGTCGATCACGCGCGTCTTCAGCCACAGACCGTTGGCGGAAATCGTCACGCCCTGAGCCGGACGCAGCGTCAATTCGCCTTCGACGCCATAGGCCTTCGACTTCGGCACATTGTCGAGCCGCGCCAGCGCCGTATAGATCGGATCGGCGAAATAGGTGCTGATCTGCTTGTCCTTATAATCGTAATAGAAGGCAGCCAGATTCGCCTGAAGCAGGCGGTCGGCCAGCGTCGCCTTCAGGCCGACTTCATAGGCGGTCAGCTTTTCCTGCGTGACCGGCGCGTTCTGGCGCGCCTTGCTCGCCGCGTTGACCGGCGAGGTGCCCGATTTATAGCCGCGGGACACCGATGCATAGACGAGCGTATCGTCGTTCGGCGACCAGTCGAGCACCACCCGCCAGGCGAGGTTGTTCTCGTCGAGCGTCGAGACCACCGGACCGAAGCTGTTCGTCACATCGTCATAGGTGTTGCACTGTCCCTCGACGATCGGTGCCGGGATCGGCAGCGTGCCGCCGGCCGAGAAGAGGAAGCGATTCACGACGTTGACGTTCGGCAACATGCTGCCCTTATAGTCGCGCGAGCAGCCGACATAGTCCTGCTTGTCCTCGGTATAGCGAAGGCCGACGGTCAGTTTGAGCTGCTCGGTCAGTTCGGCGTCGGCGTTTCCGAAGAGGCTCCACGTCTTCGTGTTCATCGTGCCGATGTCTTCATAGGTGCGGAATGCCGTCGCCATGTCGGCGGCCGTGTAACCGCCGGAATTGAAGGGCGTTTCGAGCAGATTGACGCCGGGCACGACGAGATAGGGCGCCGCGCGGATGAAGCGCGCGTTCGCATTTTCGCCGAGCATCGTGCGGTTGCTGTCGACGATCTTGTCATGGCCATAATAGCCGCCGACCAGCCAGTTGACGACGCCGCTCTCGCCCTCGAAATGAATCTCCTGCGCGAAGCTCTTGATGCGGCCGTCGGCTTTCTGCAGCAGAATCTCGAACGGCGCGCCGCTCCAGTCGGACAGCGCCTTGCGCCGAAAATCATTGTAGCTGGTCAGGCTGACGAACTTCACCGTGTCGGTGACGTCCTGATCGAGGCGCAGCTTCAGGCCCCAGAAGCGATTATTCTCTGCCAGGTCGCCGGGCAATCCGGCCCCACGTCCGATATCGGCCGAACGAGCGGCTTCGGGCGCCCAGTCGGCCTGGCTGGCCTTGGTCGGGAAATTATCGGCGATATAGTCGGCAAGCCCCGGGACGTTGAAGAAGTGCGAGGCGCTGGTGCCGGTCACGGGATTGGTCGCCGGCGTGAAGCCGATCCCCTGCCCGGCGACGGTGTCCGACTTGTTTTGCCACCAGGTCACCGACAGGTCGATGTGGGTGCCGGTGCCGGGTTCGACGGCGAGCGAGCCGCGGATGCCGAGCTTGTCGACCTTGCCGAGGCGTTCGTCGGGGCGCGAATTGCTCACCTGCCACCCCTTGTCGCTGTTCTCGCTGCGGATCGCGAGGCGCGCGGAAACCCCCTCGCCGAGCGGACCGGAAATGTGACCGGCGAAATTATAGGTCTGGTAATTGCCCAGTTCGGCGCTGACCCCGGCGTCGAAATGATCGGTCGGCTTGGCGGTGATGAAGTTGATGAGCCCCGCCGTCGTATTGCGGCCATAGAGGGTGCCCTGCGGCCCCTTCAGCACCTCGACGCGTTCCAGATCCATGATCGGGCCGGTGTTCATGATCGGATAGGCATAGGCGACCTCGTCGACATAGGTGCCGACGGTCGAGGTTGCGGACAGGTTGATCGTATTGAAGCCGATACCACGCAACGTATAGGTCGGCACACCCTGATAGCTTTGCGACACGGTGAAGCTCGGCGCCACGGCGGTCAGGTCGCGCACATCGGTGACGCGCAGATTTTCCAGCGTTTCGCTGTCGACGGCCTGAATTGCCATGCCGACATCGTTGATCGATTCGGCGCGGCGCTGCGCGGTGACGATAATGTCCCCCTCGACCGGAGCCGTCGCCTGGTCGGCTTCGACGGCAAAGGCCGGCACCGTCCCGGCCAGACCTGCCGCGGTTCCCGCGAGCAGAAAAATACGCATTGCCTTCATCATCCATCCTCCCTCAAACAGCTTGTCGCGGAGCTCGTCTATGTGCGAGCGTCGCGCGAAGCCGGATAGTGACAGAGGACCGGATTGCGGGCCGGCAAACAAGCTGGCACCTGTGTCAGGATAAGGATGGAATGGACGCGTGACCGACAGCCAGACGCTTTGCTGGAA
Source organism: Sphingopyxis sp. (assembly GCF_025869345.1). Classification (GTDB taxonomy): domain Bacteria; phylum Pseudomonadota; class Alphaproteobacteria; order Sphingomonadales; family Sphingomonadaceae; genus Sphingopyxis. Next base: position 30,077 of record NZ_JAOZVW010000023.1, read on the forward strand.
GGAGATGCCTACCCTGATCGCCGAAATTCAGGTGGCGGGCGATGCGATCGGCCTTCCCTTCATTGCGGCGCAGGCCGATCTCGGCGATCCCGAACCGATGGCCGATGCCGAAGGCCGCCCCTATGCGGAGACGAGCTTTCGCTGGATCGATCCGGCGCACGCCTATTGGCGCGACCGCAAGCTCGCGCTCCACATCGCGTTCCTGACCGCGGCGCGGCTCGTCGCCGAACCTTTTTATTATAGCGACGGCAGCCTCCACACCTGGCGCCCGACCGGGCTGCTCGACGCGGTCGATTGCGAGCAGGCGAAAAGCACGCCCAATTTCGGCGAAGCGATCATCGCGCCGGTGCATCTGCCGCGCGGGCTCGTCGGCGCGGTCTTCTGGTGCTCGCGCGAGCCCGTCGGGGTCGAGGCGCTGTTCGAAGGCCATGCAGGCCGCCTCCACAACCTAGCGGTCAAGCTGGTCGCGACGCACAACGAGGCGCGCGGGCGGCCGCGCAACGCGACGGTGCCGCAGACGCTGACACGGCGCGAGGTCCAGTGCCTGCGCTGGGCCGCGTCAGGCAAGACCGACGGCGAGATCGGGATCATATTGACATTATCGGTCTCGACAGTGCGTTTCCATCTCCGCAACGCCGCGGCGAAGCTCGGCGCGACCGGGCGGGCGCAGTCGATCCAGATCGCCGCGGGCCTCGGCTTCGTCGGCGCGCGCGCCGCGTAGAATCCCGCCGTCAGGCCGCTTCGATGTCGGTCAGCGCGAAATCATTGCCTTTGAACAACAGCGGCTCGCCGGTCGCCTTCGCAAGGGCATAAGCGAAACAGTCGCCGAAGTTCAGTCCGGCTTTATGACGTCCCTTGCCGAAGTCGAGAAACGCCTGCCTGGCCAATTCACCCTGCTCGATCGTTACCGGCTCGATCGTAATTCCAGCGCGCCGAAAAAAGGCTTCCGCCTGGCGCGTCCCCTCGGGTCCGAGTTGGCTTTCGACGACCATCGACAGCTCGACGTGATTGGCGACACTGATCCGGCAGTTGTCGGCATCATGGATGCGTTGGGCAAAGGAAGGTGCCTCGGGTTCGCGATAGAGAATCGCGACGAGGGCGGAGGTGTCGAGGATCATCCGGGCAGGCCGTTATCGTCGTAGAGCATCTCGGCATGATCGGCATAAGCGCCTTTGAGATGGACGGCAGCACGGTCGGCGATCGCGAGCAGCTCCTCCACGCTTGCCTTGGCATTGCGGCGCTGAATCTTCGCCAGCCGGTCGCGCAAGGCATCCGTCACCACGCGGGTCATGCTCTGGCCGGTCGCCCGCGAAATCGCCTGTGCGAGACGGTGCGCTTCGGGATCCTTGACGTTCAAGCTCATATCACGCCTTTCTAGAATTTTTTCTTTCTTTCTACCATAGGGCTTCACGTTCAACAAGCGCGGTCATCTCTCGATGCAGATGCGTCCCGAAACCGCCCCTGATGCAGATACCAGCTTGGCCCACCGAGCCGCGCCGCTGTAAGCCGGGCGTATGGACATGCTGACCGACGCCCTGACCGAACCGGGACTCGCCGATTTCCGCGCCAAGGTGCGTGTTTTTCTCACCGGGAACCTGCCCGACGATCTTCGCCGCGCCGCAAGCCGCGCGACGAGCGTCTTCATCGACCCTGCCGTCACGCTGCCGTGGCAACGCATCCTGAATGCGCGCGGCTGGGCGGCGCCCGACTGGCCGGCCGAGTTCGGTGGCCCCGGCTGGAGCGAAATCGAGCGCTATATCTTCGCCGCCGAGTGCGCCGCGGCCGGCGCGCCGGGCCTCGCGCCGATGGGGCTCAAGATGGTCGCGCCGGTGATCATGCATTATGGCACGCCCGAACAGCGCGCGCACTATCTGCCGCGCATCCTGTCGGGCGAGGATTATTGGTGCCAGGGTTTCTCCGAACCCGGCGCGGGCTCCGACCTCGCCTCGCTTCAGCTTCGCGCCGTGCCCGACGGCGACGATTATGTGCTGAACGGGTCCAAGATCTGGACCACCCACGCGCATTTCGCGAACCGCATGTTCGCGCTCGTCCGCACCTCGACCGAGGGCAAGCCGCAGGCGGGGATCAGCTTCCTGTTGCTCGACATGAAGGCGCCCGGCATCACGGTCGAGCCGATCCGCACCCTCGCGGGCGACCATGAGTTCAACCAGGTTTTCTTCGACGATGTCCGCGTGCCGCAGGCGAACCGGCTCGGCGGCGAGAATGAGGGCTGGTCGGTCGCCAAACATCTGCTGACCTTCGAGCGCGGCGGCAAATATGCTCCGGGACTGATCGGGCGGCTCGAACGGCTGCGCGGCGAGGATGGTATCGGTCCGGTGCTCCGCGCCGAACTCGACCGCGAAGCGATCGGGCTCGCGGCGTTGCAGGCGCTCGAAATCAAGGCGATGCGCGGGCTCGGCGGAAGCCCGGCGCTCTATGCCTCGGTGCTCAAGATATTGGGGACCGAAGCCGCGCAGCGGATCGACACGCTCGCCTGCGAGATTGCAGGCCCCGCCGCATGGGCCGACGCCGACGGCCAGACCCCCGCCGAGCTTGCCGTCGCGGTGCCGCGCTACCTCAACGACCGCGCGGCGAGCATCTATGCGGGCTCGAACGAAATCCAGCGCGACCTGATCGCGCGGCTGATGCTGGGCTGACCGCCTCCTTTGGGATCGTCATTGCGAGCGGCGAAGCCGCGCGGCAATCCAGAGCCTGCGTAAACAGCCCTGGATTGCTTTGCTTCGCTCGCAATGGCGAAAGATGCAAACGGGCTACCGGATACTAGGCCGCCGCTTCGGCATAGCGCGCCAGATGATCGGCACGCGAACCGAATGCCGCCGCGATCGATAGCGCGCGCTTGAAACAGGCGCCGAGGCTCAGTTCCTCGGTCAGCCCCATTGCGCCGTGAATCTGCACCGCGCCTTCACCGACGATGCGGACCGCATCGGCGACCTCGACGCAGGCGGCGCTGACCGCGCGCGCGCGATCGGCGCCATCGCGGTCGACGGCAAGCACCGCGATCTCGGCGAGCGCGGCCGCCTTCATCTGCGCGAGCTGCATGTCGGCGACCCGGTGGCGCAGCGCCTGGAACGACCCGATCGCCGCCCCGAACTGCCGCCGCTGGCCCATATAATCGGCGCTGGCGGCGACCATGCGCTGCATCAGCCCCACCGCTTCGGCGCAGCGGGCCGCGAGCATCAGGTCGGATATCCATTCGGCAAGGCCGGCTGCCTCCGGCCCCGCCGCCAGCAACGCGCCATCGGCGGCGGGCGCGGTGAAGCCGAGGTCGGCGGTGACGCTGCCGTCGTGCATGATCCGGTGGCGCTGCTCGACCTTGCCCTGGTCGGCCGCAAGCAGGACGATGCCGCCGCGGTCGGCAACAAGGAACAGGTCGGCCTCGGCCGCCCCGGCAACGAGCCGCGCGACCCCATGCACCGCGCCGAGCGCAACATCGGGTATGGCGGCGCTCGATGCGGCGCAGATGATGGCCGCGCGCCGCGACCCCGCCGCAAGATCGGGCAACGCCTCATGACCGGGATCGGCCCGCGCGATCAGCATCACGGCGGCGGCGTGCGACAGCCAGTCGGCGCCCGCGAGCGCGGGACCAAGCTCGGTCATGGCAACCGCGACCTCGATGACGCCGCCGCCGAAACCGCCGGCCGCCTCGGGCACCGTCAGCCCGGCGAGCCCGATCGTATCGACCAGATCGCGCCAGCCCGGACGCGGATTACCGGCAAGCAGGCGCTGGATGCTCGCCGCGAGCATGTCGCGCTCGACGCTGTGCGGCAGATCGAGCCCGTTCATTTCAGCCGTGTCCCGTCATCGCGCATCTCGCTCTCCCTGCCCCCGCCTATGCGGCGGGCGACGGGAAGGAGCTAGCTGTCGGGCGTGACAGGTGGCAAGCCCGATCAAGCGAACAGGCCGGCCGCCTGCGCAAGCACCCACAGGCCGATGACGAGGAACAGCGCCGCCGCGACCATCCGCACCTTTTTGAGATCGACGCGCTTCAGCAACTCGTTGCCGAGGAAGATCGCGGGCACGTTGGCGATCATCATCCCCAGCGTGGTGCCGGTCGTGACCGCAAGGACATTATGATATTGCGCGCCGAGCGCGATCGTCGCGACCTGCGTCTTGTCGCCCATCTCGACGAGGAAGAAGGCGATCAGCGTCGTCACGAACGCCCCGAAGCGCGGCTTCGGCGCCTCGTCATCCTCGAACTTGTCGGGGATCAGCGTCCACGCCGCCATCGCGACGAACGAGATGCCGATCGCATAACGGAAGACCGGACTGTCGAGAAAGGCGGCCGCCGACGCGCCGAGCAGCGCCGCGAGCGCATGATTGGCGATCGTCGCCGCCAATATGCCGAGGATGATGGGAACGGGCCGGTTGAAGCGCGTCGCGAGCAGGATCGCGAGCAACTGTGTCTTGTCGCCGATCTCGGCGAGCGCGACGACCGCGGTCGAGGTAAGGATGGCTTCCATGGCAAAACTCCGGGGCCGGGCGGCAGGCGAATTCCAACGGACATCGCACCCTGCCGCCCGGCCCGGACGGAAGGTTCGATGCCATTGGTCTCGCCCGAACGATGTCCCGTTCCCACCGCACCACGGCCTCTCGACCGAGTATGTTGACGCGGCGGCCCGTCCGGATCGGACGGCTGGCTACTCCCCAGATGACGTGGGCGCGTTAGACGGCTTCGCGGATGCTGGCAAGGCTTTTGGCTGCGTCGCGGCCGCGGCCTTCTCCGTCTCGGCGATGTCGGCGTCCATCGCCTTGGCGCGCGCCTCGATCTCCTTCGCCGCCATGTCGTAGCGGTCGTCGAAATCGGGCTCCTGGTGACAGGCGGCAAGCAGCAGCGGCAGCAGGAGAGCGGCGCGGCGCATCAATAATCCTTGCGATAGCGGATGCTGACATTGGTCTGGCCCGATCCGCCCGCCTGGCTGAGCAGCGACAGCGCGCGCGTCAGACTGATCTCAAGCTGGGTCGCGGTATAGCCGCGCGCGTCGGTGATCACCTCCAGATAGATATCCTTGGTGATATATTGCCCCGCCGCGAGCGCGGTGCCGCGCCCCGTCGTATCGTCGGGGCCGAGGACGCGCAGCCGGTCGATCCCCGCCGCCGACTGCAGCGCGCCGAGCGGGTTCAGGCCCCCGCCCCCGCTGCTCAGCGTGTTGAGCGAAGCGGCAAGCTGCACCGCCTGGAGCGGCGACAGCGAGGTGATCGAATCGCCGAACAGGATGCGCGAGACGATCTCGTCCTGCGGCAGGCCGGGAACGCTGGAAAAACTCACCTGCGGATTGCTCGCGCGGCCCGACACGTTCACCGACACCGTCACATTGTCGAAGGTATCGCTCGCGACGAGTTGCAGCGCCGGATCATAGGCGTCGCCGGTCGGGAACGTCACTTTCCCTTCCTCCAGCTCGAACGACCGTCCCGCAAAGCCCAGCGTTCCGCGCACCAGCTCGACCTGGCCGGTCACGCGCGGATCGAGGGTCGTGCCCTTAAGCTGAATGTCGGCCTGCCATTCGGACTCGAGTCCCATGCCGGTGACGTAGATTTCGTCGCCCGCGCGCAAACGAATGTCGAGCCGGATGAGGTCGAACAGGCTCCCGCCGACCGCCGCGAGCCCGTCGCCACTGATCCGCCGCCGTCCTGTCGGCGGCTTGCGCCGCACACCCGTGAGAACCGGCACGGCAGCTGCCCCCTCGCGCACGATGCGATACCGCGTCTCGGGCAGGCGAAGGTCGCCCGACAAAAGCGCGGTCTGCCCCGCGACCTTTTCGAGCGTCAGCGTGCCCGTCGCGCGCGCCGCGATATTCTCGCTCCGCGCAAGCCGCGCATTGTCGAGCGTCGCGCTGAGATTCATCGGATAACCATCGGCCTGCGACAGGCTGACATAGCCCTTCGCATCGATGCTGCCGTCGCCCGCTGTCGCGGTGAGCTTTTCGATCTCCAGCCGGTTGCCGGTGAAGCGCCCGTCCACGACCATGTTGGTCAGCCGCGTGCCATAGGCCTGATTCTCATAGGTCATGCCGTTGCCCCGGATCACGCCATTGAGGCACGGATCATCGACCCGGCAGCTGAAATCGGCGGCGACCGCGATCGGTCCCGAAACCCCCTGCCCGGCAGGCCCAGCGAAGGAATAGAGCGTGTCGGCGGGGCCGTTGTAGCGCAGCCCGCCGCTCAGCGGCGCGGCGCGCAGCCGCGTCGTCCAGTCGCCCGCGCCGGGACCGAGCGGGCGGAGCGAGGCCTGCAGCCGCCCGATCACGCTGCCGCGCTTGCGGATCACCGCCCGCGCCTCGCCGCCGTCGCTGAGCAGCTTGCCCGCGAAATTGATGTCGACCGGCTGGCTGACTGTCGCCGCGGTGGTGCGCGTGAAGTCGCTGATCGTCAGCCGCGCATCAGCGCGCGGAAAGGCGTCGGCGTTCGTCTGCGCGAAATCGATGCTGCCCGTCGCGCGCCCGCCGAGCCCAAGCCCCGGATAGACGGCGTTGACGACCGCCATGTTCGCGCGATCGAGCCGGCTCTGGAGCATGATGCCCTCGCCGAAACGTCCCGCGACGCGCGCGCTGCTGCCGCGCCCGAGGTCGATCGTCGTCGGGAGCAGTTCGTAATCCTCCTTGTGCGGGATGATCCTGGCGGGAGAAACGGTGCGGAAATTGACCCCGGTCGCGCGGCCCTGCACCGACGCGCGCCAGAGGTCAGGCTGCAGGTCAGCGTTGGCGGCGATGCGGAAAGGCACACCGCTCGTCCCCTCGACGAGCGCCTGCGCCTGGCCACGCCCGTCGCGATAATCGATCTTCACCCGCCCGACCGCGATGTCATAAGTGCGAATCTGCGTATCGGCGATCTGGATATCGGCGACAATGCGCGGCTTGTCATAGAGAACGACGTCGGCATCGACGATCGCCGACCCGACCGCGAGCTTCGCGGCGCCGGGCAGCACGACATTGTTCGCGCGCACGTTGATCGCCGCTGCCTGATACTGGCCTTCGCCGCTCAGCCGGACGAGACCGCCAAGACCCTGTCCCGATGCGTCGAGCCGACCCTCGAACGGACCCGCAGCGCTTTTCACCAGCCGTCCGTGGAAGCCGATTCCCGACAGGTCGCCGCGCTCGATGTCGATCGTCATCGGCCCCGCCGCGGTCAGCAGCACGACGTCGGCCGACAGTGGGCCATAGTCGGTGTCGCCGGTCGCCGCGAGGCGGTAGCCGTTCGGCGCGCCATTGATCTTCGCGACCAGATTGGCGAGCCCGATGCCGAGCCCCGGCCGGTCCGCCGTCACCACCGCGCGCGGATCGCTGATCGTTCCGGCAAGCTGGACGCCGACCGGGCCGTAATCGGTCGAATGCGCGCGCGCCGCGAGCTGAATCTGTCCATTGGGCGAATAGCTGCCCTGCCCGCCCGTCACCCGCAGGCGCGGCGCGGCGAGCCGCAGATTGGCGAAACGAACGATGCCGTCGGTGCCATAGCGCACGTCGCCGCTCGCCACCGCATTGCCGCCGAGGAAATCGCGAACCCCCGAATTGAACAGCCGCGTCGAGCGCGCGCGCACCTTGCCGACGATCTCGAACCCGCCGCGCGGCGCAGTCTTCAGATCGGCGTTGGTGTCGATGTCGAACAGGCCGACGCTCTCGATGCGATAGTCGTTGACCCGTCCGTCGATCGCGCCGGTGTAGAAACCCTTGTTGAGATCGGCGATCACGATCGCCTTGGCATCGATCCGCGGCGAGCGGAGGCGCAGATTGTCGCTGAGGATGCGCCCATCCTTATAGGCGAGATCACCGTCGAGCCGCACCTGCACCAACGTCCCGCCCAGGGCGGTGTCGAGCCCGCGAATGCGCGCCGCGCGCCCGGCGACGGGCACGTAAATCTGATCGGCATCGACTCGCGCCTTGCCCGCGAGGCTCAGCGTCTCGACAATGACGTCGTTGAAAGCGAGGGCATTGGCGTTCGCCTGATATTCCACCGTTGGCAGGTTGAACGCACCGTCGAGCTTTGCGGTCGCGCGCAAACCGTTGCCGCGCAGATTCGGCGCGAGCGCATCCGGGCGTAGCAGCACGAAGGCGAGGCTCAGCGCATCGTAACGGCTCTCGCCGAGATCGACCCCGCCGCTGATGCCAAGACGGAAGGCGTCCGACGATAGCCGGCCGTCGAGATCGGCCTTGCGCTTGTCGAGCCGCGCGGTGACGTCGACCGCGGTCTCGCGGCTCAGCAGCGAAGCGACGGGTCCCTCGGCGAGCAGCCGCGACGCCTGTGTCGTGCCCTTGACCGCGAACGTGCCGTCTCGCGCCGTCAGCGCGAGCCGCGCGAGCGGGTCGGTGCCGAGGTTGGCGATCAGCGAACCGTCCCATTTCGTCCAGTCGCCGCGCCCGCCGAGCTTCGCGGTCAGCGGCGCGGTGAACCCGCCCATCGCCGCGAGCACCCCGCCCTGCGGCGCGTTGAGGTCGAGCGTCGCGGCGAGGCGGTTCTTGTCGGGCACCGCATCGAGGACGAGCGCGAGCCTGTCGCCCCTGGCCTTCTCGCCGATCGTCTCCGCATTCGCGGTGACCTGCGCGCGGCGGTCGGCGATCGCGATCTTGCCGCTTAGCGTCGCGACCTGCCGCTCGCCAGTGATCGCGGGCTCGAAGATCAGCCGGTCGACGCGCAGGGTCCGCACGTCGATGTCGATGTCGGGGAGCAGCGGCTCGCCGGTGTCGGGCACCGGCTTGAAGGTCGGCAATTTCTCGACGACCAATGTTTTCGCGGTCGCCGAACGGACGTCGACATGATTCGACAGAAAGGCGAACGGCCGCCAGTCGATCCGGAGCTCGGGCGAACGCACGAACACGCCCTTGGGATCGGACAACGAAAAATCGCGCACCACCATCTCACCGAACAGCGATCCGTCGAGCCGGCCGATGCCGATCTTCATCCCGTTCTCGAACTCATATTTCTCGATCTGCGTCGCAACGAAGCGCCGTCCGGCGTCGCTGTTCAGCCCGATCAGGAACAGCGCGACCAGCGCGATCAGGCCGAGCAGCGCGATTCCGGCGCCCTTGGCGATCCGGAACCCCAGCGACGGCCCCGCCGGCTTGTCGCCTTCGGTCGCGATGGCCGCGTCCTCCGCCATCAGAAGGCCTGGCCGATCGAGACATAGACGGTGACGCGCGCCTCGCCCGGGCGCCTGCCGAGCGGCGTCGCGATGTCGAGCCGCATCGGCCCGAAATTGGTATAGAAGCGCCCACCGATCCCCGCGCCGAAGCGCAGGTTCGAGAAATCGGGGGTCGATCCGCGATAGACCTGCCCGGCATCGAGGAAACCGACGATGCCGTAATTGCCGAAGCGATAGCGCGCCTCGACCGCGGCCTCGTTGAGACTGCGCCCGCCGATCGGATCGTCGTTCGGGTCCTTGGGACCAAGCTCCTGATAGCCGAAGCCGCGCACTGACCCGCCGCCACCGGCATAGAAACGCCGCGATGGCGCCAGCCGTTCGCGTGCCGCGCCGACGATCGAGCCGACGCGCACCCGTCCCGCGAGCACGATATTGTCGGTAACCGGATAATAGCCGCTCGCATCGACCTGCGTCCGTGCATAGGGCGAGAAATGGCCGGCGAGCGAGCCTTCGGGTTCGACCCGCGCGGTCAGCCGGAATCCCTTGGTCGGATCGAGCAAATTGTCGGTGCGGTCGATCCCGACCTGCCCGTTCAGCCCGACGATCGTGTAAAAGTCATTGACGCGCTGGCCGAGCGCAAAATCATAGTCGTCCTCGCGCGTCGCGATCAGTTCGGCGCCGAAAGCATAGGTCAGCTTCTTCTGCCAGATCGGCGTCGAGTCATAGCTGATGCGCGCCGCAACGCGGCCGGTGATCGCGTTGAACGCATTATAGCGGCTCCGCGTCGCCTCGGTGATCAGTTCGAACGTCCGGTCGCGGCGCCCGGCATTGGAACGGCGCATCGTCACGCCCAGCGACTGCTCCTTCGTCCCGGCCACGGCCCGGCCGATCAGCGCGCCTTCGGGCGGGAAGAAGTTGCGGTGCGTCCAGCTCCCCTCGATGCGGATGCCCTGCCCCGTGCCATAGCCCGCATTCGCCGCGATCGTACGCGGCGGACCCGCCTGCTGGGTGACGAGCATGGTCACATATTCGCTGTCGTCGTCCGCGCTCTCACCCGTCGGCTGCGGCTCGACCGCGACGGTCGCGAACAGGCCGGTCGCGACGAGCGCCTGCCGCAGATCGTCGACCTTGCGGCTGTCATAGAGGTCGCCGCGCTTGAAGCGCGCGAGAACATCGACATGCTCGGCATCGAAAGCCAGCTTGCCGGTCGTCTCGATCCCACCGAAGCGCCCGCGCGCGCCGATGTCGACGGGGAGCGTATAAAGCCCCTTCCCCGTATCGCCGTCGAGCAGGATATCGCGCTGCCCGATCTTGGCGAAAGGATAGCCTTCCTGCGGCAGCTTGAGCGCGATCGCCGCTTCGGCACCCTGCACGCGCTGCGCAACGATCGGCTCGCCGACCACGAGCGGGAAATTGTCGTGGATCAACCCCGTCGGAATCGTCGGCTTCGCGTCGATGACGATGTCGGAGAACGTATAGCGCACGCCGGGCTTCACATCGATGACCGCGGTGATCGACCGATTGCGGGCCGCCGCGCCATTGGCTCCCGCCTCGGCTTCGCCGCGATCGATGCGCGTTTCGACGACGGCGTCATAATAGCCTTCGGAGGCGAGGATGCGCGACATCAACTCGGAATCGGCGCTGAGGCGCGCGCGGAGCATCGCGAAATTGTCGGCCTTGCCATCGCCGTCGTGGAGCGCCGACAGATCGTCGAACAGGTCGGCGAGATCGGCATCGGTGCCATCGTCGGCTGCGGCGAGGCCGTTGACCTTTACCGCATAGTGGATCGTTCGCGTCTCGTTCTTGTCCTCGGGCTCGGCGAACTCGACCGGCGTGACATCGAAACTGTCGAGCGGCGGCAGCGGCGCGGCGAGTTCGGCATCGCTGATCGGTGCATCGCCGATGGCTTCGACGCTGTCGCCGTCCGCCAGCGCCGGCACCGGCGTGCCGTCCACCTGCGGCACATCGCCAGCGGCGGTTTCGGCCGGTGTTCCGGCCGCCTTCGCTTTCGCCGCCTCGGCCTGCCGGCGCTCGAACTCCGCGATCGATTCGAGCGGCCTGTCGAGTTCGGGGTCGTCCTCGGCGCTGATCGGCGGAATCGCGGACTTGAACTCCTCGTCGGGGATGATCGGCGCGACTTCGGGCAATTGCGCCTCGGGCGGCGGCGGGGTCGGCGCGGCGATATTTTGGGTTTCGGTCGCCTGCGGCTCCACCGTCGGCACGACCGCAGGCGGCGCCACATCGGTCTGCTGCGCGGCGGCGGCTCCGGTCCACGCAAGCCCGAACAGCGACGCGGACAGGATCAATCGCTGCCGACGCCGCATTTGCGGCGAAGGATCAAATTCGCGAGATTTATCAATATGACGCATCATGTCCCGGCCGATGCGCGTTTTTGGCTCGCGAGGCGTGGCTGTGCAACCCGAATCTCCCCTGTTTCCAAGCCAACTCTCCGGCAATGGGACAGTTCCCGGCGTTGCGGTGGTTCGAGGGAGCGGTGTCAGCTGTCGGCGCCGAACAGGTCGCGGCTGTAAACCTTGCTCGCGACATCGGAGAGCTCGTCGGTCACCCGATTGGCGATGATGATGTCGGCCTCTGCCTTGAAGGCGGTCAGGTCGCGAACGACGCGCGAGTTGAACAGCCGATCCTCTTCGATGAGCGGCTCATAGACGACGACCTCGATCCCCTTGGCCTTGACCCGCTTCATCACTCCCAAAATGCTGCTGGCGCGGAAATTATCCGATCCCGCCTTCATCGCCAGCCGGTGGATGCCGACGACGCGCGGGTTCCGCTTGATGATCTCCGCCGCGATGAAATCCTTGCGCGTCGTGTTCGAGGCGACGATCGCGGCGATCAGATTCTGCGGCACCTCCCTGTAATTCGCCAGCATCTGCTTGGTGTCCTTGGGCAGGCAATAGCCGCCATAGCCGAAGGACGGATTGTTGTAGAAGCTGCCGATCCGGGGATCGAGGCACACCCCCTCGATCACCTGCCGCGAATCGACGCCGTGGGTTGCGGCATAGGTATCGAGTTCGTTGAAGAAGGCGACGCGCATCGCGAGATAGGTGTTGGCGAACAGCTTGATCGCCTCGGCCTCGGTATTGCCGGTGTGAAGGATCGCCGCATCAGGCTTGAGCGAAGCCTCCAGTAGCAGCCGGGCGAAATCCTCCGCGCGTGGGTGGGTATCGCCGACGATGATCCGCGACGGGTGGAGATTGTCGTAAAGCGCGCGCCCTTCGCGCAGGAATTCCGGCGAAAAGACGATGTTGTCCGACCCAGTTTCGGCGCGCATCCGGTCGGTAAAGCCGACCGGCACCGTCGACTTGACAATGACCAGCGCGTTCGGCGCCTGCTTCAGCGCATCGGCGATTACGGCCTCGACCGTGCTCGTGTTGAAATAATTGGTGTCGGGATCGTAATCAGTCGGCGTGGCGATGACGACGAAATCGGCGCCGTCATAGGCAAGCGCCCGGTCGGTCGTCGCGAGGAGGTCGAGCGGCCGGCTCGCCAGATACTCCTCGATCTCGGGATCGGCGATCGGCGAGGTCTTCGCGTTGATCATCTCGACCTTGCGCGCGTCGATATCGAGCGCGACGACGCGGTTGCGCTGGGCGAGCAAAACCGCATTCGATATGCCGACATAACCCGTGCCGACGACCGTGATCTTCACAGGCGTCGCCTGCTGCGCTTCTGCTTCGGGCAATGAACGATCCTCTGCTGGATATGGCGCGGTCCCTAGCAATTGCCGCGCAGCCACTCAACCCGCGTGCCCGTCAGGTGCCGCAGAAGGTTTTATAGGGACCGAATTCGGCAGGCGCCGGCCCCTCGAACAGCGCGCATTCGGGGCGCCGGGCATAGGGATTGCGCACGACTTCAAGCAATTCGAGCCACGCTGCAAGATCGCCTGCCTCGGCCGCACCCAGCGCCGCCTCGACCAGATGGTTGCGCGGGATATAGAGCGGATTCACCGCATCCATCGCCTCGGCGCGATTCAGCGGCGCGTCGGTCTCACGCGCCAGCCGCGCCCACCAGTCCGCGATCCACGGCACCATCGCGTCGGCGTCGGGCAATTGCGCCTCGAGCTCCGATCCGTCGCCGCGCAGCATCATCGCGAGACCGCGAAAGAACAGGGTGAAATCGACCCGGTGGCGCTCGAGTTCGGCGAAGAGCGTGTCAAACAGTACAGTATCGCCCTCCTGCGCCTCGGTCAGCCCCAGTTTCCTGCGCAACCGCCCATGCCAGACCGCGGCAAAGCGGCCCGGAACCTCGGCCACCAGCGCCTTCGCCGCCTCGACATCGGCGGCATCGACCGAGTGGATCGCGGGAAGCAGCGCTTCGGCAAAGCGCGCCATATTCCAGTGCATGATCTGCGGCTGGCGGCCATAGGCATAGCGGCCATGGGCGTCGATCGAGCTGAACACGGTGTTGGCGGCAAAGCGGTCCATGAAGGCGCACGGACCATAGTCGATCGTCTCGCCCGAAATCGCGACATTGTCGGTGTTCATGACGCCGTGAATGAAACCGACGCCCAGCCAGTGCGCGACAAGATCGCATTGCAGCCCGATCACCCGGTCGAGCAAGGCGAGGTGCGGATTGGGCGCCTCGACAAGATCGGGGAAATGGCGGCGGATGCTGTAGTCCGATAGCTGGACGACGTGATCGGCGCCGAAATGCGCCGCGAAGAACTGGAAGGTGCCGACGCGGATATGGCTGCTCGCGACGCGGGTCAGCACCGCGCCGGGATGCGCGCGTTCGCGCTGGACCCGATCGCCGGTCGCGACCGCGGCCAGCGCACGCGTCGTCGGCACGCCCATCGCCGCCATCGCTTCGGAGACGAGATATTCGCGCAGCACCGGCCCGATCGCGGCCTTGCCGTCGCCATTGCGCGAGAAAGGCGTCGGTCCCGACCCCTTGAGCTGCACGTCGAAGCGTGCGCCGTCGGGCGCGACGATTTCGCCAAGCAGCAGCGCGCGTCCGTCACCGAGCTGCGGCGAGAAATGCCCGAACTGATGCCCGGCATAGGCCAGCGCAAGCGGGTTCGCCCCACCGGGCAGGTCCTGCCCCGAAAAGAGACGCGCGATCACCTCGTCGCCCGCGTCGGCGCCATCGATCCCGAGCCGGCTCGCAAGCGCATGATTGAAGGCAAGCAGCTTCGGCGCCGCGGGCTTCGCAGCTTCGGCGGGGGCGTAGAAGCCTGCCATGGCGTCATGAAAACTATTGTCGAACGCGAGATCCATCGTCCCTATGTCGAGCGCGACCGCTGCGATTGCAAGCATCGATGCGGTCCCTGCACACCTTAGCTGACGATCGATGAAGGCGATTGATCTTCCGCCAATAGGCCGTCACAGGAGCGGATATGAAAGTCTTCGTAACCGGCGGAGCGGGCTATATCGGCAGCCATACGCTCGTCCAGCTTCTGACCGCGGGCCACGAAGTCTGCGTCTTCGACAATTATTGCAACAGCTCGCCGGTGGCGCTCGCACGGGTTCGCCAACTGACCAATCGCGACATGCGCGTGGTCGAGGCCGACATCTGCGAGGCCGACGCGCTGACGCGCGCGGTCACGGACTTCGCACCCGATGCGGTGGTTCATTTCGCGGGGTTGAAGGCCGTCGGGGAATCGAACGATATTCCGCTGCGTTATTATCAGACCAACGTCAGCGGAACGATGAACCTGCTCGGCGCGATGGACGCCGCGGGATGCCGGCGCATCGTCTTTTCCTCCTCCGCCACGGTATATGGCGAGGCGCATTATCTGCCGTTCGACGAAAAGCATCCGATCGCGCCGACCAACCCTTATGGCCGCACCAAGGCGATGGCCGAGGGGGTGATCGCCGACTGGGCGCGGGCGACGCCCAATGCTTCGGCCGTCCTGCTGCGCTATTTCAACCCAGTCGGAGCCCATGAATCGGGCCGGATCGGCGAGGACCCGCAGGGCATTCCCAACAATCTGATGCCTTTTGTCGCACAGGTCGCGATCGGACGCCGCGACAAGCTGGCGATCTTCGGCGACGACTATGACACGCGCGACGGCACGGGCGAGCGCGACTATATTCATGTCGCCGACCTCGCCGACGCCCATCTCGCCGCGCTCGACTACAGCGGAGGGGCGCAAGGCTGCGAAGCGATCAACGTCGGCACGGGCACCGGCATTACGGTGAAGGAACTCGTCGCCGCTTACGAGCGCGCGTGCGGCCATTCGCTCGCCGTCGAAATCGCACCGCGCCGTCCGGGCGACGTCGCGAGCAGCTATGCGGCGACCGGCAAGGCGACCGATCTGCTCGGATGGTCGGCCAGACTCGATGCCGACGCGATGTGCGCATCGTCCTGGAAATGGCAGTCGGATAATCCCGCAGGCTATGACTGAAGGCGGCGCCTATTTCGCTCCGCTGCCGCGGACCACGACGACGGCCGTCTTGAACAGGATCAGCAAGTCGATCCACATCGAGAAATTCTTGATATAGTAAAAATCGAACCGCAGCTTGTCGTGCACTTCGCGAATGCCCGCGACATGCCCCTGGTTCACCTGCGCCCAGCCCGTGATGCCGGGCCGCACGATATGGCGATACGAATAGAACGGAATCTCGCTCTCATACCATTCGGAGAGCGGCCGCGCTTCAGGGCGCGGCCCGATCCAGCTCATTTCGCCGAGCAGGATATTGTAAAGTTGCGGCAGTTCGTCGATGCGCGTCTGGCGCAGAAAGCGGCCCAGCCGCGTGATCCGATCATCGTCGTCCTTGGTGATCGCGGCGTTCCGCTGATCGTCTGCATCGATCTTCGGCGCGGCGACCCGCATCGTGCGAAACTTGAGCACGCGAAAAGACTTCCCCCGATATCCGATCCTTTCCTGACGGAAAAAAACCGGACCGGGGGAATCGAGCCGGATCAGCAATGCGGTGACCGCCATCGGGATCAGCAGCAAGGGCAGCGCGACCAGCGTGAAGCTAATATCGATCGCCCGCTTCATCTTCGCATAGGAATTGCTCGGAATCAGCGATCCCAGGCTGTTTTCCGACAGATGCTCGATCCGGACCTTGCCAGTCTGCGCCTCCCACACCTGCTTGTAATGATAGACGCCGACGCCGTTGAGCGCGGCGACCGCAAAGGTCCGCTCCCATTCCGGGGCGTGATCGTGCCGGAGGTCGGCCACGATGATCGCGTGGGCGGTTTCGCGCGGCAGCGCGGGCGTCTGCAGCATCTGATAGGGAACGCCGACGTCGCGGCGGATGCGGTCGATCTCGCCGCCGGGCACGAGATAATAGAAATTGCGATCGTTCCGCCGTTCGATGGCATCGATTGAAAAACGCATTCCCAGAACGAGCAGAAAGGACAGCGACAGGAGCGCGCCGCTATAAGGTGCACGCAGCAGCAGGGTAAGCAGCATGACGAGGCTGTACGAGCCCGCGAAGGCCGGAAAAATATAGCTTGCCGTTATCGTTCCCGGAAACTCGCCCATTTTGCGAACCGCAAGTACGCCGACGAAGGTCGCGATCGCCGCGGCGATCGACGTGTTTTTCGCGGCCTGGTTCTGCGCCGCCGCGAACAGATCGCCCGGGACATAGAGCATCGCCGGCAGGAACACCCCGACCGACAGGCAGAGCAGCAATTGTACACGAAAGGATGAAAAGAGCGCCGACCACGATCGCCGCTCCTGCACGGGGTGATGCATCGCCTTCATCTCCACCTTCATTCTCCCCTATCGGATGCAGCTTGTCAAAACCCTGCCGGGAAAGGCCGTCAGCCTTCCCGAACCGTGTCCCGATTGTGCAGAAACCATCGATAGGTCGAAACGATCCCTTCCTCGAGACCGATTTGGGCACGCCACCCCAGGCGCGCGAGGCGCGACACGTCCATCAACTTGCGCGGCGTGCCGTCGGGCTTGGACGCATCCAGGCGGATCGCGCCCTTGAAACCCGTGGTTTTCGCGATCAGCGCCGCGAGGTCGGCGATCGAAATATCCTCCCCCGCACCGACATTGATATGACTCAGCATCGGCTGGGTTTCGGATCGATAGACGGCCGCGTCGAGGTCGAACACGAACAGCGCGCCGTCGGCCATGTCGTCGACATGCAGGAATTCGCGGCGCGGCTTTCCGCTTCCCCATACGACGACCTCGTCCGCGTTCGCCTCCGCGGCTTCGTGGAAGCGGCGGATCAGCGCGGGCAGGACATGCGAGTTGGCGGGATGGAAATTGTCGCCGGGGCCGTAAAGATTGGTCGGCATGACCGCGCGATAATCCGTGCCATATTGGCGGTTATAGCTTTCGCACAGCTTGATCCCCGCGATCTTGGCGATCGCATAGGGTTCGTTCGTCGCCTCCAGCGTGCCGGTCAGCAGCGCGTCCTCGCGCATCGGCTGCGGCGCGTCGCGCGGATAGATGCACGACGAGCCGAGGAACAGCATCCGCCGCACGCCGGCCGCATGGGCCTGATGGACGACATTGCATTCCATCATCAGATTTTCATAGATGAACTCGGCCGGATAGCTGTTGTTCGCGTGGATTCCGCCGACCTTCGCTGCCGCCAATATGACCGCATCGGGCCGCTCGGCTTCGAAAAAGCCTTTGACCGCCTGCTGGTCGGTCAAATCCAGCTCGGCGTGGGTCCGCGTCAGCAGGTCGACGCCGCGATCGCTCAATTTCCGGGCGATGGCCGCCCCCACCATTCCGCGATGGCCGGCAAGATAGATGCGCATAGCCTCGCTCACGATTCCAGCGCGACGGGCGTGTCGTAGCCGTGCGACTTGAGCAGCGCGTGCCGCCGCGCCGTCTGGAGGTCGGCCGCGACCATTTCCGCACACATCTCGCGCGTCCCGATTTCGGGCACCCAGCCCATATTCTCGCGCGCCTTGGCGGGATCGCCGAGCAGCGTTTCGACCTCCGCCGGGCGGAAATAGCGCGGATCGATCCGCATGATCACGTCGCCCGGCTTGATCGCGGTGGTGATATTGCCCGTCACCGCCTCGACGATCGCGACCTCTTCGAGGCCCTGCCCTTCGAAGCGAAGGGTGATGCCGAGTTCCTCCGCCGCCCAGCTAATGAACTGGCGCACCGAATATTGCTGTCCCGTCGCGATCACATAATCGTCGGGCGTGTCCTGCTGCAGCATCATCCACTGCATGCGGACATAATCCTTGGCGTGGCCCCAATCGCGCAGAGCGTCGATATTGCCCATATAGAGGCACTGTTCGAGCCCCTGGCTGATATTCGCGAGGGCGCGCGTGATCTTGCGCGTCACGAAGGTTTCGCCGCGCCGCGGGCTCTCGTGGTTGAACAGGATGCCGTTGCACGCATAAAGACCATAGGCCTCGCGATAATTGACCGTGATCCAATAGGCATAGAGCTTGGCGACCGCATAGGGCGAGCGCGGGTGGAAGGGCGTCGTCTCGCGCTGCGGAATTTCCTGCACCAGCCCGTAAAGCTCGGAGGTCGACGCCTGATAGAAACGCGTCTTCTTCTCGAGCCCAAGGAAGCGGATCGCCTCGAGCAGGCGCAGCGTCCCGATCGCATCGACGTCGGCGGTATATTCGGGCGCCTCGAAGCTGACCGCGACATGGCTCTGCGCGCCCAGATTATAGACCTCGTCGGGCTCGATTTCGCGCAGGATGCGCGTCAGGTTCGACGTGTCGGTCAGGTCGCCATAATGCAGATGGAGCGACGGGTTCGGGCTATGCGGGTCCTGATAGATATGGTCGATGCGCTGCGTGTTGAACGACGAGGCGCGGCGTTTCAGCCCGTGAACCTCATATCCCTTTTCCAGCAGGAATTCCGCCAGATACGAGCCGTCTTGTCCGGTCACGCCGGTGATGAATGCTTTCTTTTTCGTCATATCCCGTTGCCAAAGATCAAAAGAATTGCGGAATCTTGCTGATGTTCTTGCCGACCAGCGCGCGGACGGCGCCGATGCCGTTCATCGCCAGCGCGCGATAATCCTCGCGGCTCTTGCGGAGAATCCGTTCGAGCGATCGGTTGCTTTCCCCCCCGGTCCGCATCTTCACCAGCACGTCGGGCACATAGCCGACGCGAAGCTGACCCTTTCCGAACCAGCGCAAGATCGCTTCATAATCGGCCGCGATCTGAAAGCTGGTGTCATAGCCGCCCAGCCGCTCGACGACCTCACGGCGCACGAACAGCGTCGGATGCGGGGGCATCCAGCCGCGGCGCAGCTTGCGCGGATGATAATCGCCCGAGGTCCAGCGCCGGACGATCCGCGCGCTGTCCGCCGCCGAAACATAGTCGAGATCGCCATAGACGGCATCGACGTCCCCCACCGCAAAGCGCTGCGCAACGCGCGCCAGCACAGCGCCGTCCGCAAAGAAGTCGTCCGAATGCAGGATGCCGATGACATCGCCGTTACAACGCGCCATCGCGCGGTTGAGCGCGTCGTAGATGCCGGCGTCCTTTTCGCTCAACACCTTGCGCCGCGGGTCCGGCCGCGCGGCCAGCAGCGCGAGCGTCCCGTCGGTCGAGCCGCCATCCTGCACGATATGCTCCCAATCCGCGAAATCCTGTGCATCGAGGCTGTCGATCGCGTGGCCCAATGTGCCCTCGCGGTTCCAGACGGCGGTAATGATGGAGATTTTCACGGAGAAAAATACTTCTTCGAACGCGGTCGCAGCGCCGGCCGCCGGATGGCGGGACTATTAGGGCCCGCCCGGTCGTGAGGCAACCCGAAAGGCTCCGGCGCGCGGCGCCTCGTCACGCAGCCGGCTCGTTCCGGCGCGAGCCCCTGCCCCGGTCAAAGACCATCGACGAGTTCGGCCCATAATTGCGGCCAGTCACGCGCGAAGGGCGGGTCGGGCAAGGCGGCGTCCTGCCCTTCGGGCGTCCAGCGTCCCTGGGCCGCTGCCGCGAACGCGCCGGCCCAGGCCGCGGCGTCGTCCGGCGGCAGAAAGCTGACATCGGCGTAGGTGCCGACCGTTTCGTGCGCATAGGGCAGGTCCGCGACCAGGAGCGGCTTGGCAAAGGATTTGGCTTCGCTGATCGGCAGTCCCCAGGTTTCGAGGCGCGAGGGGAAAAGGACCATGTCGCAGTCGCGATATTCGCGCATCATCGCGTCGCGATCCTGCCGCCCGATGAACGAAATGCCGGGGGTGCCGCCAAAGCGTTCGACCAGTTCGCGATCATAGGCATTGGCCGTTCCGTCGAGGGTCAGGCGAAGATCGACGCCAGCCGCTACCTCCGGGGGCAGCATCGCGACCGCGGCGCACGGCGTTTCCATATTCTTGAACACGCGCGGCAGCGACGGATAAAGCAGGCGCAGCGGCCGCCCCGGCTCGGGATGCCGCAGCGGCGCCGCGGCGGCGGTCGCCGCGGGCGCCAGTCCCGGATAGGCGACGAGGATGTTCGGATGCCCGGTGTGGCGGCGAAAGGCATCGCGAAGCCATTGCTGCTGGACGATCACCATATGGTTGCGGCGAATGAAGCTTTTGTAGAGCCGCAGATAGAACATCGTGAACAGCTTGAATTTCGGGTCGAGCCGCGCCTCGTGCCAGCTCGGGCGATAAAAGGGCGACGGATTGTGGCAATAGACCGCCTGCCGCCGCGCCGTGACGCGCGGCGTGATGTCGTGCAGCGACAGCCACAGATCGGCGTTCCATTCCTTCGACGGCCCCGAAAAGCCATGCCATTCGAGCCAGAGCCGCCGCCCCCACGAACTTTTCGCCGTCGGAAAAGGGACGATCCGCGCGCGCGGTTCATCGACGAGCGCCGCGTCGTGGACGAGCGCGGTAATATCCCATTCGGGGCCCAGGCAGCGCGCCGCCGACGCCAGGCTTTCGCGCAGGATGGTGAGCGTGCCGCCCTCCACCAGATTGACCGCCGAGATGACGAGATGCCGCCTCACCGGCCGGCCTTCGCTTCGGCGGCCAGTTCCGCCATGCGGGGCAGGATTTGCGGCGCGACCCGTTCGGCCAGCGCCGCCGCGGCCTCGTCGCCGAGCGAGAAATTGAGCACGCCTTCAAAGGTCCCCAGATAATAGGCCGCGACGAAATCCTCGTTGAAGCGGGCGTCGGCGGCCGTCGGCGCGTCGAGGTGCCGGCGGAGAAGATCGAACAATCCGGCGGGATTGCCGATCCGCACGACGTCGGGATGCTCCTGATAGAAGACCGAGCCGAAGAGGAAGACGCGGCGGCCGAGCAGCAGCGCCTCATAGCCCACGGTGCTCGTCAGGGTGATGACCGCGCGCGCCGCGCGGATCAGCGCCTTGGTATCCGCGAAGGGCGAGATCAACCGCACATTGGGCAAGGCCGCGAGCCGCCGGTAGAAGGCGCGCGGCGGATAGCCATAGGCGCTGACATGATCCTTGACATAAAGCATCACGCCAGGCGGCAGGCTGAACGCGATGTTCCGGATCACCTCATATTCGTCGAGATAGGTTCCCGCGAGGATCGAGGTCGAGGATTCGGGGTGGAAATGCAGCGGATAGAGCAGAAAGCGCTCGCCCTCGACCGGATCGCGGTAATGGCGCCGGATCGCGCCGATCCGCAGCTTGCGCTCCAGATTGCGGCGGACCATGCGCCACGACAGGCGCAACGGATTGCCCACCTGAAAGGCATGGACATGGTCGTCGCCGCGATGCCGCCAGGCCAGCCGCAGCTTGTCCCACTTCGATCGGTTCACATAGCGCCCGGCGAGGTCGAGATTGTCGAGGTTGTTGAATTTCATATAATCGGGAACGATGCGCTCCAGATTGTCCAGGTAGTCGCGGCACCAGGCGCGAACGGCGGGATCGACGGCGCGCCTTCCGGCGCGAATATCGGCCAGGATCGGCGCATAAAGCGCCTGTTCGCCGAGCGGATCGGATACGATCGCGAAGCGCCCCGGCAGCCGCGATCCGACGAGGCCGCAATAGGCGACGCCGCGGCGCCGCGCGACGATCCACGCGAAATGGGCAAAGGCGTTCGAGACATTCTCGTACAGGACCGCGTCGATCCGCCGATCGGCGAACAGATGTTCGAAATAGCGCAGCAGCGCCGCCTGCAGGCGGCGGTAATAACCCTCCGGCCGCGCGCCGCCGATGCCATAGACCTCCGCGCGCTCGAAATCGGAGAGAAGCGCGGCGTTCAGCGGTTCGTAGGCATAGTCGGCCAGCGCCCGCGCGGGGTCCTCATCGAAACCGGCGAAGAAGGCAGCGAAGTCGTGAACCGGCGCGCCCAGCGCGTCGAGCCGGTTCGCCGCACGCGAATAGGGACAATCGACCGCAACCTCGACCCCATGCCCCTGCCCCGCCAGATGGCGGGCCATGGCATTGAAGAAGCGGTAATAGCCGGGAGCACCGTTGGAGAGGATCAGGACGTTCATCGGACAGCGTGCTGAGGGACCTGCTGATCCGATTGCCTCATAGCTAGCCGTGAAAGCAGGAACGGAATCACATTCAAGGCTGCGTAAGCCCCTACGCCATAGGCAACTGCGGGCAGAAGCGGCCCGCGTAAAACGAAGAAAAGATAGAAGGCAAAATAAGTTGCTGAAATTCTCTCAACAATCGTTCCGTTCACAGCAAACCAATCGAGACGTTTCGAGTATAAAGCAAGAATAGCAGAATATACTGCGATTCCCAATACACCAAAATCGACATATCCTTCAGCAGGGTAAGAGAATGAAATATTGGTAAACCAAAGATTGTAATAAGAAAGAAGATATTCCCCAAGCATTTCACCACTAGAAACAGGCTTATCGCTCCAAAAATCTCTGGGAACAAAAAATAGAATGGACCCCAAAATCTGGTGGCCCATCTGAAATCCACCCTCCCTTACAAATGTAATCATGGCCACTATATTAGCCCAAGCGTCATAGTGAATATCATTAAAGTGTCCAGATATTTCTTTTACAACATTAGAAAATGTAAACATATATGACCATGAACTTGCTTTATTATTTATAAATATCGAAAGTATAGGAAACCCTATGATCAATCCCGGCGTAGCAATAAGAAAAACATTTCTAGCCGACATTCTGATCCAGTAAAAATAGAAAAATACCATCGAAATATAGAGCGGTCCAAGCGCATTTCTGCGATCAAGAAATATATTTTTTGTAGCCATAACGCATAGGATAAGGCCGCCCAGGACAACGAGGCTACGCCTTTCTTTTTTAAGGAGCATGTAAAATGCTGCCGTAAAAAATGGTATCATAAACAGTGTCTTATGGCGAAGAATGAGAAATCCCGAGGCCCCCGCCTCACCAATATCACCGATGAGCAGCCGCGAGTCCCTGACGACATAGAGTCCCCAAAAAGCCATCACCACGGTCAACATTATGAAAACGGGCAGCATCATGGAAACCTGCCCGTCAGTCGCAGAAAAGAGCGACTTTGGCCTTTTTTTCATATTCCGCATGTACACTATTTGAAAAACAGACAGGAATATAAAAACAACTAGATTCGCCCAAACCACTCCATCGACTTCAACCGGGAAAAAGTTAACTAGATATCCGTTAGCTTCATAAAGCTGAATGATTGGGGCCACATAAAAAAACAACAAGCTGAAAACCAAAACTGTTCCGAACGCTACTCCTGCTCTATTTTTCACAATAGTGGATCGCGCCATCGCCATCAATGGCAAAGACGTTAAATAGAATGATAAAATTATGGGATATTCCTGATCATACAGAAGATATCCCGGAAGAGATAAAATCAATATACAGGTGATTATCCAAAGCAAAAACACGATCAGATAATCCTGTTCACATATTCGTTATGGTGATCGCGAGCGATGCGTCGCTTGCGCGACATGAAGATCGACGGCACCACCGAATAGCGGACCTGGAGGAGCAGGCGCCGGCGGCCAGTCGGCAATTGCCCCTTGTGCAGGCCATAGGTGTCTTCGAGGAAGGCGGTGCCCGCGGGGCCGGTAAAACGATGGACGCTTTCGGCCCCAAAGGCGGCCTCGATCTCCTCGTCCTGATAGCGCCGGCGTTCGAGGCATATGTCGCGATCGTGCGTGTGCCGGACGAAGGTGTGCGGCCCGCAATCCTCCTCGACATCGGTCAGGTAGATGAACAGTTTTAGGAAGCGGATCGAATCATTGTCGCGGTGATAATATTGCTCGTTCTCCGCCTCGTCATGGCCCGGCAGCGACCACCAGGCCTTGATGCTGTCGATCGTCGGCATACAGCCGAAATAGCTGCTGACCGCGCCGATCACGCGCGGATGATTGGCGATTTCCAGCACCTCGGGAATATCGATGATGTCGTCGATGTCGGCGACATGCGTCTGCGCCGGGATCGCGTTGTGGCCGAAGCGCCCCAGTTCGGGGCGCCAGCGGTCGCGGCATTGCCGCTGCTCCAGCGTCGCGCGCAATTCTTCGACCCACGCCCGGTCGACCAGGCCGTCCAGCATCGCAAAGCCATCGGCATCGAGCGCCGCGACATCACTCGCCTCGCCGTTCCGGTCGGCGCGCGGCCGCGTCGCGGCGACCCATGCCGCCAGCCGGCGGCGCCACCGCGACGGGCGGATTCGCTGCTGCACCTCGTGAAAGGCGTGGATGTAAAGCGGCGCACGGCGGCGCATGACATAGGACGCGGTCATCGCGGGCTCCTTTCGACTTTCCCTTCGGGCGCGGTGCATCCGGGCCGCGTTAGCACAGCCGCCGCGCATGGCACAGGGTCGCATTCGCGCCTGTCCATGGCTCAGCCCCCGACGCGCCGGTCGAGCTGGCGCGGCGCCTGACCGACCAGGATCGCACCGGGGGGAACGTCGCGCGTCACGATGACGCCCGCGCCGATCACCGCATTCTCGCCGACCGTCACCCCGCCGAGCACCATCGCCCCGGCGCCGATCCAGGCGCCGCGCTTCAGCACGATCGGCCGCGAGACGTGCGGATAGGGCAGCGGCTGGTTCAGGTCGAGCCCCGCCGTCTCGATCGTCGCATATTGAGAGATGCGGACATAATCCTCCATCACCACCGGCGCATGGGCCCCGACGATCACGCCCGGCCCGATCCGCACATGGTCGCCGATGCGGATATTCTCGCGATATTTGAACTTGGTCGACAGCGAGAAGGACAGCTCGCGCGAGCCGGGGAACCAGGCGCGTATCCGGCAATAGGTGCGCCACGCCGTCCAATAATGATCGAACAGGTCCAATCCGCCGCTGAGCCAGGAGAAGGGCGGCCCCGTGACGATCGATCTCAGCATCGGACTTCCTTCCCCTGCGCCATCGCCTGACGGGCGAAATAGCTTTTCAGCGCCAGTTGCACCGCCGCGGTCGCCGCGAACACCGTGACCGCTCCCGGCAGGCCGAACATCGGCACCGCGACCAGATTGGCCGCCACGGCGCACGGTGTGGTGATCACCGAAATGCGCATCAACAGGGCGTCGCGCCGTTCGGCATAAAGCTGGAAATGCGGCACCAGTCCCGCCACCATCAGCAGATTGCCGAGCAGCAGGCCATAGAAGATCGGCAGGATCGCCGCATATTCGGGCCGGTGGAGCTGATCGAGCAACAGCGGCATCAGGGCGATCAGACCGAGCGAGATCACCAGCGCCAGCCCGACCGAGCCCTGCCACATGCGGCGGCGGATAAAGGCGGCGGCCGGCGCATCCGAATGGCGCACCGCGTGCAGCAGGCGCGGCAGCAGGATCGCGACCACCCCCGTCTGCACAAAGGTGAGCAGCGTGTTGGCGAAGCTCTGGTAAAAGGACAGCAGCCCGACCTGCGCCTCGCCCAGGTGGAACTGGACGATGAAGCGATCGGCATAGCTTTGCACCTGGGTGAGCAGCGCAACCGCGAAATAATGCCGCGCGCTGCCAAAGGCGCGCCGCCCCCAATCGGCGCTGAACGGTTGCAGCGGCCACAGCAGCGCCCGGACGTGCCACAGGCCGAAAGCGACCGCGATCGCGGTGCCGGCGGCCCAGCAAGTCAGGATCGCGTCGACCGGCGCCGACAGCGCGGCGGGGGATCGCGCGATCAGCACCACCGCGGCGGGCATCCACGCCGCGCTTCGCACCAATTGCAGGAAATTGCTCGCCACCGGCTTCGACAGGACGATCAGGTAGCGCCCGAGTTCCTGGCACAGCGCCTCGCCGAGCAGGACGAGCGCGAACAGCGCGAAGGAAAAATGCCCGGCGATGCCGGTCCAGACGAAGATGCCATAGGCGATCGGCAGCGACAGGGCATACATCAACAGGACGATGCGGAAATGGCTTTGCAGATGGCACGCCTGTTCGCCGCGATCCTCGCACGCGACGACTTCGCGCGTGGTGTAGCTGTGGAGTTCGACCCCGATCAGATAGACGAGCACGGTCGCGACGGTCAGCACCAGCGCATAGACGCCGACCGTCGCGGGGGCCGTCCATTTGGCGAGCGCAACCATGAACAGGAATTTGCCGGCCAGCAGCAGCGCGCGCAGCACCATGCTGACCGCGCCCGACAGGCGCAGGTTGAGCGGCTCCTCCGAGGCGCGGCCTATCGCCGGCGCATCAAGCCTGCGAAAGGACTGAAACCGCGAGGTCATCCATCACTACAGGCGTGCAGGCGGCGACGTCGCGTCGCAGCGTGGTTCCAATAATCTGGTCGAGATAGCGCGGCGCGATGCCATAGCCCGGGCGCACACTGCGGACGGCGTCGGCGGTGACGACGTCGCCGGCCTTCAGATCCTTTACGAAATAGAGCGAACGGCGGAATTTCACATTGCCGATCTCGCTCGACTTGCGGCCGTAATCGACCTGGCCCATCGCCTGCCACACCGTGCGGCTGTCGCGGCAGA
This sequence comes from Sphingopyxis sp., assembly GCF_025869345.1. GTDB lineage: Bacteria > Pseudomonadota > Alphaproteobacteria > Sphingomonadales > Sphingomonadaceae > Sphingopyxis. The sequence goes on from NZ_JAOZVW010000023.1 coordinate 56,868, forward strand.
GCGCTTCGAGCTGCGCGGGTTCGAGCGAGAAGCTGTCGTCGGGGCCGCCGCCCGAACGGTCGAGCGTGAAATGCTTTTCGATCAACGCCGCGCCGAGCGCCACGCTGGCGACCGCGGTGACATTGTCGAGCGTATGGTCGGACAGGCCGGTGACGATGCCGAAGCGGTCGGCCATGTCGGCCAGCGTGCGCAGATTATAATCCTCGGCCGGCGCGGGATAGCCGCTGACACAGTGAAGGATGGCGAGTTCCTTGCAGCCGCCGTCGCGCGCCGCGGCGATCGCTTCGCCGATCTCGTCCAGGTCGGCCATCCCCGTCGAGATGATCATCGGCTTGCCGGTGGCGGCGGCATAGCGGATGAGCGCAAGATCGACGGCCTCGAACGACGCGATCTTGTATGCGGGGGCGTTCAGATCCTCGAGCAGGTCGACCGCGGTCGTGTCGAACGGGCTGCTGAAGATGGTGATGCCCGCCTGCCGCGCGTGATCGAACATCGGCTTGTGCCAGTCCCACGGCGTGTGGGCCCATTGGTAGAGATCATAGAGCGTCCGCCCTTCCCAGAGGCCATCGGTGATCTGGAAATCGGGCAGGTCGGATTTCAGCGTCAGCGTATCGGGGGTATAGGTCTGAATTTTGATCGCGTCGGCTCCCGCCGCTTTCGCACGATCGATGATCTCGCGCGCGGTGTCGAGGTTGCCATTATGGTTCGCCGACATTTCGGCGATGATATAGGGCGGAAAATCGGCTCCGATCTGCCGCCCGGCGATGGTGATCGCGTTGGTCATTGCTGCTCTACCTTTTCGATTCTGATGCGATAGCGGTGTCCGAACAGGTCGAAAAACGCCGGATAGCGATCGGGGTCGCTGACCCGGATCAGGTCGAACTGCTCGGCCAGCGTCCGATCGGGGTCGAGCGCGCCGTCGGCGGGTCCCCGGCGCGGATAATAGGTGGGAACCGCCGTATCATCCTGCTCGACCGGCCGGCAGCTTCCGAAATTCCGGACGGCAAAGTCCATGAGGCTTAACTCCGCCTCGAAGATGGCATGGTTGATCTCGTCCCACAAGGCGTGGCGTGGAATGTCGCAGACCGCCTGGTGCCAGATCGCGCCGCTGTCCACCTTGTCCTCGGCCTCCAGCAGGGTAACGGTGATCTGCTCGCGCCCCTCCAATATCTGCCAGATATGCGGGCTCCATCCGCGTCCCAGGGGCAAGGCGCTCGCATGGATCACCAGCGTCGCGGCAAAACGCGCGCGAACCGCCGCTCCGACGAGTTCGGTGCAGGAGATGAGGAAGAGAATGTCTCCGCCCTCGAGTTCCTTGACGCTGCGCGCCAGCACGATGTCATGCGCCCGCGAATGCGCCTCGATCCACCGCGCGAGATAGGGGTTCACCGGATGATCGGACGAACTGCAGACAATGCCGATCTTCATCTAGCGGCCCTTCCGTCCGGTCATGGCGGCGACCACCCGCGCGCATCCGTCGCCATCGACGGTCGCAGCGGCCCTGCCCGACATGGCGATGACGCGATCGGCATCGCCGGCGAGATCCGCGACCGTTCGCGCCAATATCGCGGGAAAGCCCGCCGCGAAAGGGTCGCCGAGATTAATCGCGCATCCGGCGGCGTCCAGCGCGGCGGCAATGTCGCGCTGATTGTCCGCGAGCACGAGCATCACGGTCGGCAGCCCGAGCGCGCAGCGTTCCCACGAGGTGCTGCCCGCCGCGCCGATGGCCAGGTCGGCCGCCGCCATCTCGGCCGCCATGTCGTCGATTCCCTGCACCACCTGCGCCTCGAACGGCAGGGTCGCCGCAAGCGACCGCACGCGCTCGCCCCACAGCGCGCTCGCGCCCAGGACGACGCGCACGCGGAGCGATGCGGCGCCGTTCGCGGCAGCAAGCGCCGACAGCACGGCCGATGTCGCATCGTCGCGGTCGACGCCGCCGAGGTTGACGAGGACCGTCCGCACCGCTCCGTCCTGCCGCCGGAGCAGGCTCGACGCCCGCGCCGCGGCGAACTGGTCGCGCAAAAGCGCATAGGCCGGCCCCGCGAGCACCACGGCATCGGCGCGAACGAGCGGCGCATAATCCTGCGCCGAGCGGCCGAGATTCTGGTCGAGCAGCACATCGCAATCATGCGCCCGGTCGGCCAGATCGTCGATCGCCAGGATGCGCGCGCCGGTGCGGCGCATCGCGGTTTCCCATTCGGCGTCGAGTGCGTAATGATCGACGACCACCCAGTCGGGGCGAAAGCCGCGGGCGGCCTCCAGCGCCTCGGCGAGGTCGGCCGCGATGCTGGTTCCCAGCCACACCGAATGGGCGAGACGGCCGTCCGTCGCACCGCCCTCCCCCGCCGCCGCCGCCAGCAAGGTCACGCCATGCCCGCGCCGCGCGATCAGCGCCGCGAGATGGCCCGGATGCGCCCGGCACAGGAAATGCGCCGACGCCCCTTCGCCCGCCAGCGCATCGGCCAGCGTCAGACAGCGCATGACGTGGCCGGTGCCGATCTCGGTCGACGCATCGGTTCGGAACAGAATGTTCATGGCGCGGCCGCAATCACCCTTCGGCCTCGTCCATCAGCAGACCGAACAGCAATTCGGCGCGGCGCCAATCCTCCGGCGTGTCGATGTCCTGCACCCGGTGGCGCGGCATCAGCACCGGCACGGTGCGTTCGCCGAAGATGGGCCGTCCTTCGCTCCATGCGTCGGCGCGGCCCCAATAAAGCTGGCCGGCGTCGTGAAACGCCTCTTCCAGGTCCTGCGACCGGACGAGATAATTGGCCGGGTCGATCATCTCCAGCCGGCCGTCACGGATGCGGCACGCGCGCTGGATCGGAAAGGGAAAGCTCGTCGCCGAAACGACATAGTCGGCATCGGCGCCGTCGAGCCGCGCAAGCCCGTCGCGGATCAGCGCGGCGGTCACGAAGGGCGCGGTCGCGTAAAGACAGCATGCGCGCTCAACGGCCAGCCCGGCATTGCGGCACCAGCCGACGGCATGGGCCATCACTACCCCGGTCGGGGCGATGTCGTCGGCCAGGTCTGCGGGGCGGACAAAGGGGGTCTCGGCCCCGAAATCCCTTGCCACCCCGGCGATTTCCGCATCGTCGGTCGACACGATCACCCGCTCGAAACAGCCGCTTTCGCGCGCCGCCTCGATCGACCAGCCGATGATCGGCTTGCCGTGAAAGGGGCGGATATTCTTGCGCGGGATGCGCTTGCTGCCGCCGCGTGCGGGAATGATCGCGACATTCACGCGAGCACGGCCTCGACCGCTTCGAGGACCCGCGCCTGCTCGGCATCGGTCATCGCGTGGAACATCGGAATGCTGATCGCCTCGCGATAATAGGCCTCCGCCTCCGGGAAATCGGCGCGATCATAGCCGAAGGCCGCGTAATGGGGCTGGCGATAGATCGGGATATAGTGGAGATTGACCAATATCCCCCGCGCGCGCAGCGCATCGAACACGTCGCGATGCGAACGGCCGATCCGGTCGAGTTGCAGGCGGACGACATACAGATGCAGCCCCGAATGCCCGTCGGGATGCTGCCACGGCAGGGTGAGCGGCAGATGTGCGAGCATCGCATCGTAGCGGCGCGCAAGCTCGTGCCGCCGCGCGATGAATCCCTCGATCCGCGCCATCTGTGAATGGCCCAGCGCGGCCTGCATGTCGGTCATGCGGTAATTATAGCCGAGCATGACCTGCTGATAATACCATCCCCCGTCGGGTTCGTGCGTCATCAGGTCGGGATCGCGCGTGATGCCGTGCGAGCGGACCAGATTCATCCGCTCCGCCAGCCGGTCGTCGTTGGTCAGCGCCATGCCGCCCTCGGCCGAGGTGATGATCTTGACCGGGTGAAAGCTGAAGATGGTGATGTCGCTGTATCGGCCGTTGCCGATCGGTTCGCCCAGATAGGAGCCGCCGATCGCGTGCGACGCATCCTCGATCAGCGCGAAGCCATAACGGTCGGCCAGCGCCTTCAGGCGCCGCATGTCGCACGGCTGCCCGCACAGATGGACCGCGACGACGATCTTCGGCAGCCGCCCCTCGCGCTCGGCCGCCTCCAGCTTGGCGGCCAGCGCGTCGGGCGAGAGATTATAGGTCCGGGGATCGATGTCGACGAAATCGACTTCCGCCCCGCAATAGAGCGCGCAATTGGCCGACGCGACGAAGGTGACCGGCGTCGTCCACAGCCGGTCGCCGGGACCGAGGCCGAGCGCGAGGCAGGCGGCGTGGAGCGCGGAGGTCGCGCTGTTCATCGCCAGCGCGTGGCGCGCGCCGCAATGCCCCGCCACCGCGGCCTCGAACCGCGGAACCGCGGGCCCCTGCGTCAGGAAATCGGACCGCAGAACCTCGGCGACTGCCGCGACATCCTCGTCGTTTATATCCTGCCGGCCATAGGGGATCGGCTTCATCAGATCGCGCCGATCTTCTCACGATTGACGTCGAGCCAGTCGCGCAGCGCATCGTCGCTCATCCACTCGCTATTATTGTCGCTGGCATAGACGAAACCCTCGGGCACCTTGGTGCCGTCCTTGATCCGCTTCGGGCAGGTCGCCCAGTCGTTGATCGTCGGCAATATCTTGAAATGCTCGGGATATTCATAGGTGTAATAGGCGTCTTCGGCGCTGATCATCTGCTCGTGCAGCTTTTCGCCGGGGCGGATGCCGATGATGTCGTGCGTGGCCTCCGGCGCGACGACGCGCGCAAGGTCGGTGACCTTCATCGACGGGATCTTCTTCACATAGATTTCGCCGCCTTCCATGTCGGCGAAGGCGTGCCAGACGAGTTCCACACCCTGTTCGAGCGAGATCATGAAGCGCGTCATGCGCGCGTCGGTGATCGGGAGCACGCCCTTGTCGCGGATCGACAGGAAAAAGGGAATGACCGAGCCGCGCGATCCCATCACATTGCCATAGCGCACGACCGCGAAGCGCGTATCGTGCGCGCCCGAATAGCTGTTGCCCGCGACGAAGAGCTTGTCCGAGGCGAGCTTGGTGGCGCCATAGAGGTTGATCGGGCTGCTCGCCTTGTCGGTCGACAGCGCGACGACGCGCTTCACGCCGCGGTCGATGCAGGCGTCGATCAGGTTCATCGCGCCCATGACATTGGTCTTCACGCATTCGAACGGGTTATATTCGGCGGTCGGAACGATCTTCGTCGCTGCCGCATGGACGACATAATCGACTCCGTCGAGCGCGCGATAGAGCCGCTCGCGATCGCGAACGTCGCCGATGAAAAAGCGCACGCGCGGGTCGTCGGTGTATTTCTTCGCCATGTCCCACTGCTTCATCTCGTCGCGGGAAAAGACGATGATCCGGCGCGGGTTGTAGCGTTCGAGCGTCATCGGGATGAACGTGTTTCCAAACGAACCGGTCCCGCCCGTGATGAGTATGCTGCTATTCTCCAACATCCATTCTTCCTAATTTTGCTCGCGATCTTTCCAATAGCGCGACCGTGCGACATTCCGGCGACGCGCTTGCGCGATGCCCGGGATGAAACCGGGTCGCCGCTGCAAACGCCCGATCGGCAAACTGGCTCCCTGCACCCGGGCTATTTTCCATAATAATCCCGATACCAGCCCACGAACCGGGCGACGCCGTCGCGAACGTCGGTATCGGGACGATAGCCGGTCAGGCGCTGCAGCAGTTCGGCATTGGCCCAGGTCGCGGGCACATCGCCCTTTTGCATCGGCAGCAGATTCTTCTGCGCGACGATGCCCGTCGCCTGCTCGACCGCCTCGACGAACCGCGCCAGGCTGACCTTGTCGCTGTTGCCGATGTTGACCGTCCGATAGGGCGCGACCGGCGACAGGCTGTCGCCGTCGGCGATCTCCGCCGCCGAGACCGGGCGCTGCGGCGGCACGTCGATGAGCAGCCGGATTGCCCGGACAAGGTCGCCGACATAGGTGAAGTCGCGGTACATGTCGCCGCGATTATAGAGGTCGATCGGCCGATCGTTCAAAATCGCGTCGACGAATTTGAACAGGGCCATGTCGGGACGCCCCCACGGTCCATAGACGGTGAAGAAGCGGAACGCGGTCGTCGGCAGATTCCACAAATGGGCATAGGAATGCGCCAGCGATTCCATCGCCTTTTTCGTTGCGGCATAAACGGTAAGCTGCGTGTCCGCCTTGTCGGTCTCGACGAACGGCATCGTCTCGTTGGCGCCGTAGATGGAGGAGGTCGAGGCCAGCAGCAGATGCCCGGCCCCCACGCGCCGCGCCGCCTCGATCAGGTTGAACGAACCGACGACATTCGCGTCGATATAGGATCGCGGCGCTTCGAGCGAATAGCGCACCCCCGCCTGCCCCGCCAGATGCACGATCGCATCGGGCCGGAAGCCGTCGATCGCGCGGTCGAGCGCCTCGCGGTCCTCGAGCATCGCCTCGACGGCGCGAAAATTCGAATGCTCGGCGAGCAGACGGTGCCGCTCGCGCTTGAGCGCGACGTCATAATAATCGGTCATGCCGTCGAACCCGACGACCTCGAAACCATCGTCCAGCAGCAGTTGCGCCAGATGATAGCCGATGAAGCCGGCCGTGCCGGTGACGAAGACCCGTCGCATCGTCATGGCGCCAATATCGCCGGCCTGGGTGCCATCGAGGCCGCCACCGCCGGCGCCTCGCTGCCCGATGCCGCCGCGGCCAGCGACAGGCGGTTGACGACGATGTCCATTCCCGAACCGTCGTCGGGCACGGCGATATCGAGCGACAGCCAATACCAGCCGCAATCACCCGCCGGGACGGTGACGCGCACATTCCCCGCTTTGTCGTCGAGGAAAACCGGATCGATCGGAGCCGCAGCGACGCCGGTTTCGGCGCAGCGAAGCCGGACTGCGACCTGATGCGCCCCCCATTTCTCGAAAGCGCTGATCGACCAGGCGAGCGAATAGGCGCCCGGCGTCAATTGGATGAGCTGCTGCGCGGCGGAGCCCGACGATCCGGTGATCGCCCCCACGGAAAGCCCCGGCTCCTTGGGATAAATCGCCGAAACGATGTCGCTGCTGCTGCTCAGCCGCCAGTCGAACGGCTCCAGCCGCGACTGCGCGCGGAAGCGGTCGTTCCTCACCAACTGCCCCTGCGGTGCAAAGCTGCGGATATGATTGGCCGACGCCAGCGCCGACGCGAGGTCGAGCGCGGTATCGAAGCGCCCCGCGGCGGCAAGCGCCGCGAGCAGCCACTGTTCGTCCTGGTCGATCCGTGTCTGCCGCCACGGCGCGCGAATGAGATTCTTTCGAATGGCCGCCGCACGGTCGAGCGCCGGGGTATTCCTGACCGCGAGACGCCAGAACTCCTCGCGCCACGGCGGATCTTCGCCGACCAGCGGCGTGATCCCCTCGACCGCGCCGCGCAGCGAGAGCGACGCCGCCAGGCTGGCGACATAGGCGCGTTCGAAGTCGCGATTGGTCTTTGCCGTGCGGGACAGCCAGCGAAACATATGTACGGTGTCGCCTTGACGACCATAGGTTTCCGCAAGACGCCGGTTGACATAAGTGGTCCGCCGGCTGAGCTCGCTTACCGTCCGGAGATAGGCGAAATTCGTTGCGGGGTTGGCGACGAGGCGCGACGTCTCCAGCAACGCCAGCCCCGGAACCGACAAGGGCTCGCTCAAATAGGTCGTCAGCGCATTTTTTCGTTCGGCTGTGGTGACGCGGGCTGCCGGGTTGCGCGACAGCCGGGCCGAATAGCCGTTATAGGCATCATTCGCGGGCGCCAGCGTCGCGATGGGCCATGCGATAGCGGTCGCCAGGGGTGGCGCCTTCACCTGGTTCCCGATCACAAAGGTCGATACGCCGACGAACGCCGCGAAAAGCAGGCTGAGCAACAGAACAACGGTTCGGAGGACGATCCTCATACGGCCGGACTCTCGTTTTGCATGGTCCGTCAGGCTTCTTTATCCGACGAAGCGCCATAGCCATAACCATAGCCGTCGCCGTAACCATAGCCGTAGAGTTCGTTCTTCCTGCCGATCTTGGTGACGATGGCACCGAACAGGCGCGCGCCCGACATGCGCATGCGGGTCAGCGCAATGCGGATCGCGCGAATGGTCGTGCCGTTGGCCTGAACCGTGAAGATCACGCCTTCGACCTTCCGCGCCAGCAAGGGTGCATCGGCGAGCCCCAGCACCGGCGGCGCATCGATGATGACGTGATCGAAGTGCTGCAATTGGCCCTGAATCAGCCGGTCGAAACGATCGGAGCTGAACAATTCGGCGGCGTTGGGCGCCATCGGGCCGGCAGACAGAATATGAAAACCGAATTCGGGCACCGTGGAAATGACGTCGCTCAGATCGTCATCGCCGGCAAGGAAATTGCTGAGCCCGCGCTTGTTCGGCATCCCCAGCCGCTCATGCACGGAGGGACTGCGGATGTCGCCATCGATGAGCAATACCGACTTGCCGATCCCCGTCAGCACGGTCGCAAGGCTGATCGACGAGCTGCTCTTCCCCTCGCCCGGCCGGGTCGAGGTGATCATCAGGCTGCGCGGCGCGCCATGATCGGTCAGGAAGGACAGGTTGGTCTGGAGCGACAGATAGGCTTCGTAGAGCACCGACTTCTTGTCGGTGAGCGTGACGAGGAAATTATCCTCGTCGACCAGCGGGATCGCGCCGAGCAGCGGCATGCCGAAGCGGCGCGCCACGTCGGCGGGATCGCGGATCGAGCGATCGAGCTGTTCGAGCAGGAAGACGAGCAGCGCCGAAAGGCCGATACCCGCGAGCAGCGCCAGCGCCATGTTCAGGATCAGGCGCGGGCTGCTGGGAATGCGCGCCGGGCGCGGCTGCTCGACGACCGAAACATTGTTCGTGCCGACGCCGGCCGCGCCGATTTCCTTATAGCGCTGCAGCAGGCCGTCATAGAGCTGGCGATTGGTGTCGACCTCGCGCTGAAGGATCGCATATTCGATCGAGCGCCGCTGCTGCGCGCCATATTCGCCGACCAGCCGATCGAGCTCGGCCTGCAACTGGCGCTCGCGCTTCGCGGCGCTGTCATAGGCTTCGCGATTGCCCTGCCGCGACCGCGTCGATTCGGTCGACAGGCTGCGATCGAGCTCGGCCAGCTGCGCCTTCAGCGCCTGGATCTGCGGATAATCGTCCTCAAAGGTGGTGCGAAGATTGGCGAGATCGGCGGCGACTTCTGCCCGCTTCTGGCGGAGTGCGTTGATCGCAACGACATTTGTCGATCCGGGCCCGGACGCGGTGTTCGCAAGGTCGCTCTCGGCGGCGATCCGTGCCGCGCGGGCATCGCTGAGCGCCTTGTTGATCTCCTCGATCTGGCTGCTCGTCAGCGTCTTGTCGATCCGCGTCTTGCCGGTCGCGTCGGTTTGCGACGAAATCGTCACGATGTCGTTGGTCGTCGCATAGTTGATGAGCGAGCGTTCGGATTCCTCGACATTGCGGCGCAGTTCGCCGATGCGGCGCTCAAGAAAGCGCCGGGCGTCCGACGTCGCCGCAAAACGGCGATCGGTGTTCGCCTGCATGAACTGCTTCACCCAGAGATCGGCGAGCTTTGCCGACAGGGCGTTCGAGGGCGTCGAGAAGCTGATGTCGACCAGGCTGGACGTGCGCACCGGATTAATCGAGACATTGTCCAGCAGGATAGCCACCGCGCGGTCGGTCGCCGCCTGCCGGCTCTGGCTCGTCGGCCGCTCGCCGTCGGCTTCGCTCTCCAACTCATAGGCCGCCGTGAACGCCTTGTCCGACAGCAGATTGCCGGCGCGAACGACACGCTCCGCGAGCGAGCGCGATTCTAGCAGCGAATATTGCGTGTTGTAGAAGGCGACTTCGTTCGAAAGCATCTTCTCTCGCGCGCCCTCGACCGATGTTTCCACCGGGCTGTCGGGAAGAATTTCGATCCGCGAGGTCGATGTATAGAGCGGCGTCATCAAAAAGGTGGCGAGCAACCCGAACAGCAGGCAGCCCGCGATCGTCCCCAACACCCAGTATCGGTGGTTCATCAGCGCGATGTAGGCCGATTCCAAAAGGTGCGGATCGAACAGGCCCCGCTCTTCCGTCGCCTCGATGGAATTGAGCACGGCATCGCGCGGCGCGGCGCCGTCCGCAGATCTGATCGCTTCGGTCATTCCGATTATTGCCCTGCTCTACAGATTGTTGCCGAGGATGATCAGCGGCGTCGTCAACAGCGGCGAAGCCTGCAGAATATCCTTGAACATGCGGCGCTGCGGCGAATCGCCGACCACGACCACATCGTTCGGGAAGATTTCGGGGTCGGCATAATTGCCGCGGCGGATCGCGCCCAGGTTATAGACGCCGACGAACTTCTGACCGCCGACCTCGCGGAACACGAGCACGTCGTCGAGCTTCGCATATTCGGTCAGGCCGCCAGCGAGCGCCACGGCGCGCATCAGCGTCACGCGGCCCACGACGGGATAGCTGCCGGGCTTTTGAACCTGCCCGTCGACCGCGACCGAAAGCGACTGGAGCGCAAGCGGATTGACCGACGATTTGAAGTTCACCGTGACCTGGGGATCGCGAACGTAGCGGCCGCGCAGCTTCTGCGTGATGTCCTCGGCGATCGCCGACGGGGTCTTGCCGGCGGCCGCCACGGTTCCGACCAGCGGAAAGGAGAAATTGCCTTCGCCGTCGGTCATGATGTCGCGCTGCATGTCGGGAACGCCGAAGACTTCGACGCGCAGCTCGCTGAACGGGCCGATGAAGGACAGGCGCGTCGATCGCACCACGTCGCCGCCCTCGGGTTCGGGAAGCGAGGGAAGCTGCGTGATATTGAAACTCGGATTCGACGCGACCGGCGGCGGCGCTTTCACACAGGCCCCCAGCAGGAGCGCGGCGAGCAGGATGATAGGACGAACCAGACGCATAAAATCCTCATTTCCGGCCCGCTTTTCAGCGCGCCACGCACCTCGGCCGATATTCCGGTCGGCCGTATTCTCCGGACTATTCGGCCGATCCGGTCGATACCCGGAATTTCGCCAGCAATACCAGCAGAATTGCGACAAATGCCTGCAACGACGGGACGCGCAGCGGATAATCGACAATACTTGCGATCGCGAAGATCAGGAGCACGACGGCGATCGGCAGACGAACGTCGCCGCGGCGGTCCAGCGTCCGCCATCCGCCATGGCCGCGAAACTGCAGCGCGGTCCACACCAGTCCCGCAACCAGCAGCAGCACCGCCGGCAGCCCCCCGGTGATCAGCAGTTCAAGCCAGTCGTTGTGGGCATTGTTGAAATATTGGACGCCCAGCATCGCGTCGGGCTCGAATATCAGGAATACCCAGCGGAACGACCCGAAGCCGCTGCCCCACAACCAGAAACGATCCGCCATATTCAGAACGACGGGACCGGCCTGCGTGCGCATGTCGGCGGCGACCGACAGGTCGGCGAGCCGGCTCAGCGAATTCATCTGGTTCGAGGCGAGGAACAGTCCCGCGACGAACAGCAGCAGCACCCACGGCGCGGCGAGCTTCGCGATCGTGAGCGCCGCCGGTTCGCGGCGCGTTCCGCGCGCCTTGGACGCGGTCTGGCCGCGCTGTTTGCGCTGCGCCGACCACACCATATAGTGCGTCGTAAGGAATGCGATGCCGCCGACAAGAAGGCCGGCGCGCGATCCCGTGGTCAGGATGATGGTCACGAACAGGGCGATCGCGGCCCCCAGGCCGATGACGACCATCGCCTGCCGTTTCCGCTTGAGCAGCTCGTCGCGCAGGAACATGGCCGTAATGACGAGGATCGCCGCCAGAAAAGCGGCGCTGTGGTTGCGGTTGGCAAACAGGCCGACCATCGAATCGACGTTGGTGATGCGATAGAGATAGGCGGGCGACCCCGCCCCGCCCATTTTCTGCAGGACGCCTGCCGCGACGCTGATCAGCGCGATGCCGACCACATATTTGAGCGCGTCGCGAAGCTCGGCGAAGGTCAGCGTCCCGGCAAGCACCAGCGCGCAAACGGGAACCGTGAGCGAAAGCAGGCTGTTCCAGGTCATCGACGGCGCGAAGCTGATCGGGCGCGACAGATCGGGATAGCCGAGCATCGCATCGAGCCTCGCGATCACGTCGCGGCGCGGCAGCGCGGCCCACCAGTCGTGCGGCAGCGGAACAAGCTGGACGATCATCCAGAGCGCGGCACCCGCCAGCAACAGCACCGGCACCCTGACGCTTCTCCAGTCCCCCGGCCCGAGCGACAGCAGGCCATAGCCGATCAGCATCGCCGCCAGGCCGCGCAAAAAGGGCAACGACGCCAGGTCGGACCGCGAGCCGCCGCCCAACAGAAAGACGGCGAACATGAAAAAGAGAAAAACCCACACCGGCGCTCGAAACGAGGGCAGATATCCCCGGTTGCTCAGTTTCATGATGATAGCGAACTTCCGGTGGTCATGGGAATGCACAATCGTCGATTGGCGGTTCTTGGGTCGGACCCGGCCCTTATCCGGGGCCTTGGGTCGAGACAACCCTTAATTCTCGGCTCTTAGATACCAAAGCTCTTCGCCTTCTATGCCGATCGCCGTCAGGCGGCCCGACATGAAGGCGCCGGTATCGATCCCGATCCGGTTGATCTGGATGTCGGGTTCGTCGGTAATGGTATGGCCGTGAATGACCAGTCCGCCATGATCGCTGAAATCGTCCAGGAACTCTTCGCGTATCCAGCGCATGTCGTGCACCTTCTGGCGTTCCAGCGGAACGCCGGGACGCACGCCCGCATGGACGAAGACGAAATCGTCGATCTGGATCAGATCCTCGCCGGCATTCAGGAAATCGATATGCGCCTGCGGCACGTGCCGGGGAAGCTGCGCCGCCAGCGTCTCAAAGCAAAGGGAATCATAATCCTCGTCCGCGGGCCAATAGCTGCGCATCGTCGCATCGCCGCCGATGCGGGAAAAATAGCGCACGCGACGCTCGCTGCCGGTCAGGGCGGCCAGGAAACATTCTTCGTGATTGCCGACGATCAGGTGCAGATCGTCGAATTCCTGCCCGAGCGCGATGGCGCGATCCACCACCTCGGCCGACTGCGGCCCGCGATCGACCAGATCGCCGAGCAGGATGATCGTGACCGCGGCCTTGCCGTTCGCGGCATCGCGCGCAGCCGAGTCCGCGCGTATCCGGTCGATGATGCCGGCAAAAAGATCGTCGCGACCATGGATGTCGCCGATCGCATAGATACGCCGGCCGTCGGAAAGGCGGTGACGTCGCCGCTCCACGACATTGGCCGGCTTCGTTCGATTCCAAAACACCAAAACTCATCCTGTTCAAATGCGTCCGCCCCCATGCGGCTTGCGCGCACGACGAAACGCCTCCTGCCGTAGACCGGAGAAGCATCGTCCTCAATGATCGAAAGACGATCCGGTTCCCTCAAATCGAAAGAAAAGCCGCCGGATCGGTCCGGTCCGCCCTTGATCGACCGGCAAACGGCGGCAACGCGGCGCGGGAAACGCCGCGCTTAAACCTATCGGCAAGATATGCTTTCTATATAATCCCGCATAACCCCGCTCCCGGTTTTCGATGGTTAGAGAGACGATGATGAAAATTATGACAGTTTTCGGGACCCGCCCGGAAGCGATCAAAATGTTTCCCGTCGTCCATGCCTTACACGCCCGTAGCGAAGTCGAGGTTCGCGTATGCGTCACGGCCCAGCATCGCGAGATGCTCGACCAGGTGCTCGCGATCGCGCGGATCGTGCCCGACATCGACCTTGACGTCATGACCCCGAACCAGTCGCTCGACGCGCTTCTGGCGCGGCTGGTGACGGGCCTTGGCGAAACCCTTGATGCCGAGAAGCCCGACCGCATCCTCGTTCACGGCGACACGCTGACCACGATGGCGGCGACGCTCGCTGCCTATTTTCGCAAGATTCCCGTCGGTCATGTCGAGGCCGGGCTGCGCAGCGGCAATATCTATCATCCCTGGCCCGAGGAAGTGAACCGCAGGGTCGCCGGCGCGGTCGCGGACCTGCATTTCGCGCCCACCGAAACCGCCGCAGCGGCGCTCCGCGCCGAGAATGTGCCCACCGAGCGCATCCACGTCACGGGCAATACCGTGATCGACGCCTTGCTCGCGACCGAGGCGCGCATCGACGAAGAGCCGTCGCTCGCGGCTGGGCTCGACCCGTTGCTGGCGCGCTTCGCGGGCCAGCGCATCATCGCCGTCACCTCGCACCGGCGCGAGAATTTCGGCGACGGCATGAAAGCCATCGCCGACGCCATCGCCGGCATCGCCGCGCGGAGCGACGTCGCGGTCGTCTTTCCCGTTCATCCCAACCCGCATGTGCGCAGCGCGATGGAGCCGATACTCGGCGGCCTGCCCAACGTCGCGCTGATCGATCCGCTCGACTATCCGCACTTCGTTCGCCTCCTCGGCGCCTCGACCCTCGTTCTCACCGACAGCGGCGGCGTGCAGGAGGAAGCGCCATCGCTCGGCAAGCCCGTCCTCGTGATGCGCGAGACGACCGAGCGGCCCGAGGGTATCGAAGCGGGCACCGCGCGGCTCGTCGGCACCGACAAAAATCGCATCGTTTCGGAAATTTTCAGCCTTTTGGACGATGAAGGCGCCTATAACGCCATGGCGCGCGCGCATAATCCCTTCGGGGACGGCCGCGCCGCCACACGAATAGCGGAGATTGTTGCGCGTGCCCATCGATAACGACCAGCAGGTTACCGTCCTCGGCCTTGGCTATATCGGCCTGCCGACCGCCGCGCTGATCGCGCGCTCGGGCAGCCGCGTCACCGGCATCGACGTCAGCCAGCACGTCGTCGATACCGTCAACAACGGCAAGGTGCATATCGAGGAAGTCGATCTCGACGGCCTCGTCCAGGGCGTCGTGTCGCGCGGCGCGCTCGTCGCTTCGACCAACGTCGCGCCCGCCGACGTCTTCGTCATCGCGGTGCCGACCCCGCATGACGAAGATCATCGCCCCGACATCAGTCACGTCCTCTCTGCCGCGCGCGCGATCGCGCCGAAGCTCGAGGCGGGCAATCTCGTTATCCTCGAATCGACCTCGCCCGTCGGCACCACCGAGAAAGTCGCCGCGCTGCTCGCGGAGCTTCGCCCCGACCTCAAGGTACCCGGCGCCTGCACCGGCGCCGCCGACATCTTCGTCGCTTATTGCCCCGAGCGCGTGCTGCCGGGGCGCATCCTCGTCGAACTCGTCGATAACGACCGCTGCATCGGCGGCATTACGCCGCGTTGCGCGCGCCGTGCGATGACCTTCTACCGCCAGTTCGTGCGCGGCGCCTGCGTCACCACTTCGGCGCGCGCCGCCGAAATGGTGAAGCTGGTCGAGAACAGCTATCGCGACGTCAACATCGCCTTCGCCAACGAGCTGTCGATGATGGCCGAGCATCTGGGCGTCGACGTATGGGAGGTGATCCGCCTCGCCAACCGCCACCCGCGCGTCAACATCCTCCAGCCCGGCCCCGGCGTCGGCGGTCACTGCATCGCAGTCGATCCCTGGTTCCTCGTCCACGGTGCACCCGAGCACAGCCGCCTGATCCGCACCGCGCGCGAGGTCAACCTCGCTAAGACCGCGCACGTCATCGGCGCCGCCGAAATGCTCGTCTCGCAGCATCCGGAGGCGCGCGTCGCCTGCCTCGGCCTCGCGTTCAAACCCAATATCGACGATTTCCGCGAAAGCCCCGCGGTCGAGGTCGCCGCGGCGCTCGCGCGCCGTTTCGGACAACAGATCCGGATCGTCGAGCCTTACGCGCGCGGCCTGCCGGTCGAGTTCGCGGGCACCGGCACCGAGTTGATCGACCTCGACAGCGCGCTGGCGGAATGCGAACTGCTGATCGTTCTCGTCGACCACGATCTCTTCCGGTCGATCCCGCTCGAAGAACGCAGCGACAAGATCGTTTACGACACGCGCGGGCTCTGGCTCGATCAGCCGAGCGGCGCGACCGGCAACCGCCTGCACCGGGCGGCCTGAAGCTCTTGCTCGTTTTCGCGCAACGAAGCGCGCCTTGTCGGGTTATGGGTTGATCCCCCCGATCGCCATCCCGGCGAAAGGAAACAGGTCCGACTTCCCATGCCCACGCTGACTCGCCTTGAAACCATCGTCGTCGAAAAGCCGTGGGGGCGCACCGACATCCCGGCCGCTTTCGGCGATTTCGACGGGCGGCGCATCGGCGAGATATGGTTTGCGCATCCGGCCGGAGAGAATGCGCCGATCCTGGTCAAATTCCTCTTCACGTCGGAACGGCTGTCGATCCAGGTCCACCCCGACGACGACGCGGCAAGGGCGGCGGGCTATCCGCGCGGCAAGGAGGAATGCTGGTTGGTGGTGGATGCCGAACCCGGCGCCGAACTCGGCGTCGGCCTCGCTGCGCCGACGACGCGCGAAGCGCTCCACGATGCGGCGCTCGATGGTTCGATCACCGGCATGATCGACTGGCGTCACGCGGAGGCCGGCGATTTCGTCTATAATCGCGCGGGAACGATCCATGCGATCGGCGGCGGGCTGACGATCGTCGAGGTGCAGCAGAATGTCGACTGCACCTATCGCCTCTATGATTATGGCCGCCCGCGCGAACTGCATCTCGATGCGGGGCTCGCGGTCGCCACGCTCGGCCCGCGGCCCGACCCGCGCGATGGCCGCCTCGCCGCAGCCGACAATCGCCTGCTCGTCGACGGCCCGCATTTCCGGCTGCTGCATCTCTCGGGCCCGGCGGCCGCATCCGTGCTGCCGCAGGAACCCGGAGACTTCATCTTCGTTCCGCTGTCACAAGGATGCAGCATAGCCGGCGAAGTGGTGAATGTCGGTGAATGCGTGACAACGGACCACGCCGGCGCGATTGCGCTGGCCCCCGGTGCCCGCGCGCTGCTGAGTTGGCCTGCCTGATTTCCTTCCCTATAGGATCAAGATGAGCAAGATCGTTCCCGTCATCCTCTCCGGCGGCTCGGGCACTCGCCTGTGGCCGGTATCGACCGGCACCGCGCCCAAGCAGTTTCAGCCGCTGACCGGCGGCGACAGCATGTTCCTGCAGACCCTGGGCCGCGCCGTCGATCGCACCCGTTTCGCCGCGCCGCTCGTCGTCTGCGGCCCGGCGCATGTCGCGCATGTCGAGGCTGACCTCGCCGCCGGGGGCATCGCCGACGCGCGGATCATCGTGGAGCCCGCCGCGCGCAACACCGCGCCGGCGATTGCGCTCGCGGCGCTCGCGACCCTGGCCGACGATCCCGCTTCGACGATTCTGGTCATGCCCGCCGACCATGTCATGACCGACGTGCCCGCTTTTCTCGACGCTATCGAAGCGGCGCGCCCGGCGGTCGAGGCCGGGGCGCTCGCGACCTTCGGCATCACCCCGTCGCATCCCGAGACCGGCTATGGCTATATCGCCGCGGGTGATCCCCTGGCCGAGGCGCCGGGGGTCCGCGCGGTGCGGCGTTTCGTCGAGAAACCGCCGCGCGACAAGGCCGAGGCGATGCTGGCCGTGGGCGGGCATTATTGGAATGCCGGCATCTTCCTGATGCGCGCCGACCGTTTCCTTGCCGAACTCGAACGGCAGCATTCGGCGATGGCCTCCTCCTGCGCGGCGGCCGCCGCGAAGGCCCGGCGCGACGGTGCCCGAATCCACCCCGATCCCGACGCCTTTCTCGCCAGCCCGGCGGACTCGATCGATTATGCGGTGATGGAGGGCGCCGAACGCGTCGTCGTCGCGCCCGTCGATCCCGGCTGGTCGGACGTCGGCGGCTGGGCGGCGCTCCACGAGCTCGGCGACAAGGACGGGTCCGGCAATGTCCGCATCGGCGAGGTGATCGCGATCGACGCAACGGACAATTATCTTCGCGCCTGCGAGGGCAAGCGCGTCGCGGTCGTCGGCGTTTCCGGCCTGATCGTGGTGACGCACGGCGACGACATATTGGTGATCCCGCGCGAGCGGGCGCAGGAGGTCAAGGCGATCGTCGAATATCTCGCGACAAATCCGCCGCGCTGAGCGCGCTACGCCCCCTCCCCTTGCGGCCCCGCCCGCCATCTCCCATATCCCCGCCCATGACCAATCCTCATGCGCAAAGTGCCGCGCCCTGGCACGGAACCACCATCCTTTCCGCCCGCAATGCTGACAAGGTCGTCGTCATCGGCGACGGTCAGGTATCGATGGGCCAGACGGTGATGAAGCCCAATGCGAAGAAGGTGCGCCGCCTCCACGACGGCAGCGTCATCGGCGGCTTCGCGGGCGCCACCGCCGATGCCTTCACCCTGTTCGAGCGGCTCGAGGCCAAGCTTGAGCGCCACAACGGCCAATTGCTCCGCGCCGCGGTCGAACTCGCCAAGGACTGGCGCACCGACAAATATCTCCGCAATCTGGAAGCGATGATGATCGTCGCCGACAAGGAGGTAACGCTCGTCATCACCGGCAACGGCGACGTGCTCGAACCCAAGGGCGGGATCGCCGCGATCGGATCGGGCGGCAATTTCGCGCTCTCGGCGGCGCGCGCCCTCGCCGATTATGAGAAAGACCCCGAGGTGCTGGCACGCAAGGCGATGGAGGTCGCCGCCGATATCTGCGTCTACACCAACGACCAGTTCACCTCCGAAACCATCGAAATCCGGAAATAAGCATGAACAAGGATCTGACTCCGAAGGCGATCGTCGCCGCCCTCGACACGCACATCATCGGCCAGAACGCCGCGAAGCGCGCGGTCGCCGTCGCGCTGCGCAACCGCTGGCGCCGCCAGCAGCTTTCGCCCGATCTGCGCGACGAGGTGAGCCCCAAGAATATCCTGATGATCGGCCCGACGGGCTGCGGCAAGACCGAGATCTCGCGCCGCCTCGCCAAGCTCGCCGACGCGCCTTTCATCAAGGTCGAGGCGACCAAATTCACCGAGGTCGGCTATGTCGGCCGCGACGTCGAACAGATCGCGCGCGATCTCGTAGAAGAAGCGGTGCGCCTCGAAAAGGACCGTCGCCGCGGCGCCGTGCGCGCCGCCGCCGAAGAAGCCGCGATGGAGCGATTGCTCGACGCCCTCACCGGCAAGAGCGCCAGCGAGGCGACGCGCCAGAGTTTCCGCCAGCGCATCCGCGAAGGCCATCTCGACGACAGCGAGGTCGAGGTCGAGGTCGCCGACGCGCCGAACATGCCGTTCGATCTGCCCGGCCAGCCGGGGCAGATGAGCATGATCAACCTGTCGGACATGCTCGGCAAGGCCATGGGCGGATTGCCCAAGAAACGCCGCAAGCTGAAGGTGATCGAGGCCGCGACGCGGCTGATCGAGGAAGAACAGGACAAGCGCCTCGACCAGGACGATGTCGCGCGTGTCGCGCTCGCCGATGCCGAGGCGAACGGCATCGTCTTCCTCGACGAGATCGACAAGATCGCGGTCAGCGACGTGCGCGGCGGATCGGTGAGCCGCGAGGGCGTGCAGCGCGACCTGTTGCCGCTGATCGAGGGCACGACGGTCGCGACCAAATATGGCCCGATGAAAACCGACCATATCCTGTTCATCGCGTCGGGCGCCTTCCACGTTGCCAAGCCGAGCGATCTGCTCCCCGAGTTGCAGGGCCGCCTGCCGATCCGCGTCGAACTCGGCGCGCTGACCGAGGAGGATTTCGTCCGTATTTTGAGCGAAACCAAGGCCGGGCTTCCCGAACAATATGCCGCGCTGCTCGGCACCGAGGGCGTGACGTTGAGCTTCACCCCCGACGCGATCGCGCGCGTCGCAAAGCTCGCCGCCGAGGTCAACGAAAGGGTCGAGAATATCGGCGCGCGCCGCCTCCAGACGATCATGGAGCGGCTGGTCGAGGAAATCAGCTTCACCGCCGAGGACGTCCCCGACACGACGCTCGCCATCGACGCTGCTTATGTCGACAAGCAGCTCGCCGATGTCGTGGGCGACACCGACCTCAGCAAATATGTGTTGTAGGGTGTGACGTCTGCTTTGGGGTGGGAAGCGGCCCCTCCCCACCTTCGTCATTCCCGCGAAAGCGGGAACCCAGGGCGTGCGTCGGCTGACCCCACACT
>NZ_JAOZVW010000024.1 GCF_025869345.1 Sphingopyxis sp.
GCGCGCAGCACCATGCCGCCGCCGTCGCCGGTGCAGGTATGCGCCGAGGTGGCGGTGAAATAGCAGCGGCCATAGCCGCCGGTCGCCAGCACGACCGCCTGCGAACGGAAGCGGTGGATGCTGCCGTCCTCCAGGCACAGCGCGATCACGCCGCGGCACGCGCCATTTTCCATGATCAGGTCGAGCGCGAAATATTCGACGAAGAAGTCCGCGTCATATTTCAGCGACTGCTGATAGAGCGCATGGAGCATCGCGTGGCCGGTGCGGTCGGCCGCGGCGCAGGTGCGCTGCACCGGCGGACCGGCGCCCATATTCTGCATATGGCCGCCGAACGGACGCTGGTAGATGGTGCCGTTGGCGTTGCGGCTGAACGGCACGCCCGCATGTTCGAGCTCGTAGACCGCCGCGGGCGCCTCGCGCACCATATATTCGATCGCGTCCTGGTCGCCGAGCCAGTCGGACCCCTTGACGGTGTCGTACATATGCCATTGCCAATGGTCGGGTGTATTGTTGCCGAGGCTGGCGGCGATGCCGCCCTGCGCCGCGACGGTGTGGCTGCGCGTCGGGAACACCTTGGTGATGCAGGCGGTCTTGAGCCCCGCCTCGGCGCTGCCCATGGTGGCGCGGAGACCCGAGCCGCCGGCACCGACGACGACGGTGTCATAGATATGGTCGATGATCTTATAGGCTTCGGTCATGTCACATGCCCCCCGGAGCAAGCCCGGCGGCGGGCGCAAGCACGATGCGGACAATGGCGAAGATACCGAAAGCGGCGCCGCCAATCGCGTAGAAATTCAGGATGACGAGCGACAGCAGCTTGGTCGCTTCGCCGTGGACATAATCCTCGATCATCACCTGCAGGCCGAGGCGGAAATGCCAGAAGACGCTGATGACGAGCAGGATCAGCGCGAGCGCGACGGTGGGGTTCGACGCCCAGCGATGGACCGCGCCATGATCGCCGAGCGGCAGGCGGATCAGCGAGACGAAGAACCAGGTGACGAGCAGGACATTGCCGAGCGCGGTCAGGCGCTGCTGAAGCCAGTGGCCGGTGCCGTGATGCGACGGGCCGAGCCCGCGCACGCGGCCGAGGCGCGTTCCGTTACCCATGGAGCGCCTCCTGCGCGATAGTGAGCCAGACGGCGGCGGTCGCGAGGATCGCGCCGGCGAAAACGAGGATCGACCAGAGCCGGTTGGTCCTAAGCTCATAACCCGCGCCGGTGTCGAGCACGAAGTGGCGGAGGCCCGAGAAGAGATGCTGGAAAAAGGCCCAGGTCAGGCCGACCAGCACCACCTTGCCGAGGATGTTGGTCACCTGATGCAGCGCGCTGATTTCGGGGCTCGGATCTTTCCAGACGCAGGCGACGAAGGCCGCATAGGCCTCCGGCCCCGCGGCGATCGCGCCGAGCCACCAGAGGAACATCAGGGCGCCGACGATCGCGAGGCCGTCGCCCGTGATGCGGTGGAAAATCGACACCGCCATCGAGGGCGCCCATTTATACACCTGCAGATGCGGTGAAAGCGGTCGCCCGCTCGTTTCCTTGCCAGCCATATCAGCCCCGTTTCCTGACTCTGTCGGTCGATGGCCGCCGGTTAAGCCTTCCTGCCGCGATATGCAATTGCTTAGCGCATGATGATGTCGGTTTAGGCCGCTGCAGGCGGCGGAACGTCTGCGAGCAGGTAGTGAGCCTGCCCTCTTTCGTCACCCCGGACTTGATCCGGGGTCCCGCTGAGCAACGGTGAAAAGCGGGACCCCGGATCAAGTCCGGGGTGACGAGGAAGGGCTATAACAGCGATTGACGCCCCGATATACGAATCATATATGATCCATATATCATCTATCTACCAAGGACCGATCATGGGCATCGTGAAAATCGACGACGAACTGCACGAGGAAGCGCGCCGCGCCAGCACCGTGATGTGCCGGTCGATCAATGCGCAGGCCGAATATTGGATGAAGATCGGCATGATGGCCGAGGCCAATCCGGCGCTGTCGTTCAACGAAATCGTCCGGATGCAGCTCGCCGCCGCGAACGTCCGCCTCGCCGGCCGGGCGGCGGCCTGAGATGGTCAAGACCCCCGGCGAAATCGCCCTGATGCGCCAGTCGGGCCGCCTCCTGGCGTCGGTGTTCGAGATGCTCGACGGGCTCGATCTTGCCGGCCGCTCGACGATGGAGGTCAACGATCTGGTCGAGCGCTTCATCACCGTCGACCTGGCCGCGCGGCCGGCGAGCAAGGGGCAGTACGGCTTTAAATATGTCCTCAACTGCTCGATCAATCATGTCGTCTGCCACGGCGTCCCCGACGCGGGCGAGATCATCCAGGGCGGCGACATCATCAACCTCGACATCACGCTCGAAAAGAACGGCTTCATCGCCGATTCGAGCAAGACCTATCTCGTCGGCGCGGTCGCGCCCGCCGCGCGGCGGCTCGTCAAGGTGACCGAGGAGGCGATGTGGCAGGGAATCGCGCAGGTGCGCCCCGGCGCGCAGCTCGGCGACATCGGCTTCGCGATCGAGCGCCACGCGAAGCGGAACGGCTATTCGGTCGTGCGCGACTATTGCGGGCACGGCATCGGCCGCGAGATGCACGAGGAGCCGTCGGTGCTCCATTTCGGGCGCCGCGGGACCGGGATGCGGCTGCGCGAGGGGATGGTCTTCACAATCGAGCCGATGATCAATCAGGGCAGCCGCAAGGTTTCGACCGAAGAGGACGGGTGGACGGTGGTGACCGACGACCGCAAACTATCGGCCCAGTTCGAGCATACGGTCGCGGTGACCGGCACCGGCGTCGAAGTCCTGACCCTGCGTCGCGACGAGAGGAATCGCATCGCGGCGTGACGTCCAGCGCATGCCATGACGGCGACGCCGAACGAGCATTCAGCGCCTTCGAGGCTTTTTCGCGATTTTGCGAAGCTCGACAATATTCTGCTGGATGCCGCTGCTGTAGAGGTCGGTTCCGGTGCCGGTCCGGGTCAGGATTTCATCGATCAGCCAACTTCCGCCGCTGCGCTGGAAGCGGAGGGTCTGGCTCCACCCCCAATATTCACGGTCGGCAGGCGGGACAACGATTTCCACCTCGATCGTATCGGCGCCGATGCGCCGCAGCAGAGGGCGCGATTTCGGAATGAAGGGCGCGGGATCGCCGCCGACGGGTTCGAGCAGGAACGGGGCGCCGACGCACCCCTGATCCCCCAGCACCGTATAGGCCCCTTCGCCTTCATTGGCGCGGGGATCGGCATTGTCCTGCGCAGCCCCGCATTGCGCGAGCAGGCTCTCGATCCGCGGGCTGAACAGGATGCGCCACTCGTCGAGGAATTCGACCCTGCGCCCATCGCGCCAGCCGTAGATGCTGCCGACAAGGGCGCGCACCGCCTCCTCGTCCGACGCTCCCGGTGCCTGCGGGACTCTCGCACTCGCCATTTGCGGCTGCTCGGCGCGGACAGCGCCCTGCATCTTCAGCGAAAGCTGCCCAAATGAGCATTTCATATAAGAGCTCTGCCCGAAGGAGCCCATGCTGAGGTGCGTAAACCGGCCCGGGCCCGTCGCTTTCAGCGCCAGCGAGGGAATGCCCTTTCGCTCACCCGCCGCATCCCAGACCAGCGTGAAACCGCGCGACGCCCTGGCAAGATCGGCGGCGAGCGGCTTGCGCGCGGGGCCGACGCGCGAAATGCTGACAGCGGCATTCGTCCAATGACCGAACTCATCCGAACCGATTTCGCCGGTATGGGCGCCGTCATAAAAGAACAGGTCCGTGGCGCCCTTGCAGGCGCTTGCCGCATCGGGGCTGTCGTCTGCGGTGAAATAGATGCCGTCCGGCGTCCGATAGCCGGAGATGTAGAGTCCCTGTTCGATGGGCAAGACTGTCGGCGACGCGGCAACGGCTTGCGCCGAAGCGAGGACGGGCGTCGCCGCGCCGTTCGCCGGTGCCGCCGCGGCGACGCTGTCGCTGGCGGCGGTCGATTGCGAGCCGCATCCGGCAAGCAACGCTGCCATGGCAAGCAAGGATGCGCGGCGGCGGCTCCCGCACTGGCCCGTATCATGATGCATGCTTCTCTCCCCCTTTTCCTGTTCGACCGATGATCGCGATCGATAGGCCGGGGGCGCAGCCCAAGTCCTGATGCCGTTCTCAAGATTTTCTAAAGTCGCAAGACAGCGGATGCTTTCCCAACGCTTGCCCCGAAACAGGAAAGGGCGGCTCAAGGCCGCCCCGAGTCCCGCATTTTCAACCCGCGCGGCCTTGCCGCGCGGGCTATGCCTCACTTGATCTTGTCGCGGTTCGCGTAGAGCAAGGCCGCGATCACCGCGGCCGATCCGATGCCGAGGCTTGCGGCGGCCGCGGTCTTCCAGCCGGGACGCTTGGCCTTTCCGGCCTCCTTGTCGGCCGCTTCGGTCGCTTCGGCGGCTTCCTTCTGCGCCTGAAGCTCGCGCGCGGCGCGCAGCACTTCATTCTCTTCCTCTTCTTGCGGCGTCGGGTCCTGGTCGGTCATCGTCTCTCTTCTTCGTTCCTCAGGCAAGCGCCTGCTCGACAGGCACATAGTCGGTTCCGGTCGCTTCGGCTACGGCCTCGAACGTCACCTTACCATTCCAAACGTTCAAACCCTGCGCAAGATGCACGTCGCGTCGCAAAGCCTCTTTCCAGCCCAGATCGGCGATGCGCAGCGCGTGCGGCAGGGTGACGTTGTTGAGCGCATAGGTGCTGGTGCGCGCGACCGCGCCCGGCATGTTGGCGACCGCATAATGGACGATGCCGTCGACCACATAGGTCGGATCGGCGTGGGTCGTCGCATGGCTGGTCTCGAAACAGCCGCCCTGGTCGATCGCGACGTCGACGAGCACCGAGCCGGGACGCATCGTCCCCAGCATGGCGCGCGTCACCAGCTTCGGTGCTTCGGCGCCGGGGATCAGCACCGCGCCGATGACGAGATCGGCCTCGGCCACGCATTCGGCAAGGTTGGCACGGTTCGAGAAGCGCGTCTTCGCCCGCGCCTCGAAGAAGGTGCCGACGCGCTCCAGCACTTCGGGATCGCGGTCGAGGATGGTGACGTCGGCGCCGAGCCCCGCCGCCATCTGCGCCGCGTTGAAGCCGACGACGCCGCCGCCGATGATGCAGATCTTGCCCGGCGCCACTCCCGGCACCCCGCCGAGCAGCACCCCGCGGCCGCCGTGCGCCTTTTCGAGCGCGGTCGCGCCGGCCTGGATCGACATGCGCCCCGCGACCTGGCTCATCGGCTTCAGCAGCGGCAGGCCGCCGTGCGGGCTGGTGACGGTCTCATAGGCGATGCACACCGCGCCCGATTTCATCAGGCTCAGCGTCTGCTCGGGATCGGGCGCGAGATGGAGATAGGTGTAGAGGATCTGGCCGGGGCGCAGCATCGCGCGTTCGGCCGGCTGCGGTTCCTTGACCTTCACCACCATCTCGCAGGTCGCGAAGATGTCCGCGGGCGTCCCGACGATCTCGGCCCCCGCCTGCTCATAGAAGCGGTCATGCGCCCCGATCCCCTCGCCCGCGCCGGTCTCGACGAGGACGCGGTGCCCGTGCGCGACGAGCTCGCGCGCGCTTTCGGGGGTCAGGCCGACGCGATATTCGTGATTTTTGATTTCCCGGGGGGTGCCGATGATCATGGTCGCTCTCCATATCGGGCGCGCGGAGACGCGGACTCGCCTGTGCGTTCCAGCTTTCTTTGTGTCGCCCTGCGATTGTTTTGTTTTCGCACAAAGACACGAAGCCACAAAGAAGAGAGTTTCGGACGACGACCCGGTTCAGGTCCGCGCCTTTCCGGCAAAATCGGCGCGGCTGGTTAACGGCGCTTTTACCAATTTTCTTCCATATCTGGCCCGCACGTTTCCAGAGCACGGGCGGGGCGGACCCGCCTGCTTGGAAAGGCGCGGTTTTTGGGGATCGGGGAAACGGATCATGGTGAAGGAAAATCCCATTCATAAGCAGCAGATCGATCCCGTTCTGATGGCGGATCGCTTTCCCTATTACGATCTCGACGGGCAGCTTGCCGCGCACTCGGCCGAAATCCAGGCGATGATCGCCGGGCACGAGGAGGAAATTGCGCGCGCCTATTGGGACGCCTTCAACGCGCTTCCCTCGGTCGACCGCCCGGTCGAGGGCGAGCTTTACGAATCCTATGTCCGCGGCAGCGCGCGGCACACCGCGCTCAAATATAGCGACCCCGCGGGACAGGAGGTCGCGACGATCGCCTGCAAGAACACGCATATGGCGCGCCGCGTCAAGCTGCCGCTCGCGTCGGTGATGTCGTGCATGGCCGAAAGCCAGCGGCTGACGATCGAATATGTCGTCGCGGCGTGCGGGGACGATGCGAACCGCATCGTCCGGCTGACCGGCGCGATCAACCGGCTCGGGCTGCTCGAGTTCGACATCATGCAGCGCTATGCCGAAAAGCTGGACCGCGCGGTGATCTCGGGCGAGCGGCAGACGCTGGCGGGCGATTTCGACCGCTCGATCGCGTCGCTGGTGCAGGACACCGACACCGCGCGCCAGCAGCTCGCGAAACAGGCGGCCTCGGCCGACCAGGCGGCGAAGGGCATGATCGCCAAGACCAGCGAAGTCGCCGCCGCGTCCGAGCAATCGGCGATGGCGATGCGCGAGGCGGCATCGACCGCCGCCGGGCTGATCCGCGCGATCGAGGATGCGCGCAGCGAGGTCGAAGCCTCGGCGAGCGTCGCGACCCGCGCCTCCGAACAGGCGGGCGAAGCGGTCGCCATGTCCGAGGCGCTGTCGCGCCATGCCGAATCGATCGAGTCCATATTGGGGCTGATCCGCGAGATCGCGGGGCAGACCAACCTGCTCGCGCTCAACGCCACGATCGAGGCGGCGCGCGCGGGCGAATCGGGCCGCGGTTTCGCCGTGGTCGCGCAGGAGGTGAAGAGCCTCGCCAACGAAACCGCGCGCGCGACTGACGATATCGCGGGCAAGATCACCGCGATCCAGCAGGCGACGCGCGGATCGGTGTCGGCGAACCAGTCGATTCAGGCGACGATCGTCGAGGTCCAGACCTCGGCCCAGCGCATCCGCGACGCGATGGACGCGCAGGCGCAGACGGTCACCTCGATCACCGCCGCGGTCGACGAGACCGCGCTCGCCGCCGACTCGATGTCGTCGACGATCGCCAGCATCCGGGGCGATTCGGGGCTCGTCGCGGGCGAGATCAGCACGCTGAGCAGCGAGTTCGCGAAGATGGGCGACCGGCTCCAGTCGCTCGAAAAGGCCGCCAGCGAGTTCAGCCGCCGGGTGGCGTGAGCTTGGCAAGCGGCCGTCCCCTGCCTTAAGGCAGGGGGATGATATCCCTTCCCTCGATCGCCCGCTCGGCACGCCGCGTGACCGCCCCCGCCGCGCTGACGCTCGCCGCCTGCGCGCCGCAAACCTCGATTCCCGCAACCGCCGTCCCACCGACCGGCAAGGCGCTGGCAGCGGCTTGCGACGGGCGCACGGGGTGGAGCGACCCGGCACCGCCCGCAAAGATTTTCGGCAACAGCTATTATGTCGGCACCTGCGGAATCACCGTGATACTGATCGATGCGCCCGGCGGACTGGTGCTGATCGACGGCGCGACCGGGGAAGCAGTACCATCGATCCTCGCGAACATTCGCGCGCTCGGCTTCGATCCGAAAAATATCCGCACCCTGCTCGCGACCCACGAGCATTATGATCATGTCGGCGGGCTGAAGGCGCTGCAGGACGCGACCGGGGCCAAGGTCTTTGCGCGCCGCGAGGCGGTCGCGCCGCTGCGCAGCGGCGAGGCCGACGCGATCGATCCGCAGCGCGGCGCGATTCCGCCGTTCAAAGGCGTGACCGTGTCGGGCGAGTTGCACGACGGCGAGGCGTTGCCCATCGCCGACATCGACCTGACGCCCCACGCGACCCCGGGCCATACGCCGGGCAGCACGAGCTGGACGTGGAAAAGCTGCGAAGGCGCGGTTTGCCGCACCATCGCCTATGTGGACAGCCTGAGCGCGGTATCGGCGGACGACTATCGGTTCAGCGATCATCCCGACTATGTCGCCATGATGCGTGCGACCTTCACCAAGGTGGCGGCCTTGCCCTGCGACATATTGGTCACGCCGCACCCGTCCGCGAGCGACCTGTTCGCCCGGCTTGCGGACAGGCCGGAGGTCACGGTGAGCCAATGCCGGGAGTATGCCTTTGGCGCGGCGCGGCGTCTCGACGAGCGGCTGGCAAAGGAAAAGGCGGCGAAATGAGCTGGATCGTCTCCCTCCCCTGCACGCGCGCCGAGGCGGAAGCCCTATCGGGCGAAATTCCCGAGCTCGACGCGCTGGCCGACGCGCCCGTCGTCGTCACGCGCGAGATCGAGGAGGATAGCGGGCGCTGGCAGCTCGACGCCTATGTCGACACGCGGCCGGGGCCGGCGCTCCTCAAGCTGTTGCAAGACCTGATTCCGAGCGCCAGAGGCGCAAAGCCCCAGGTCGAGCTATTGCCCGAAGAGGATTGGGTCACGCTGTCGCAGCAGGGGCTCGAGCCCGTGCAGGCGGGCCGCTTCTTCGTCCATACCAGCAGCTATGCCGACCGGGTGCCGGCGGGCAGCACTCCCTTTCTGATCGACGCGAGCCAGGCGTTCGGCACCGGCGGGCACGACACGACCGCGGGCTGCCTCGCGATGCTCGACCGGCTGGCGCGCGCCGGGGCGAGCCCGCGCAACATCGCCGACATCGGCACCGGCACCGGCCTCCTCGCTTTCGCCGCGATGGCGCTTTGGCCGCGCGCGCGGGTGATCGCGTCCGACATCGACCCCGCGAGCATTTTCGTGACCAGAGACAATGCCGCGATCAATGGCGTGCCGCTCGGCCGCGGCGGCGGGCGGCTCGCGCTCGCGGTCGCGCCGGGGACCGATCATCCGGCGATCCGGCACCGGGCGCCTTATGATCTGGTCGTCGCGAATATTCTTGCGGGACCGCTGATCACCCTCGCCCCCGATATCGCCAGCATCACGGCGCCGGGCGGCCATGCGATCCTCGCGGGGCTGATCGCGCGGCAGATGGAGCCGGTGCTCGCCGCCTATCGCGCCCAGGGCTTTCGCCTTGCCGCGCGCGGCGGCAGCGCCGAATGGCCATGCCTGCTGCTGGTCAAGCGGCGGCGCTATGGCTGGCGCCGCAAGGAACGGGCGCTGCACCGCGCGAGCCCATCGGATGCGACCTTCGGGAGCTGGTAGCCAAATAGTTGAATTTTCACTGGTGACTGGCTAGCTTTTGGCCCGTCACCGGGAGGATCGGCCATGAGCCTGTTTGTCGCCCTCACCCTGCTCGCCGCAGCCCCGCCCCCCGGCGAAGATGCAGATTCGATCATCGTGACCGCCACCCCCGGCACCGAGCGGGAAAAGCGAAAGCGCGCCGTCGAATTCGTGCGCCGCGCGGGCGTCGCCGAATTGCGGCCGATCGCGCGCTGGATCGACCCCGTCTGTCCGCGTGCGATGGAGGTCGACGACGCGGTTGCCGGGATCGTCGAGGAGCGGGTACGCGCGGTCGCCGCCGCGGCGGGCGCGCGCGTCGCTGCGCCCGGCTGTACGACCAACATCGTGATCGTCTTTGCCGCCAACGGCGAGGGTCTGGCCCGTACGATGCTCGAGAAGTCGCCGCAGCGTTTTTCCGAATTGTCGCCCGCCGCGCGCGAGCGGGCGGTGGACGGCGACGATGCGATCCGCTGGTGGTACAGCACCCGGCTGCAGAGCCGCGATGCCGTGTCGGCAAGCACCGCGCCGATGCCGTGGATCGGCGGCCACAGCGAAGGCGGGGGCTCGCCATTGCGCAGCACTGGAGCGCCAATGCTCTCGCATACCGGGTCGAGCCTCGTTGGAACGCAGGCCGTGCGCGCGCTGAGCGCCGCCACCGTCATTATCGACGTGGAAAAGGCTCACGGCTATCCGCTCGACGCGGTCGCCGCCTTTGCCGCGATGGTGGCTATGGCCGAAATGGACAGCGACCCGCCGCCACCCGACGATTCGATCCTCGGCCTGTTCGATGGCGAGCCCGGTTTGCGCGAGCTCTCGAAGCAGGACACCGCGCTGCTGCGCGCGATTTACAGCGTGCCGCCCGACCGCGAAGCGCATCAGCATCGCCGCCAGCTCATATCGGCGGTACGCAAGGAAGGTGAGTAAAACTCAGCCGCTCTTGGCGAGCGCATAATCCTGCGTGCCGCGGGTGATCACCGCATCGCCTTCCAATATGTCGGCGATCGGGATCGGCGGCAGCGCGGCGTTGGCGGCGTAGAGCGGGGCGAAATCGGTGTTCACCGTCACGTCGAGCAATTGCCCCAGGCTGTCGATGACGAAATAATTCTGCTGGAAATCGTCGATCCGGTAATCGGTGCGCATCACGCGCGCGAGGTCGAAGCCGATGCGGTTCGGGCTGTCCGAATCGAGCGCGAAGACGCTTTCGGCAAAGGAAGAAACGATTCCCGCGCCATAGATGCGAAGCTCGCCCGCCTCGCGGATCAGGCCGAATTCGACCGTATACCAATAGAGGCGCGCAAGCTGCTTCAGCGCATCGAACTTGAGGCTGCGAAGCCCTCCCTCGCCATAGGCTACCATATAATCGGCGAACACCGGATCGGCGAGCATCGGGACGTGGCCGAAGACGTCGTGGAAGACGTCGGGTTCCTCGAGGTAGTCGAGCTGTTCGGGGGTGCGGATGAAATTGCCCGCGGGAAAGCGCCGGTTCGCGAGATGATCGAAAAAGACGTCGTCGGGCACCAGCCCCGGCACCGCGACCACCCGCCACCCGGTCGCAGCCATCAGCCGCGCGTTGAGTTCGCGATAGTCGGGGATACCCGGTTTTTCGAGCCGCAGCACGTCGATGCCGCGCAGAAAGGCCTCCGACGCGCGGCCGGGCAGCATGTCCGACTGGCGCGCGAACAGCCGGTCCCACATCGCATGTTCGTCGGCTGTGAAGGCATCCCAGTCCTGCGATATCGTCCAGTCGGCCGCGGCGCCCGGCGGCGGCGTGTCATGAACATGCGTATCGGGGTTCTTCATATCGTCATGCCTAGCATGAAATGGTTTCAGGTGAAACTTTATCGTCCGTTTCGGAGCACGGCGGCTATCATAGGAGCCGATTCCCCGAGCGAAGCCGAGGGGCTATGCCGAGCGAAGTCGAGGCTCGGACCATGGGTTCTCGCTCCGCTCGAACGAGCCCCTCGACTTCGCTCGGGGAATCGTGGGTGATTGAGCAATTTTCTTCATAAACCTATCCACGCAACTTGATCCGCCCATAGCCGGTTTCGACCAGCCCGCGCGCGGTCAGGTCCCGAAGCGCGGCGCCCAGCGTGACGCGCGACACGCCGAGCAGGTCGGCAAGCTGCTGCTGCGTCGCATGCACGGTCGTGCCGTCGCCGCCATCCGCCGCCATCATGCGGAGTAGCCGCAGCAGCCGGTCGGCGCTGCCGAGCCGCCGCTCGGCATCGATGATGTCGAGCGCGCCGGCAAGCTGGCGGCCGAGGCTGCGCAGCAGCAGCTCGGCCCAGCCGATGTCAGTCGCCATCAAGCGGCGGAGCAGCGGCCGGTCGATCGCGACGAGCCGCGCCGGCCCGCGCGCGATCACGTCGGCCTGCCGCGGCACGCCGGTAAAGAAGGCCAGTTCGCCGAACAGATCGCCCGGCCCGAGCACGGCAAAGGCGGTGAAGCCGCCATCCTCGGCAAAGCGGCCGCCGAGGACATGCCCCTCGACCACCGCCCAGAAGGCGTCGCCGGGATCGCCCTGCTGCTGCACGAACTGGCCGTCGGCGAACCGCCGCGCCGGGGCCATCGCCGTCAGCCGGTCGCGTTCGGCGGGCGACAGCCGCGTCCGCTCGGCCAGGTCGAAATGATAAGATCTTTGCATTTCTATCCGCCGATGTGTGGCAAGACTGCGCGAAAGGCAAGGCCGCGAAGGCCAATCGGGAGAATCGGGATGCAACTCACCTCCGCGCAATCGAGCCTGCTCGTCGCGCTCATCTTTCTGGGCTTCTGTCTGCTCGAACTCGCGCGCACCCGGCTTTTCGCCAAGAGCGAGCAGACGCGGCACGACGGCATTGTCGAGGTCGTCAGCTTCTTCACGCTGACCATCATCACCCAACCCGCGATCCTGCTTGCGACCGGGGCGATCGGGCACCGTTTCTTTCCCGAATATGCGGGCGCGCTCGCGAATATCCCGCTGCTTGCGGCGCTCGCACTGTTCCTCGTCTTCGAGGATATGTCACAATATTGGTGGCACCGCGCGTCGCACAGCACTGCCTGGCTCTACAACCTCCACCGCGCGCACCATAATGCCCGTTATATGAGCGTGCGGCTCGTCTACCGGAACAACCTCCTCTATTATGCGATGATGCCGAACATCTGGCTGGCGGGGGCGCTCGTCTATCTCGGGCTCGGCTGGTTCTATGCCGCCTATCTGGTCGTGAAGATGCTGGTGATCATCGGCGCGCACAGCGATGTCGCGTGGGACGCGCCGCTCTATCGCATCAAGGCGCTCGCCCCCGTCATGTGGGTGGTCGAACGGACGATCAGCACCCCGGCGACGCATCATGCTCATCATGGCCGCCACGCCGACGACCCGGCGGTCCATTACAAGGGCAATTTCGGCAATCTCCTGTTCTTCTGGGACGTGCTGTTCGGCACCGCGAAAATCACGCGCCATTTTCCGCAAAGCTATGGCGTCGAGAATCTGCCGCCCGCGACGCTGGGGCAGCAATTGCTCTGGCCGATCCTGCCCGAGAACAAGGATATGGACGCGGTGATCCCCGGCGCGACCCCCGCGCGCGCCGAGGCGCAGGCGGCGGTCGCGGCCGGGTGAGGTCTCGCGCGGATCAGAAGCGCGCGCGCAGCCCCATCGACACCGCGCGGCGCTCGGCCGGATAATAGATCGCCGAGCCGTCGGTGACGTCGATCGCGGCGCTGATGTCGCCGATCGCCTTCTTGCCGGTGATGTTGCGGACATCGACGAAGGCGTCGATGCCTTCGGCAATGCGCGCGCCGCCGGTGACGCCGATCAGCGCATAGCCGGGGGTGCGGACGCGGCTGCGGTAATCGGCGAACGGCCCCTGCGGCACCCATTCGAGGTTCGGCGCGACGTGCAGCGCGTCGGTGCCGATGCGCGCCTCGGCGCGATAGACGTGGCGCGGCACGACCGGCAGGCGATTGTCGCCGAACTGGACATCATCGCGGAACCGGAAATTGCTGTAGGTGTATACCTGCCGCAGCCGGAGCCAGTTCGCCGGCGCGATCTCCAGCGCCGCCTCGATCCCCTCATGCCGCGTCCTGCCTGCGTTGAAGGTCGACGCGGGAATGTCCGCGGTCACACTATATTGCAGCAACTCGCCCTTGATGTCGGCGCGATAGAGCGAGAGGTCCCAACTCAGCATCCCCGTCCGGCCGCGCGTGCCGACCTCGGCCGTCCACGCGCGCTGTGCATCGAGCGGAACGAAGGCCGACACCTGCGCCAGTTCGATGAAGCCCGGAAACTCGACCGAACGGCTGTAGTTGCCATAGAATTGCACGCCCGGCGCGGGCTCGAACAGCAGGCCGAATTTGGGCGAGAAGGCGTCGAAATCGGCACGGCCAAAATTGTCGACCGGGCCGTTGTTGAACGCCTCGTGCTGGCGCCGCATCCCGTCGGCGTAAATGCCGCCCGCGATCAGCGAGAGGCTTTCGACCGGCTTCAACCGCACCTCGCCATAAAGCGTCGCGGTGCGCGCGTCCTGCTGCGCGTCGAAGGTCTTCGCGCCGCGCCGCCCCGCCACATTGACGAAGCGCCGCGAATGGACGTCGCCGACGCGCAGCTCGCCGCCGAGCGTCGCCTCGACCGCTCCGGCGGCATAGTCGAGGCGGAAGAAGGTGCCGCGATCGACGCTCTTCTGATCGATGAGCTGATAGATGGGATGGTGCAGCGTCTTGGCGTTGACGAAGACGCCGAGGTCGAGCGTCGCGGCGCCGAGATCGATGCTCGTGCGGTTCTGGAGCCGCAGCGATTCGATGTCGCGCGCCTGATCGCCCGCGACGGCTCCCGCATTGGCGACGCGCGGCGTCGTGAGCGCCTCGGCGCGGGTCAGCGCGCCCGGCAGCTCCTGATCGATATGGTTGTAGCTCGCATAAAGACGCGTCGTGATGTTGCCGGTCAGCGCCAGCCCCACATTGCCGTGGAAGCGCAGGCTGCGCCGCTTCGCATGCTTGCGGTCGCCGTCCGACGTATCGGCGCTGACCGCGCCCCACGCATCGACGCGCTCGCCCGCGACGCCCGCCGACGCGAGGCCGCGCAGCATATCGAAGCTGCCCGCGTCGCCGCGCAGGTAAAGCCCCTCGGCGGTGCGCCCGGTCGGCGTCACGCCGTTGATCGCGCCGCCGAGCGTGCCCGAGCCGAAACGTAGCGCATTGGCGCCGCGATAGACCTCCAGATGGTCGAAGAAGATCGGCTCCAGTTCCTGGAAATCGCCATTATCGTCGGCGAGGTTGATCGGCACCCCGTCCTGCAGCAGCGTCAGCCCGCGCATATGATAGCCGCGCGACAGACCCGAACCGCGGATCGAAATCCGCACCTCCTGCCCGAAACGCGGCTGGAGATAGACGCCGGGCGAGAAAGCGAGCGTGTCGCGCAGCGAGACGACGCTCTTGTCGGCATAATCGCGATAGGAGACCACGTCGGCGCCGCCGGGCGTGCGCGCGGCGCGGTCCTCGGCGGCGTCGGTCGCGGCCGGCGCGGTGACGATGATGGTCGAATCGGCCTCGTCGGCATGGGCAGGCAACGCGGCAAGACAGATAGCGAGCGCCAGTAAGGGCGCCGCGCGATAGGCAATAGTGGTCATCGGAAAATCTTCCCCGGATACAGGCGTGGGGCCACACCGCGCTTGGGCGCGGGCGGCGGTTCAGGCTGGATCAGGCGAAGGCAGGAGGTCCGGTGCTCGGCGGGAGCGGCGAGGCAATGCCCGGCGCGAAACCGAGCGAAGGGGTCGCGACGGGCGCGGGTTCGGCCGAGGCGAGCTTTGCAGGCAGCGCCGGAGCGGCGGGCGTGATCGGCGCGACGGCGAGCGCGCCCCACGGGCAATGCTGCTGGCCCTCACCGGCTTTATGATCGCCGGTCTTTTCGAGCGCGATGGTCATCGTGCCGCCGGGATTGGCGGGGTCCGAACAGACGCGCACGGTGATCGTGCCGCCCGCGCTGTCGATCATCCAGCCCGGCGCGACGAGCACCCGCGCGGCAAGCGCGAGCAGCAGCGGCAGAAGCAGCAGGATGCCCGGACGGCGAAAGGCGGCGAGGATGCCCACGGCGGCGGCCTTATGGCGGGGAGAGCGGCGGGGCAAGCGGACAGTTTGTCCAATGGGCTCCGCTCGCAATGACGAAACATTATTCCGCCGCCGCCTCGTCGGTCTTCTTGCCGGTGCGCGTCCAGGGATAAAGGAATTGGTTCCAATAGGCCTTCGGCACCTCCTCGGGGATGCCGTAATTTTCGGGCCAGCGATCCTTCGGCAGGTGGAAGGTGCCGAACAATTTGTCGATCCACGGGAAATGGATCGCGAAATTGACGTCGAACGCCTCGCGCTCCAGCCCGTGATGCCAGTGATGGAAGCGCGGGGTCGCGATCCAGTGGCCGAGCCGGTTGAAATCGCCGCCGACATTGGCGTGGAGCAAGGACGACCAGACATAGATGAAGCCGATATAGGCCTGCATCACCGACGGACTGAAGCCGAGCGTGAACAGCGGCAACGAGGTCACCGACCGCAGCAGGACGACCTCGACCAGATGCATCCGCGACCCCGCCAGCCAGTCCATCGATGCCGCGCTGTGGTGGACCGCGTGAAAGCCCCACAGGAACGGCACTTTGTGAAATAGCCGGTGATACCAATATTGCGCGACGTCCGACGCGACCAGGACGATCAGGAACTGCACGATCCACGGCAGCGAAGCAACGCCCGCCCGGAAGGCGTCCCAGTTGTTCGTATGCGCGTTGACGAACTGCTGCGGCGCGAGCGCGAGAAAGCTCAATATCTGCACGAACATCGTGCTGACGAGAAAATAGAAGAGGTCCTCGCGCCATTCGGTGCGGAACAGCCGCTGCGCGCGGCGATGCGGGAAGGCGCGCTCCAGCGGTGCGAACATGAAGCCGGTGACGAGCAGGTTCACCGCGAAGAAATCGAGCCCGAAAAAGACGCCCCAGTCGCGCGTTTCCTGCGGCTGGACGTTCGCGCCGCCGAGCAGCGCCGCGGCGAGCCCGACCATCAGCGCGGTCAGCCCCAGCACCTTGCGCGGGCGCAGCAGCAGGCTGAGCAGCGACAGGCCATAGCCCGCGAGCAGGACCAGATGGACCGCGCCGCGAAAGCCGGCCCAATTCTTGACGATCGCCAGTTCGGGGGTCGCGAACCAGTCGGGAAAGCGCAGCGCGATCACCATGAAGAAACCGCTGATCGCGAAGAGCAGCCCGAAGAAGCCCGACAGCCAGCCGCTGCCGAAACGCCGCACCTCGGTATGCGATTCGAGATCGCGCATGAGGGTGTCCAGATAATCGCGTTTGGCCATGTCGCCCCACTCACCTCTTATATTCGTCATGCTGGACTTGATTCAGCATCCATTCGGCCCGTCGTCAGTGACAGCGAGCACTGAATGGACCCCGGATCAAGTCCGGGGTGACGAAGAAAGGAATGAATCCTTTACCCCGCCGCCGCGACGATCGCCGCCCATTCGGCTTCGTCGATCACGCGGATGCCGAGCGCGCTCGCCTGTTTGAGCTTCGATCCTGCGCCCGGCCCCGCGACGACGAGGTCGGTCTTGGCGCTCACGCTGCCCGCCGCCTTGGCGCCGAGCGCTTCGGCCTGCGCCTTCGCCTCGTCGCGGCTCATCGTCTCCAGCTTGCCGGTGAAGACGACGGTCATCCCCGACACCTCGCTGTCGCGCGTTTCGACCACATAGGGCGGCGGCGCGACCTCGGAGAGAAGGTCGTCCCACAATGCGCGATTGTGCGGTTCGTGGAAGAAATCGCCGAGCGCCTCCCCCACCGCGGCGCCGATGCCGTCGGCGCGCACCTCGAGGATCGCTTTGATCGCCTCGACCTTGCGCGTCATATATTTGCCGGCCGACTCTTCCTCGCCCTGCGGGTGCTCGTCGAGATAGGCATGGATTTCGGCCGCCTTGCCGGGGAGCCGCGCCATGTCGCCGAGCCCCTTGAGCAAATCGCGCGCGGTGACTGCGCCGACGTGGCGGATGCCGAGCCCGAACAGCAGCCGCGCCGCGTCAGGCGTGCGCTTGGCCTCGATCGCCGCGAACAGCTTGTCGACTGACGTCTCCTTCCACCCCTCGCGCCCGAGCAGGTCGTCGCGGTGGCCTTTCAGGCGGAAGATGTCGGCGGGCCCTTTGTCGAGCCAACCGAGCTCCAGAAACTCCGCGATGCTCTTTTCGCCGAGCCCCTCGATGTCGAGCGCGCCGCGGCTGACGAAATGGCGCAGGCGCTCGAACTTCTGGGCGTTGCAGATGAGACCGCCGGTGCAGCGCACGTCGACCTCGCCCTCCTCGGCGACCGCCTCGCTGCCGCACACCGGGCAATGGCCGGGGAAGGCATAAGCGGGGCGGTCTTCGTCGCGGGTCAGATTATCGACGACCTGCGGGATGACGTCGCCCGCGCGCTGGACGACGACGCGGTCGCCGGGGCGCACGCCGAGGCGGCCGATCTCGTCGCGGTTGTGGAGCGTAACGTTCGAGACGACGACGCCGCCGACCGTGACGGG
Source organism: Sphingopyxis sp. (assembly GCF_025869345.1). Lineage (GTDB taxonomy): Bacteria > Pseudomonadota > Alphaproteobacteria > Sphingomonadales > Sphingomonadaceae > Sphingopyxis. The sequence goes on from NZ_JAOZVW010000024.1 coordinate 17,723, forward strand.
GGTCAGGCGCCCGACCGGGGTCAGCTTGCCGGTGCGGCCGACCTGGATGTCGATGGCTTCGAGGGTCGTCTGCGCGCGCTCGGCGGGGAATTTATGCGCGATGGCCCAGCGCGGCGCCTTGGCGACGAAGCCGAGCCGCGCCTGCCAGTCGAGCCGGTCGACCTTGTAGACGACGCCGTCGATGTCATAGGGCATGTCGGCGCGGCGGCGCTCGATCTCGGCATAATGGACAAGCAGGTCGGCAACGCTGTCGCAGCGCGCGAGCAGCGGCGACACCGGAACGCCCCAGCCCGCGAGCGCCTGCATCACGCCGAACTGGGTATCGGCGGGAAGCGCGCTCACCTCGCCCCAGCCGTGCGCGAGGAAGCGCAGCGGGCGCGACGCGGTGACGCTCGCGTCCTTCTGGCGCAGCGATCCGGCGGCGGCGTTGCGCGGGTTGGCGAACTGGCGGACGGCGGCGGGATCGAACGCCTGTTCGCGCTGTTCGGCGAGCGCCCGCCCCTCCTCCATCAACCGTTCGTTGAGCGCCGAAAAATCGGATTTCGACATATAGACTTCGCCGCGGATCTCGAAGACGTCGGGGGCGTCCCCCGGCAATTCCTGGGGGATATCCGCGATATGCCGCACATTGGCGGTGACATCCTCGCCCACCGTGCCATCGCCGCGCGTCGCGGCCTGCACCAGCCTGCCCTTTTCGTAGCGCAGCGAGCAGGACAGGCCGTCGATCTTGTCCTCGGCGGTCATCGCGACCACGGCATCGCCCGGCAGGTTGAGGAAGCGCCGCACGCGCGCGGCAAACTCCTCGACATCCTCGGCCGCGAAGGCGTTGTCGAGGCTCATCATCCGCACCGCATGGGCGACCTTGGCGAGCGGCGACGCCTCGACCGCCGCGCCGACCAGCCGGTTCGGGCTGTCGGCGCGGATCAGGTTCGGAAAGGCCGCCTCGATCGCATTGTTGCGGCGGACGAGCGCGTCGTAATCCGCGTCCGAAATCTCGGGCGCATCCTCGGCATGGTAGCGCTTGTTGTGGTGGGCGATCTGCTTGGCGAGCCGCATCAGTTCGTTGGCGGCCTCGGCTTCGGAAAGCGATTCAATCTCAGTCATGCGCGCGCTTGTGCCACCGGCGGGCGCCCGGCGCGAGCCTCAATTCGCCGCGATCGCCAGCACATGCACCTCGCGCCGAATGCGAAAGCCAAGCGATTCATAGAGCGCGATCGCTCCCGCGTTGTCGGCATAGCTGTGGAGAAAGGGCGTTTCGCCGCGCGCGGCCATCGCGCGCATGACATGGCCGATCAGCGCGCGCGCCAGCCCGCGGCCGCGGCAATCTGCCCACGTCGCGACGCCGCTGACTTCGGCCATGCCCGGCATCAGCATTCTCTGCCCCGCCATCGCGAGCAGGCGGCCGTCCTCGCGAATCCCGAAGAAGGGACCGTAACGATGCGTCGTGCTGCTCCAGGGGCCGGGCCGGGCATGACCGGCAAGCGCCGCCATTTCGCCCGCGTCGGCCTCGCCGAGCGCGACGATCGCGGGCTCGCCCGGCCGCGCCTCGGGCGGCGAATCTTCAGCGACCATCTGCGCGAGCACCGCGCGCTTCACCTCGCGCATGCCGGGCGGCACGGGCCAGCGCTCGCCCTCGATGATCCACAATTCACCATCGGCCGGAACCAGCGCGGCGAGCGCCGCCTGCGCCGCATCGCTCCGGTCGGCGGCGGCGCCGAACGGCCCATAGCCGCGATCGATCCGCACCGCGCGCGCGTCGCCCTCGGCCAGATGCGCCTGCCGCCCGGTGAGCATCGACCAGACGGGGCGGTCGAGGGGGTGATCACTCAAAGCCCCTCCCCTTCAGGGGAGGGGTTGGGGTGGGGCCATCGGTCGGACATGCGGTGCGCGATATGGTCGATGTGCTGCAAAACGCCGTCCATATTGCCGAGTACATCCGCGTTGGTCACGCGGAGGGTTCGATAGCCATATTGCGCCGCTATCCGGCGATCTCGCGCCTCATCCCGTTCACGGTCGTGCGTGTTGCCGTCGATTTCGACGATGAGGCCCTTTGCCGGACAGAAGAAATCGGCAATCCGGTTGCCGATCACCGCCTGCCGCCGGAATTTCAATCCGCCCAGTTTTGCGCCGGACAGGTGGCGCCACAATCGCTTTTCCGCTTCGGTTGGTTCCCGTCGCATTTGGGCGGCGCGTTCGAGCATGATGCGACGGCCGACCATTATAAGCCCCTCCTCTTCAGAGGAGGGGTTGGGGTGGTGGACGCCGGTTTTGAGCGGCGTGCCGATACGGAACACCACCCCGCTGCGACTAAGGCGCAAGCGCCTAAGTCTCGCTGCCCCTCCTCTGAAGAGGAGGGGATTGCGTCCGTGACCGACTTCACACCATCTCCAACAGCCGCAGCGCCTGCGCCCGTGCCTCCTCGGTCACCTCCGCCCCCGACAACATGCGCGCGATTTCTTCGCGGCGGCCGGCGGGGTCGAGGGCGCGGACGCCGGTGCGGGTCACGGTTCCTTCGCTCGATTTGGCGATGACGAAATGCGACGCGCCCTTGGCGGCGACCTGCGGGCTGTGCGTCACCGCGAGCAATTGCTTTCCCGCGCCCGCCAGCCTTGCCAACCGTTCGCCGATCGCGCTCGCGACGGCGCCGCCGACGCCGCGGTCGATCTCGTCGAAGATGATCGTGTCGGCGCCGCCTTCCTCGGCCAGCGCGACCTTGAGCGCGAGGATGAAGCGCGACAGTTCGCCGCCCGACGCGATCTTCGCCAGCGGCGCGAACGGCGCGCCGGGATTGGTGGCGATGAGAAACTCGACGCGGTCCATCCCGTCGGCGCCCCAGCGTTCGGCAGGGAGGCGGTCGATGCGGGTCTGGAAGCGCGCCGCGTCGAGTTTCAGCGGCACCAATTCACCCGCGACCGCCGCGTCGAGCCGCGCTGCGGCCTTGGCACGCCGGTCGGAGAGCGCGGTCGCGGCGTGGGTATAGGCGGCCGCAGTTTCGGCAACCGCGGCTTCGAGCTTCGCCAGCCCCGCGCTGCCGCCCTCGATCGCGTCGAGCCGCGCCGCGAGTTCGCCCGCCAACTCGGCGAGTTCGTCGGGCTGGACCCCGTGCTTGCGCGCCATCGCGCGGAGTTCGAACAATCGCGTCTCGGCGGCTTCGAGGCGGTCGGGATCATATTCGAGCGCGCGCGCCGCTTCGTGCAATTTCGTCTCGGCCTCGTCGGCATCGATGATCGCGCGGTCGAGGCTGGCGAGCGCCTCGGCGAGCAAAGGATGATCGCCCGCAAGCCGGTCGAGCCGCCGCGCCGCGCCGCGCAGCAGCGCCGGGCCGCCCGCGCTGCCGTCGAACGCCTCGAGGATCGTGCCGAGATCGCCGGCGATCCGCTCCCCCTTCTGCATCGTCGCGCGCGCCTCGGCGAGTTCGGCATCCTCGCCCGGCCGCGGATCGAGCGCGCGCAGTTCGGCGACGCAATGTTCGAGCCATTCGCGGTCGCGCTCGGCCTCCGAAATCGCCGCCTTCGCCCCTTCCAGCCGCGCCTCTGCCGCGCGCCATGCGGCGTGAGCGGCCGCGACCCCCGCCGTGTCGGCGCGCGCATAGGCATCGAGCAGCGCGCGATGCCCAGCGGGCGCGAGCAGGCCGCGGTCGTCGTGCTGGCCGTGGATTTCGACCAGATAGCCGCCGACCTCGCGCAGCAGCGCCGCCGAGCAGGGCTGATCGTTCAGGAAAGCGCGGCTGCCGCCATCGGCCTTGAGCGCGCGGCGGATCAGCAAAGGCTCGCCCGGCTCCAGCGCGATCTCGTTGGCGGCGAGCAGCGCGGCGAGCGGCGTATCGGACGCAGGCGGCGTGAAGCTGGCGGTCACCTGCGCCTTGTCGGTGCCTTGCCGGACCAGCGCGCTGTCGGCGCGCATTCCGAGCACCAGCCCCAGCGCGTCGAGCAGGATCGACTTGCCCGCCCCCGTCTCGCCGGTGAGCACGCCGAGCCCGGCCTCGAAATCGAGGTCGAGCCGTTCGATCAGAACGATGTTCGCGATGGACAGCGCCGTCAGCATGGGCTGCTCTTAACGCAGAACAAAATGCGAATCTATTCGGGAGTGAGGCCGGTGCGAGCAGGAAGAAAGGAGATTCGCGCAGAGGCGCACAGATCGCAGGGGCTTTGGTTCACGCGGAGACGCGGAGAATCCGGCCGATAGGCCTCTCGATTTTTCCAGCTTCGATTGCATCGCAAAGGCGGATGGAGAACAGCCGCTTCGCGGCCAGGCACTTTCTCTCCGCGGCTCCGCGTCTCCGCGTGAACCCATCCAAGAACAACCATCGCCACCGCGCAGGCGGAGCGGCCGCCGGCATACGCCGCGATGAACAATAAGACCCATAGCGGCCCCCGCCTGCGCGGGGGCGACGAGCATAGGCCTCACGCGCTCGGCGCGTGCTTCTGCATCAGCTTGTAGGCGCGGTCATACCATTTGCTGCCGGGATAGTTGGCGCCGAGCACCGCGGCCGATTTCTTCGCTTCCTCGGGAATGCCGAGCGCCAGATAGCATTCGGTCAGGCGATAAAGCGCCTCGGGCGTGTGGCTCGTGGTCTGGAACTTCCGGGTCACTTCGCGGAAGCGGATCGACGCCGCGAGCCAGTTCGAGCTGCGTTCGTAGAAGCGGCCGATTTCCATCTCCTTGCCCGCGAGATGGTCCTGCACCAGATCGACCTTGAGCCGCGCGTCGGCGGCGTAGCGGCTGTCGGGATAGCGGCGGATCACCTCGCCGAGCGCGTTCTGCGCCTGCTGGGTGATCTTCTGGTCGCGGGTGACGTCGCTGATCTGCTCATAATAGCTGAGCGCGATCAGATAATAGGCATAGGGCGCGTCCTTGTTCCCCGGATGGATCGAGAGGAAGCGCTGCGCCGCCTCGATCGCGGGGGTATATTCGCGGTCCATATAATAGGAAAAGCTGCTCATCAGCTGCGCGCGGCGCGCCCAGGGCGAATAGGGATGCTGGCGCTCGACCTCGTCGAACAGCGCGGCGGCGAGCTTGTACTGCTTGCGGTCGAGGCGGTCCTGCGCGGCGCGATAGAGGGTGTTCACGTCGCGCGCGACGTAGCGCGTGTCCTTCTTGACGCCCGAGCCCCCGGCGCAGGCCGCCAGCAGCGGCGAAATCACGAGGGCGGCGGCGGCGAGGCGCGCGGCGGCGCGAAGGGAGATGCGCTGAGTCATGGGCGCGGTATAGCCACAGCGCGGATGAACGCAAAATAAATGATCATGCGCTTCGTCGGCTTCGGGCAACGGTCGGGAAGGCCGTTACGCGCCCTTCACCACGCAGCCCTTTGGCGCGTCGGCGGGCGCGGGGATGCGGCGCGCCGAGACGATCTTATACTCCGGATCGAGCATCTGGCCGACCATCACCCCCTCGCCCTTGGTCGGCGAGACCGGCGCGGCGTAGATTTTCTCGGCGACGTCGAAACCCGAAACCAGCTCGCCGAACACCGCGAAGCCGGCATTGTCGCCGCTCGCCGCGGGATCGGCGTCGAAGCCCGGGATGTCGGAGAGGAGGATGAAGAAATCGCTCGTCGCATCCCCCGGCGCGAGGCGCGCCATCGCGAGCGCCCCCTTGCAGTGCGTAAGGCCGGTGACGGTCGTCGGCTCGTGCGCGATCGGCGGATAGTTCAGCCGCGCGTCGCCGCGATTACCGCCCTGAACCAGCGCATTCCCCTCCCCCCAGCTTCGCGTCGTGCGATAGAATTTGAAGGTCGTCGCCATCCGCTTGCTGTCGACATAGCGCAGGAAGTTCGCGGTCGTGATCGGGGCGCGCCTGGTTTCGAGCCGCACCACCATCTTTCCCGCGTCGGTGACGAGTTCGACATAGGGCCGCGTGTCGACCTCGACCGGCGCGGTGACGGGCGCGGGCACCGCGGGCGGCGGCGGCGGCAATTGCGTCGCCTGCGGCGGAACGGCCTGCGCCGCGACGGCGAGGGACAGGAACAGGGTCTCGAACATCATGGGCTTCCTCTGGGCGGTCTGTGGTCGCGGTAAGGCTAGCCGCTGTCGGCGGCCGCGCCAAGCCGCCGCTTGCGAAGGGCACGCCATGCGCCCGGCCTGATGTCGGAAATCTACAATGCCGCGCCGCCGGGCGGTGGCAGGGCAGGCCTTTCTTCAGGGGAGTTTGATAGGATGGTTCGGACTGGAAATACGGCCTTGCGGGCGGCGATGCTGCTGATGCTGGCGGGGGCGGCGATGCCGGCGGCGGCCGCCGACAAGGCCGCGGGCTGGCACAATTGGGCCGACCGCGGCGAGCGGATCGTCGCGGCGATCGGCGCCGTGAACCCCGCGCAATTGGGCAGCGCGTGCGACGGGGTGACGGGAACGGTGGTCAGCCAGGGCTTTCAATTCCCCTATTGGGGGCAGCAGCTGATCGGCGTGTGCCACGTTTATCGCAGCCTGTTCAGCCACCTTAAGGATAACAGCACGACCCGCAGTGCCAAGAAAAGCGAGTGCAAGGAACTAAAGCAGATCGGCGGCCATCTGGCGAAGGCGACCGATATCGCCGAAGAACCCCGCGCGCTGTTCATCGCGCAGCAGCTCGTCGTGCATATCGACGCCATGCGCGAGGTCTACTGCAGCTGACCCGCGCAGGCGGTTTTGATACGGATTCGCACAGAGATCGCAGAGGTGAAGCGCGTTCTCCTCTGCGCCTCTGCACGAATCTGTGGAATGACGGGTTTCGACCGGCTGTTGACGTTTCTCTTTTCGTCACCCCGGACTTGATCCGGGGTCCCGCTTGAGATCGAAGGCCGCTCATTCGCAGGAAAAAGCGGGATCCCGGGTCAAGCCCGGGATGACGAACGGTGGGTAAGCCACCGTCCGCTCTCCACCCCAAAGCCGCCATAAAAAAGGGGCCGCCTTACGGCAGCCCCTTTCTTTTTCGATCGGTGAAGACGCTTAGTCCTTCAGGAAATCGGGCACATGGCCCTGATCTTCGGGACCGTCGTTGCGCTCGCGGCGCGGACCGCGATCGCCACCGTCGCGGCGGGGACCACGGTCGCGGCCGCCGCGGCCACGGTCGCCGCCATCGCGGCGCGGACCACGGTCACCGCGCGGCTCGCGCGGCGGGCGGGTGTCTTCGAGTTCGGCGCCGGTTTCTTGATCGACGACGCGCATCGACAGGCGAACCTTGCCGCGCGGGTCGATCTCGAGCACCTTGACCTTGACGTCCTGGCCTTCGCTCAGGACGTCGGACACTTTTTCGACGCGCTCGTTGGCGATTTCGCTGACGTGGACGAGGCCGTCCTTGCCGCCCATGAAATTCACGAACGCCCCGAAATCGACGAGATTGACGACCTTGCCGTCATAGATCTTGCCGACTTCGGCTTCCTCGACGATCCCGGCGATCCACTTGCGCGCGGCCTCGATCTGGTCGAGATCGGACGAGCTGATCTTGATCAGGCCTTCGTCGTCGATGTCGACCTTGGCGCCGGTGGTCGCGACGATCTCGCGGATCACCTTGCCGCCGGTGCCGATGACGTCGCGGATCTTCGCCTTGTCGATCTGCATCGTCTCGATGCGCGGCGCGTGCGCCGACAATTCGCTGCGGGTTTCGCCGAGCGCCTTGGCCATTTCGCCGAGGATGTGCGCGCGGCCTTCCTTGGCCTGGGTCAGCGCGGCCTCGAAGATTTCCTTCGTGATGCCCGCGATCTTGATGTCCATCTGCATCGTGGTGATGCCTTCGGACGTCCCCGCGACCTTGAAGTCCATGTCGCCGAGGTGATCCTCGTCGCCCAGGATGTCGGACAGGATCGCATAATCCTTGCCTTCGAGGATCAGGCCCATCGCGATGCCCGAGACGGGGCGCTTGATCGGCACGCCCGCGTCCATCATCGACAGCGAACCGCCGCACACCGACGCCATCGACGACGAGCCGTTCGACTCGGTGATGTCGCTGGTCAGGCGGATCGTGTAGGGGAACTCGTCCTTGGTCGGCAGCACGGGGTGCAGCGCGCGCCACGCGAGCTTGCCGTGGCCGACTTCGCGGCGGCCCGGCGCGCCGAAGCGGCCGACTTCACCGACCGAATAGGGCGGGAAGTTATAGTGGAGCATGAAATTCTGATACGACAGGCCGTTGAGCCCGTCGATCATCTGCTCGCTTTCCTTGGTGCCGAGCGTGCAGGTCGCGATCGTCTGCGTCTCGCCGCGGGTGAACAGCGCCGAGCCGTGCGCGCGCGGCAGGAAGTGCGTTTCGGCGACGATCGGACGAATCTGCGTCGTCGTGCGGCCGTCGATGCGCTTGCCGTCCTTGAGGATGGCGGTGCGGACGATTTCGGCCTCCAGCTTCTTGACCAGCTTGATACCGGCCATGACGCTCTGCGGGTCGAGGCCGTCGGCGACGAACTGTTCCTTCGCCTTCGCGCGCGCTTCGTTCAAAGCGTTCGAGCGGGCCGACTTGTCGGTCAGCTTGTAGGCGGCGGCGATGTCCTTGCCGATCAGCTTCTTGAGCTTGTCCTTGATGGCGGCATTGTCGTCCGACGCGGCCATTTCCCAGGGGTCCTTGGCGGCCTGTTCGGCGAGCTTGACGATCGCCTTGACGATTTCCTTGCACGCATCGTGCGCGAACAGCACGGCGCCGAGCATGACCTCTTCCGACAGCTCGTTCGCTTCGGATTCGACCATCATCACCGCGTCGTAGGTGGCGGCGACGACCAGGTCGAGGTCGCCCTCGGCAACCTGCTCATCGGTCGGGTTGAGGATATATTCGCCGTTCAGATAGCCGACGCGCGCGGCGCCGATCGGGCCCATGAAGGGCACGCCCGAAATGGTGAGCGCGGCCGACGCCGCGACCATCGCGAGGATGTCGGGCTCGTTGTGGCCGTCATAGCTCAGCACCTGAGCGATGGCGTTGATCTCGTTGTAGAAGCCCTCGGGGAAGAGCGGGCGGATCGGGCGGTCGATCAGGCGGGAAACCAGCGTTTCCTTCTCGGTCGCGCCGCGTTCGCGCTTGAAGAAGCCGCCCGGGATGCGCCCGGCGGCCGAATATTTTTCCTGATAATGGACGGTGAGCGGGAAGAAGTCCTGCCCGTCCTTCACCGACTTGGCGGCGGTCACGGCGCACAGGACGACCGTTTCGCCCAGCGTCGCGATGACGGCGCCATCGGCCTGGCGGGCAACCTTGCCCGTTTCGAGAGTGAGCGTCTCACCGCCCCACTCGATCGATACTTTTTTCACGTCAAACATGGATTTTCCTTCGCCCGCCGGGCCCTATGCCGGGCGGGGCCTCTGATGTCCGGGCAGTCCGGCCCGGGGCGGTGCGGGGCGCTTTGATGCCCCCATGGCGGTCCCGCCGGATGCGGGAGCGGCCTTTTTTCATGTGTCCCCGCGAAGGCGGGGACCCAGTTCTGCCAGTTCGGTTTAACCCGACCTGGATCCCCGCCTTCGCGGGGATGACGCAATACGTAAACGGCCCCCGTTACCGGGGGCCGAACGATTGCGTCACTTACGCAGACCCAGCTTCGCGATGAGAGCCTGATAGCGGCCTTCGTCCTTCTTGCGGAGATAGTCGAGCAGGCTGCGGCGCTTGTTGACCATCATCAGCAGCCCGCGGCGGCTGTGATTGTCCTTGTGGTGCGCCTTGAAGTGGCTCGTCAGCGTGTTGATGCGGTCGGTCAGGATCGCGACCTGGACTTCCGGCGAGCCGGTGTCGCCCTTGGCACGGGCATTGTCGTTGATGACTTCGGCTTTGCGCTCGGCGGTAATCGACATAGTTTCATTCCTCGAACATCATGGCTTAAAGATTGAAGCCCCGCACGACTTTCAGCGTTCCCGCCAAAGCCTCGATCAGGGCAACGGGCCGATTTTCGGCATCGCGTCCCCAATAGAGCCCGTCGTGCGTGCTTACCCCGGTCCAGACACGACCCTGACGGATCGCCCCTGCCGCTTCCGGGGAAAGGTTCAGAGCCGGGATGTCGACCAGCCCTGCCTCGAGCGGCAGAATGACATCTGATTGCGCGGCCCCTTGGCCGAAAGCGTTCAATTTGTCCAGCGAAATCGCTTGGGACAGGTCGAACGGCCCCGCCTTGGTGCGGCGGAGCATGGTGACATGCCCGACGGTGCCGGCCGCGCGGGCGATGTCGCGCGCGAGGCTGCGGATATAGGTGCCCTTCGAGACGTGCGCGGTGAGGGTGATTTCACAAAGCCCCTCGCCTTCTACCTCGTCACCCCCCGCGCCTTCATCTCCACATCTTCGCCCGCGCGCGCGCGGTCATAGGCGCGCTGTCCATCGATCTTGATCGCCGAATAGGCGGGCGGCACCTGCTCGATCGGGCCGGTGAAGCGCGGCAGCACCGCCTCCACCTCCGCCAGCGTCGGCCGCACGTCGCTGGTGGCGACGACGTCGCCCTCGGCATCCAGCCCGGCGGTTTCCACCCCGAACGCCACGGTGAAATCATAGGTCTTGCTCGCGTCGAGCATTCGCCCGCAGAGCTTGGTCGCCTCCCCCAGCGCGATCGGCAGCACCCCCGACGCGAGCGGGTCGAGCGTTCCGCCATGACCGACCTTGACCTTGCCGAGCCCCGCCTCGCGGCAGACGCGCTTCACCGCGCCGACCGCCTGGGTCGAACCGAGCCCCACGGGCTTGTCGAGGATGATCCAGCCGTTCATCCCGCGCCCCTGCGGACGCACGGCACGCTTGTCAATTCGACTTGGCGGCCTTCGCGGCTTGCTCGGCTGCCTTCTTCTCTTTCCTGGTCGGCGGCGGGGCCGACGTCACGAAGGAGGACAGCGCGCAGCGATCGCCGCGCACGAGGAGCGTCGCATATTTGTCCAGCCGCGACGAACCCCGCGTATCGACGCCGATCGCCTGCGCGAAATCGATGTTGCGGCACGGGCCGAAGAATTCGGCGTAATACCAGTTGCGGCGGCTGTCCTGTATCCAGACGCCGTCTTCATCATCGGCCTGAAAGGTGCGGATCGTCGCGTCGCTCGGGAAGCTGATCCCGGTTTCGACGCCGAGCGGGCGCGGCGCGGCGGCGGGCTCGTCGGCCGCCGCAATTGCCGAAAGGGAAAGCAAGGCGGCGGCCAGGGAGAGCGCGAGTTTCTGTTTCATGTCGAGTCCTTCGGACAAGATGTCCCCGACCTGATGCGGGCGATAGCAGATCGAGTCTGAACCCGCGCTGACCCTATCCTCCCCATTCCCCCGCAAGCAGCGACCAGAGCCCGGTATCGCGCACGAAGCCCGTCCAGGTGATCCGTTCCGAGCGCAGCACGCCCTCCTTGACGCAGCCGAGCTTCGCCACCGCCGCCTGGCTGCGCTTGTTGCGCTCATCGATGCGGAACTCGATGCGGCGGATGCCGGCGGCAAAGGCGTGGCCGATCATCAGCCGCTTCAGGCGCCCGTTGAGCCCGGTGCCGCGCACGTCGGGATGGATATAGCTGCTGCCGATCTCGACCGTTTGCGCCGACCAGTCGGGACGGAGCCAGGCGGTCATGCCGACGAGCCGCTCGCCCGCGAACACGGCGTAGGGCATACGCACCGGATTGCCGAGCAGCGCATCGAAGGCGGCGTCGAAATGCTCGGGATCGAAGCTCGACGAATAGATCGGCCAGACGTCGGCATCGGCCGCGCACGCCGCGCCCAGCGCCTCGCGATGCGCCTCGGCGAGCTTGACGAGCCGGAGGTCGCCGTCCGCAAGTTCGACATAGAGCGCGTCACGCATCGGCTAGTGCCTCCGCTGCCAAGCGCCGCTTTTCCATGAAATGGCGCCGGCACATCGCGACATAGCGGTCGTTGCCGCCGATCTCGGTCTGCGCGCCCTCGACCACCGCGCGACCGCGCGCGTCGACGCGCAGGTTCATCGTCGCCTTGCGCCCGCACTCGCACACCGCTTTCAATTCGACGAGCGCATCGGCAAGGCCGAGCAGCGCCGCCGAACCGGGAAACAGGTTCGCGGCGAAATCGGTGCGCAGACCATAGCAGAGCACCGGAATATTCGCCTCGTCGGCGAGCCGCGCGAGGGCGAGCACCTGATCGCGCGACAGGAATTGCGCTTCGTCGATGAGGACGCAGGCGAGCGGGCGCCCGGCATTCTCGGCCCGCACCGCCGCCCACAGGTCGCTGTCGGGGTCGAATTTATGCGCTTCGGCGAGCAGGCCGATGCGGCTGGTGATCTGCCCCGCGCCATAGCGGTCGTCGAGCGCCGCGGTCCACAGCATCGTCTCCATGCCGCGCTCGCGATAGTTGAAATCCGCCTGCAACAGCGTCGTCGACTTGCCCGCGTTCATGCTGGCATAGTAGAAATAGAGCTTGGCCATGGCGGCAGCGATACCGCTTCGGCCGCACCGCGCGCAATTGGAATTTAGGCGGAAATCAGGGAACCCCGAGCAGTTCGCGAAATCGCCCCGGCTGCGGCACCAGATCGGTGAGCCGATAGCCGTCGAGATGTGCCAGAAAGGCCGCGAGCGCGCCGCCGAGCGCGCCCTGCAAGCCGCAGCCGCCGCACACCGGGCAAGTCGAGGTCGCGGGGTCCATGCACTCGACCAGCCCCTCCAGATTCTCGAACTCGCGCACCACCGTGCCGACGATCACCGTATCGGGTTCGCGCGCCAGCGTCAGCCCGCCGCCGCGCCCCCGCTGCGCGCTGACATAGCCGAGCGCCTGAAGCCGCTGCGCGACCTTGGCGAGATGGTTGCGCGAAATGCCATATTGGCCCGCGATCTCGTCGACCGACATCTGCCGGCCGGTCGCGGACAGCGCCATCAGGATGCGCAGGGCATAATCGCTATGGAGACTGAGCCGCATAAAAGTGGTATATTAGATATTGCTTTTTGCGGCAACCCGCTTAAAGAGGTATTTCAGATACTCAATATAGAGTCGGAACGATATGACGACGAAAACGGTCCAGGCCCATCCCCACGCCATCGCCGCCCGCGAGGAGCGGCGCGCCGAAGCGCGCGCGATGGGCATCGACGAAGCCTTCATCGCCGAACTGGTCGACCGCTTCTATGCCTCGGTGCGCGAGGATGCGATGCTCGGCCCGATCTTCGACGCGCGCATCGACGACTGGCCCAGGCACCTCGGCCAGATGAACCGCTTCTGGCAGTCGATCCTGCTCAGCGCCGGCAATTTCACCGGCAATCCGATGATGAAGCATCTGGCGATCCCGACGATCGGGCAGGAGCATTTCCAGCAATGGCTGCGGCTCTTCTACCAGACGCTGCACGCCATCGCGCCGACCCCCGAGGCCGTCCCTCATGTCGGCGCCAAGGCGCGGATGATCGCCGAGAGCCTGCTCACCGGCATCTGGGTTCACCGCGACCAGGGCGATCCCCTCGCGAAGAAAGTGGAGTTGCCCGATGTCTGACCTGCCTGCCGTTCCGCCGCCCCCCTATCGCTCCAACGACCCTTATGAAACGAGCGGGGTCCAGGCGGGCTTTCAATTGCCGCGCTCGATCTGGCACGCGATGTTCGCCTGCTATGCGATCTTCTTCCTCGGCATCTTCATCGCCACCGGGCGCGATGCGGCGACGGTGATGATGCTCGTCATCTCGGGCCTCTATATGCTGATGTTCTTCGGCACGACGAAGCTACTCAATGCACAGAAGGGCCGCGAGCATGATTCGCCGCTCGACCGCACGGACGGCGTGCTCGACACCTGGACTGGGCCGATGGACCGCCACACCGTCGCGGCGCAGATTCTGGCGGTACCCGCGGGCTTCGCCTTCCTCGGCGTCACCTTCGTCATCGTCCGGGCGACGGCGGGCTTTTAGACCATGAGCGCGCCGATCGCCGAGCGCGGGCCGCCGCTTCCCTCCGGCGCCCGCGCTTACCGGCGGATCGGACCGTTCGGCGCCGACGCCATCCCCGCCGGGCTGCTGCGCCGGCACGACCTCAAGGACGGCGCCTGGGGCCTGCTGTCGGTCCTCGCCGGATCGATCCACTTCCATTGGGACGATGAAGAAGGCGGCGTTCGCCTGCTGAAATCGGGCGACACGATGCTGATTCCGCCGCAAGTTCCGCATCATCTGGAGCGGCAGGGATCGGTAACGATCGAGATTGCCTTCTATGCGGTGTGAGCTGGCGTTGTTTGAAAAGTGCAACCACCCTTGCCTTCTCGTCACCCCGGACTTGATCCGGGGTCCCGCTCAGCAGCGCCGGAAAAAGCGGGACCCCGGATCAAGTCCGGGGTGACGAAGAAGATGGATCCGGTCTCCAGGCAAACGACGCGCCCAACCCGCACCGACCATCGCTTGACACGCTCGCCGCCGCTGTCATGCTGCGCAGCAAAGGTCGCAACATAAGTGGGGAGAGCGGCGGATGCGGCTGATGCCGGTGAGCGATGCGATGTTCCTCTGGGGCGAGAGCCGCGAGATGCCGATGCATATCGGCGGTATCAACCTCTACACGCTGCCCGACGATGTCGACGAAACCGAATGGCTGAACGAACAACTTGCCCTGCTCCGCCAGCCGGAAGGCCTGAGGCGGCCATTCAGCGAAATATTGAAACTCACCCCGCTCGGCCAATACGGCCCGATCCGGCTCGAGCCCGACCGCGACATCGACATGCATTACCATGTCCGCGCCGCCGCGCTGCCGAAGCCGGGGCGTTACCGCGAGATGTTCGAACTCGCCTCGCGGCTCCATTCGGGGCTGCTCGACCGCACCCGGCCCCTGTGGGAGATCACCTTGATCTCGGGCCTGCCGAACCGGCAGATCGCGACCTTCAAAAAGGTCCACCACGCGCTGATGGACGGCGCGGCGAGCATCCATTTCTACAATTCGATGCTGACGCCCGACCCCAAGGAACGGCGCGCCTATTCGCCGCTGTCGGTCGAAGCCTATGAGGCGTACAAGCGCAAGTTCCCGACCCCGAAGAAGCCGTCGCTCCCGAACCTCACCGACATCAAGGCGATCGGCGATTTCCTGAAGGAGCAATGGGGCAACAGCGTCGGGGTGACGAAGGCGCTCAACCAGTATCTCGCGGCGATGTTCGGGGTCGGCGGCGACGGACTCGTCACCCCCTTCGCCGGAGTGCCGCGCACCAGCTTCAATCGCAACATCACCGGCGCGCGCCGCTTCGTCGCGCAAAGCTGGTCGCTCGACCGCGTCCGCGCCCTGGGCAAGGCCTATGACGGGACGATCAACGACGCGGTGCTCGGCATGTGCGCGGGCGCGATGCGCAAATATCTGCAGTCGCTGAACGAACTGCCCGACAAGCCCCTCAAAGCCATGGCGCCGGTGTCGATCCGGCCCAAGGACGACATCGATTCGGGCAATTCGGTCGCCTCGGTCACCGCCAATCTCGCGACGCACATCGACGACCCGGCCGAGCGGATGGCGGCGATCCAGGAATCGATGAACTCGGCCAAGGCGCAGCTTCGCGCGATGACCGCGTCGCAGATCCAGCTTTACACCGCGATCACCAGCTTCCCGATGATGCTGACCGCGCTCACCCGCACCGCCGACAAATTCCCCGCCTATTCGGCGACGATCTCGAACGTCCCCGGCCCGCGCGAGCAGATGTACTGGAACGGCGCGCGGCTCGACGGCATGTATCCCGCGAGCATTCCGGTCGACGGCATGGCGATGAACATCACCCAGGTGTCGAACTTCAAGAATATCGACTTCGGCATCACCGCCTGCCGCCGCAGCGTCCCCCATGCACAGCGGATGATCGACTATCTGGAAGAAGCGCTGGTCGAGCTCGAGGTGGCGGCGGGGATCAAGAAGGGGAAGAAATAGCCGTCGCCCCGATCAGAAATCCCGGTACGGGCCATCGACAGGGAAAGACCACTTCCCGCCATCCGGCAATATGCGTATCGAACCATCAATAATTTCGCCCGTCGTCACGTCTGAAATCATCAGGAACGGCCGCCATTGATCCTCGGCCGGGATGTCGCGGTAAATATCGGCTTCATCCCTGAGGCACGTATCGGGTCGTGTGTAGAATCGCCATGCAAGGCGGCGCCCGTCCTTTGACCAGCGCAGACCATCGCCGGTGACCCACAGCCGCCGCTTTGGCGCAGGCAGACAAGGAGAAATTTCGCGAGCCTTGTTCTCGCCCGTTCTCAAAAAGCCCATGTGCTCGACAACCCGGTCGCCGGTTATCTGGAACACGCGCGGAAGCTGCAGGCCCGACCCTTGCCAATGATTGGCCATGAACCAGCCGCTGCGCGGCGACCAGTAAAGGACGAACGGCATATGGTCGTTTAGGCCGGGCACACGGCCGACGCGTTTGCCATTCGGCGTCTCGATGAAGACATCGTACGTTTCGTCAGCGCCTACAGGCGGGGTCTGCACTAGCCGCCAGCGACCGTCGGGCGACATCGAAGCCTGCGGACAAATGGCAATAAACTGGATGCCGCCGTCGGGATTGACGCCGCTGTTCGCGCAATCTCCATCGAGCGCGCCCCGAGCTACGTGCCATTCTGTTCCAAGATCCTCGCCACCGGACATCGAGACGCCCAGCGCCGTGGCAATCGCCGCCAAAGTCGCCACGACGACGGCGAGATATTCAGGCCTCTTCACCGCTCTCCAAATCCCGCGCCACCTTCGGATCGCGCAGCAATTTGTCGATATGGCTCGCCTCGTCGAAGCTTTCGTCCGGCAGGAATTTCAGCTTCGCGGCATATTTCATGCGGATGCGGTGCGCGACCTCGCGCTGGAGGTAGGCGGTGTTGGTGCGCAGCGCCTTGATCACCGCGTCCTCGTCGCGGCCGAGCAGCGGCTTCACGAAAACCGTCGCGTGGCGCAGGTCGGGCGACATGCGCACCTCGGTCACGCTGACCGGATGACTCGCGAGCACATCGTCGTGAACGTCGCCGCGCGCGAGGATTTCGCTCAGCACATGGCGCACCTGCTCGCCGACGCGCAGGACGCGGACCGAGGGGCCTTCGGAGTGTTCCTTGTGGCGCATGTCAGTCGAGGGGCATGATATCATCGACGTCGACGGACAAGGCATCGGCAAGCGCGCGCCAGTTTTTGACGCTGGTTTCCCTTTCGCCTTTCTCGATGCGCGAGACCGTCAAATTGCTGACTCCGGCCCTTGTCCCCAATTCCACCTGCGTCAAGCCGCGATATTGGCGCCAGGCACGCAGCGGATTTTCTCCGGCCATGATGCGATCCAGCAGTTCAGCCGGGACATAGTCTTCCCCTGCCTGACGACGCTCGTCCGCCCGGACGGCGGCCTGAACATCGGCCCGGTCCTCGGCGATTTCCAAAAGCCGTTCATAATCGGCAACCGGCAGCATAGCCATTTTCTGACCGGCGATTTCGATGATCTGTGCCGTCATCATCTTGATCCTTAATATACCGAACCGCGGGGTGCGACGTCGTCGATCCACAATGTTCCATCATCGATCCGGAAGATGACTCGCCAGTCCTGGACACGAAGGCGATATTCCGGGCGACCCTGCAAGCGTTTAACATTAGCGCTCTGCGACAACGGATCATTTGCCAGATCGGCAATTTTCTGCCGGATCAGTTCCCTTTTGCCCGAGCGCAAAAGCGCGCGCATTGCCGGCTTGGAAAAACGGATTTCCATGCCGAAATATAGCTAGTCCCTGTGTTTTGAACAAGAGGGAATGTCCAATTTGGATATTCCCTCTTGTCTTCACAGCGTCCGTTCGCGCAGTTCGACTTCGAAGACTTCGAGGTGGTCGCCCGCCTTGATGTCGTTGGTGTCCGCCAGCACGACACCGCATTCGAGGCCGGCGCGCACTTCGGCGACATCGTCCTTGAAGCGGCGCAGCGACGCGATCGTCGTCGCCGAGACGATGACGTCGTCGCGGGTGAGACGCGCGTGGAGCCCCTTGCGGATCGACCCTTCGAGTACCAGCAGGCCCGCGGCCTTGTCGCGCTTGCCGGCCGGGAAGACTTCCTTGACCTCGGCGCGGCCGACGACGGTTTCGACGCGTTCCGGCCCAAGCTCACCCGCCATCTCCTTCGCGATGGCGTCGGTCAGATGATAGATGACGTCATAGTAAAGGAAGCGGACCTTCTCGCGATTCGCGATCTCGCGCGCCTTCGCGTTCGGGCGGACGTTGAAGCCGATGATCGGTGCCCGCGAGGCCGCCGCCAGCGTCACGTCGCTTTCGGTGATCGCACCGGCGCCCGACTGAAGCACGCGGACGCGGATCTCGTCGGTCGACAGGTGGTTCAAGGCGTTGACGATCGCTTCGACCGAGCCCTGGACGTCGGCCTTGATAACCACCGGATATTCGATGACCTTGGCCTTGTCGGCGAGCGCCGAGAACATGCCCTCGAGGCTGACCGGCGCCTGCGCCGTCCGCTTCTTGAGCGCCTGTTCCTGACGATAGGCCGCGACCTCGCGGGCGCGCGCCTCATTCTCGACGACCGTCAGCGTGTCGCCCGCCATCGGCACCCCGCCGAGGCCGAGGACCTCGACCGGCATCGACGGACCAGCTTGCTTGATCTGCTTGCCCTGATCGTCGACCAGCGCGCGGACGCGGCCGCTTTCGGCGCCGCAGACGAAGATGTCGCCGACCTTGAGCGTGCCGCGGCGGACGAGGATCGTCGCCACCGGCCCGCGGCCCTTGTCGAGCTTCGCCTCGACCACCGTGCCTTCGGCGGCGCGGTCGGGGTTGGCCTTCAGCTCCATGATCTCGGCCTGCACCGCGATCGCTTCGAGCAGCTTGTCGAGGCCGGTCTTTTTCAGCGCCGACACCTCGACATTCTGGACGTCGCCGCCCATTTCCTCGACCACCAGCTCATGTTCGAGCAGGCGTTCGCGGACGCGCTGCGGATTGGCGCCTTCCTTGTCGACCTTGTTGATCGCGACGATGATCGGCACCCCGGCCGCCTTCGCGTGGTTGATCGCCTCGATCGACTGCGGCTTCAGGCCGTCGTCGGCCGCCACCACCAGAATGACGATGTCGGTGACGTTCGCCCCGCGCTGCCGCATCTCGGTAAAGGCCTCGTGGCCCGGCGTATCGAGGAAGGTGACTAGGCTGCCGTCGGGGGTCTTCACCTGATAGGCGCCGATATGCTGGGTGATGCCGCCCGCCTCGCCCGCCTGCACATTCGCGCCGCGCAGCGCATCGAGCAGGCTGGTCTTGCCGTGATCGACATGCCCCATGATCGTGACCACCGGCGCGCGCGGCTTCAGATGCGCGGCGTCGTCGACATCCTCGTCGTGGCGGATGTCGATGTCGGCTTCGCTGACGCGCTTGATCTCGTGCCCGAATTCGGTGACGAGCAGTTCGGCGGTGTCCTGGTCGATCGTCTGGTTGACGGTGACGGGCATCCCCATCTTGAACAGCGCCTTCACCAGGTCGGCGCCCTTTTCGGCCATGCGGTTGGCGAGTTCCTGCACCGTGATCGTGTCGGGCACGACGACTTCGCGGACCTGCTTCTCGCGCGGGCCGCTCGACACCATGTGCGAGCGCTTTTCCTTCTCGCGGGCGCGCTTCAGCGCGGCGAGGCTGCGCGCGCGCGCGCCCTCGTCGTCGTTGAGCGCGCGGGTGACGGTCAGCTTGCCCGACTGGCGGCGATTGTCGGCGCCGCGGTTGGCCTTGGGCTCGGGGCGCTTCGGTTCGGGACGCTTCGGCGCCTCGACCGGGGTGAAGCGGCGCGGCGCGGGCGCGGCGCTGGTCGTCGCGGGCCGCGGCGCGGCTTCTCCGCTCGCTTCCTTGGCCGCGGGCGCTTCGGCCGCGACAGGTGCTTCCGGCTCGACCGCAACGGGCGCGGCCGGGGCAGGCGCCGGGGCGGCTTCGGCCGCTTTCGCCTTTTCCTCGGCGCGCGCCTTCTCTTCCTCGGCGGCGCGGGCACGCGCGGCCTCTTCGCGGCGGCGATTGTCCTCGAGCGCGGCCATGCGCGCTTCCTCGGCCTCACGCAACAACTGCGCCTGGCGCTCCTGCCGCGACATCAGGCTGTCGACGGGGGGCTTGGGCGCAGCGGGCTTCGGGGCCGGAGCGGGCGCCGGGGCCGGAGCGGCAGGCGCGGCCGCGACTTCTTCGGGCTCGGGGGCCGGGGCGGTTTCGCCCGGACGGCCAAGGACGCGGCGACGCTTCACCTCGACCACCACCGTATTGCGGCGCCCGTGGCTGAATTGCTGCTGCACCTGCCCGGCCTCGACCGTCCGCTTCAGCCCCAAGGGCTTGCGGGTAAGGGTCGGTTTGTCCTGTTCGTCACTCATCGAAAGCCATCATTCCTTCAAAACGCGTCCGAAGCGGCGGAGCCATCTGGCGCCGCCCCAATTTTTTCCTCGCCAGAGGCTGGCGCGGCAAGCGGGTCGGAATCGCGGTTGGCCGCGTCCCTACTCCATCCTGTGAAAAACTGCCAGCGGCTCAAATGCGCCAGCACCCGATCCGCGGCGCGGGCATCGGTCAGCGCCAGATGCACCGCATTCTCGCGGCCCAATGCCATAGATAGGGTGCCGCGGTCCACCGGCAAGACCTGCCCCTCGCGGCCCGACCCTTCGTCGTCCTCGCCGACGCGCCACGCCTGCGCGAGTTTTTTGCGCCCATCCTCGCCCGCGTCGCGCGCGTGAAGGAGCAGGCGAACCTGTCCGCGCCGCGCCGCCTGCTCGATCTTGTCGCTCCCCGAAATCAGCGTCCCCGATCGCGCTTCGAGCCCGAGCCGGTCGAGCGTCGCGCGCATCAGTTGCGCCTCGATCCGTTCGCCGAGATCGTCGGGAATGACGATATGGCCTTCGTGAAGCGCGCGCGCGAGCCCGCCCTTCAACTTGCCTTTGGCGCGGGCGGCCTCGAGGTCGGCGCGATTGACGCCGATCCACGCGCCGCGCCCCGGCGCCCGGCCATGGACGTCGGGGGCAATGCTGTTATCGGGGCCGAGCGCCAGACGCACGAGCTGCTCGGCCGGCGAAACCTCGCCGGTGATGACGCAGCGCCGCTCGGGCACATGCTGGCCGCGCCCCTTTGCGCGGTCGGTTTCGGTCAGCTGATCATTGCGCGGGGTCCGCATCGGCGGCCTCCCCGTTTTGCGGCTCTACCGCTTCGGCAGGCGCAGCCGCTTCGGGTTCGTCGTCGAACCAGTGCGCACGCGCCGCCATGATGATCTCGTTGCCCTGCTCTTCGCTGAGGCCATATTCGCCGAGCACGCCCCCCTTGTCCTCGGCGCGCTCGCTGCGTTCGCGCGACGGGCCGCGGCGGTTGTCCTGACGCTTCTTGGCGATCAGTTCGTCGGTGGCGAGATCGGCGAGATCGTCGAGCGTCTTGATCCCGGCCTTGCCGAGCGTGACGAGCATCGCCTCGGTCAGGTGTGGCAGTTCGGCGAGATCGTCCTCGACGCCCAGGCCGCGGCGCTCCTGCCGCGCGGCTTCCTCGCGGCGGTCGAGCGCTTCGGTCGCGCGGCTTTGCAGCTCCTGCGCCAGTTCCTCGTCGAAACCCTCGATGCCCGCGAGTTCGTCGAGCGGCACATAGGCCACTTCCTCGAGCTCGCCGAAGCCTTCGGCGACCAGAAGCTGCGCAAGCGTCTCGTCGACGTCGAGCTCTTCCTGGAACATTGTCGAGCGTTCGACGAATTCGCGCTGGCGCTTCTCGCTCGCGTCGGCCTCGGTCATGATGTCGATCTGGCTGCCGGTAAGCTGGCTCGCGAGACGGACGTTCTGGCCGCGGCGGCCGATGGCGAGCGAAAGCTGGTCGTCGGGAACGACGACTTCGATGCGGCCGTCATCCTCGTCGATGACGACGCGCTGCACCGTCGCGGGCTGGAGCGCGTTGACGACGAAGGTCGCGGTATCCTCGGACCAGGGGATGATGTCGATCTTTTCGCCCTGCATTTCCTGAACGACCGCCTGGACGCGGCTGCCCTTCATGCCGACGCAGGCGCCGACGGGGTCGATCGACCCGTCATAGCTGATCACGCCGATCTTCGCGCGCGAACCCGGGTCGCGCGCGGCGGCCTTGATCTCGATGATGCCGTCATAGATTTCGGGCACTTCCTGCGCGAACAGCTTCTTCATGAAGTCGGGGTGCGCGCGGCTAAGGAAAATCTGCGGGCCGCGGTTCTCGCGGCGCACCGACAGAATGATCGCGCGGACGCGATCGCCGACACGCATCAGTTCGCGCGGAATCTGCTGGTCGCGGCGGATCACGCCTTCGGCGCGGCCAAGGTTGACGACGATATGGCCGAACTCGACCGATTTCACGACGCCAGTGATGATCTCGCTCGCGCGATCCTTGAACTCTTCATACTGGCGCTCGCGGTCGGCTTCGCGGACCTTCTGGAAGATGACCTGCTTCGCCGACTGCGCGTCGATGCGGCCGAGGTCGACCGCGGGCAGCGGGTCGACGATGAAATCGCCGAGCTTGGCGTCCTTCTGGAGCTTCTGGCCGGCGGCAAGGTCGACCTGCTTGAAATAATCCTCGACCTGCTCGACCACCTCGACGACGCGCCACAGGCGAAGGTCGCCGGTCTGCGGGTCGAGCTTGGCGCGAATGTCGTTCTCGGCGCCGTAGCGCGCGCGCGCGGCGCGCTGGATCGCTTCCTCGATGGCCTCGATGACGATGCCCTTGTCGATCATCTTCTCGCTGGCGACGCTGTTGGCGATCGCGAGCAACTCGGCCTTGTTGGCAGAAATGGCTGTAGCCATCAGTCCTGTCCTTCTTCTTCCATGTCGTCGGCGCCCTCGGTCGAGAGCGGGACGGTTGCGGCAATCAATTTGTCGGTGAGGACCAGCTTCGCCGTGTCGATCGCGTCGAACGGCAGATGATGCTCCACCCCTTCCTTATCCGAAATCGTGACGGTGTCGCCGTCGATGCCGACGAGCTCACCGTTGAAGCGCTGGCGCCCGTCGCGCTTCTCTTTCAGCGCGATCTTCGCCTCGTGCCCCGCCCAGTCGGCGAAGTCGGCGCGGCGCGTCAGCGGCCGGTCGATGCCGGGCGACGAGACTTCGAGCCGGTAAGCGCCGTCGATCGGATCCTTCCCCGTCTCTTCCAGCGCGTCGAGCCGTTCGGAGATGCGGCGCGACAGATCGGCGCAGTCGTCGATGGTAAGCTGGCGCGTGTCGGGCCGCTCGGCCATCACCTGCAAGGTCGGATCGCTGTCGCCGCCGAAGAAGGCGACGCGCACGAGCGCAAGGCCCATCGCCTCGGCTTCGGGCGCGATGATCGCGTTGAGGGCGTCAAAATCGACCAAATGAAGTTCCCAAACCGGATGACCGGAAAGTCATGCGGGAATAGCCGCCGCGGCCCGCGGCCCCGACGTCCCAACTGGCTCACCATGTCAAGAAGTAGGGCGCATATAGGCGTGTTGCGGGGAGTCGGCAAGGGGAGAATGAGCGGGCGGATTTCGACCGAAGATGGCGCCCGGCATCTCCAAACTTTGCCATCCCCGCGAAACGAGCGGGAGGCGGACATACCTCACATCGTCATCCCGGACTTGATCCGGGATCCATTCTCTCAGCGCCGGATGAATGGATCCCGGATCAAGTCCGGGATGACGAAAGAAAAAATGGCAGCTTCCCACCCCAAAGCCGCCGCCTGCACAAAAACTCCTGTCCTACATTATCCCGCCGCCTTAGCATCGACGCGATGACTTTCATCCGGCCACATTCGATCCGTGATCGCGCCGCCGCGCCCCAAGCCCCTTTTGCCCGACAGGTATCATTATACCGGGACGTAATGACAAGTTTGACAACTTCCGGCTTTTCCCGTCCGCCAATTCCCCCTTGCCCTGTCGCACCGCGCCATGCTCAACGCGCCGCCATGACCGACGACTCTCCTCTGCTCGCCCTCGCCGACGTCCGCGTCATGGCCGACGAGACCTGCATCCTCGACCTGCCCGCGCTCACCATTGCCGACGGCGAAAGCACCGCGATCCTCGGCGCCAACGGGTCGGGCAAGTCGACGCTGGTCAAGCTGATAGCGCGCCAGCTTTATCCGGCCTATGGCGCCGACGTCCGTATTTTCGGGCAGGATAGCTGGAACG
The DNA here is from genome assembly GCF_025869345.1 of Sphingopyxis sp. GTDB lineage: Bacteria > Pseudomonadota > Alphaproteobacteria > Sphingomonadales > Sphingomonadaceae > Sphingopyxis. The sequence continues at coordinate 41,597 of NZ_JAOZVW010000024.1, forward strand.
TGTTCGAGCTCCGCAAACTGCTCGGCATCGTCTCGACGACGATGCAGCTCGATTTCGACGCCGAGCCGCCGCTCGAGACGCTCGACTGCGTCGTCTCGGGCTTCTTCGCCTCGCGCGGCCTCTGGGCGCATCAGCATTACACGCAGGAGATGATCGACGCTTCGCGCGCCGCGCTCGAAGAGGTCGGCGCCACCCATCTGATCGGGCGCAGCATGGCGAGCCTGTCGACCGGCGAGGCGCGCCGCGTGCTGATCGCCCGCGCGCTCGCGCACCGGCCGCGCGCGCTGCTGCTCGACGAGCCGTGCGCGGGGCTCGACCCCGCGGCGCGGCACCATTTCCTCGACATGCTGCGCGGCGTCGCGCGCGGCGGCACCACGCTGATCCTCGTCACGCATCACATCGAGGAGATATTGCCCGAGATCGGCCGCATCGTGATGCTGCAGGACGGGCGCGTGCTGCACGACGGCGCCAAGGCCGACCTGCTCACCGGCGACGCGCTGACCGGCCTCTTCGGCCTGCCGATCGCGGTCACGCCGCGCGGCGACTGGTACGACGCCGCGATCGTCCACTGATCGCTTGCCGGATCGCTACAATATAGGATAGGGGGGTATCCTATGTCGCATACGCACGCCAACAAGGATCAGCTCCTCGCCCGCACCCGGCGCATCGCGGGGCAGATCGCCGCGATCGAGCGCGCGATCGCCGGCGAGGCGGGCTGCGCGGCGATCCTGCATCAGGTCGCGGGGGTGCGCGGCGCCGTCGCGGGGCTGATGGACGAACTCGTTGCCGACCATCTGCAATCGCATGTCGCCGCGCCCGGCCTGTCGGACGCCGAGCGCGCGCAAGGCGGCGACGATCTGCTCGCGGCGATCCGCCGCTATACGAAATAGGGGGGAGCCGCATGTCCCTGGACGACGACATCGACGCGTTGACGCACAGCCATGTCTATCTCGGCACGCGGCACGATGAAAATGCGCGCCGCACCCTCTGGGTCGTGCTGCTGACCGCGGCGATGATGGTCGGCGAGATCGCCGCCGGGCTTGCCTTCAACTCGATGGCCTTGCTCGCCGACGGCTTTCACATGGCGACCCACGCCGGCGCGCTCGGCGTCGCGGCGCTCGCCTATCGCTACGCGCGGCGTCACGCGACGAGCGGGCGCTACAGCTTCGGCACCGGCAAGGTCGGCGACCTCGCGGGCTTCGCCTCGGCGCTGGTGCTCGGCATCGTCGCGATCGGCATCGCGTGGGAATCGGCGATCCGCCTCGTCGACCCCAGCCCCGTCGCCTTTGGCGAGGCGGCGGTCATCGCCGTGATCGGCCTCGGCGTGAATATCGTCAGCGCGCTGCTGCTCGGCCACGGTCACGGTCATGGGCACGATCATGGGCACGGCCATCATCACGACCACGCGCATGATCATCACCACGGGCACGAGACCGATAACAACATGCGCTCGGCCTATCTGCACGTCCTCGCCGATGCGCTGACCTCGGTGCTCGCGATCGCGGCGCTGCTCGGCGGGCGCTATTTCGGCTGGGTGTGGCTCGACCCCGCAATGGGCGTCGTCGGCGCGATCGTCATCGCCATCTGGTCCTGGTCGCTGATGCGCGACACCGCCGCGGTGCTGCTCGACGCGACCGACACCGAACTGGAAGCTGAAATCCGCGCGCTGGTCGAGGGGCCGGGCGACGCGCGAATCCGCGACCTCCACGTCTGGCGCGTCGGCCCCGCCGCGCACGCCGCGATCGTCAGCGTCACCGGCGCGACGCGCGCGACAATCTGCGAGCGGCTGCGCCCGGTCCATGAAATCGAGCATCTGACGGTCGAGATCGGCTGACGCATCACCTGTCCCCCTGCGGCACAGGACATCGGCGGCGAAACACTTTATTGGCGTTTCGGGGCATAAGGCAGGATGAGAGCGGCTGCGCGAATCGGCCGCGGAGATTGTAACGCGACGCATGAAGCCCGAACTCCATCTTGCCGCCCGCTCGACGTGGCGCGACCCGGCGCCGGAAAAACCGGCGGGTCCGGGGCGCGAATATTGGGGGATGCTGGCCGCGATCACCATCGTCGCCTGCCTCGCGCTCATGCTGTCGACGGGGCAATATCGGCCGCGCGGCTTCGGTCCCTACAGCGTCAGCGTGCCGCTGACCTTCAAACCTTATGATCCGGCGCGCTGGGCGGTGATGAATTCGGACAGCTATGAGGATGCGCTCAAGATCGATCCGACGCTGCCCGACCCCGCCAGCGTCGGCTACGCCGATGCGACCGCGCTGCCCCCCGCGTCGCCGGCCGAGCTGCAGCAGGAGGCGTTCGTCGGCCCGCCCGCCAAACCCTATGCCTTTCGCGGCCTGACCGCGCTCGACCGCGAGCGCGCGCATTATTGCCTGACCTCGGCCCTCTATTACGAGGCGGCGTCCGAAAGCGACGACGGGATGCGCGGCGTCGCGCAGGTGATCGTCAACCGCGCCCGCCACCCGAGCTTTCCCAACACCATCTGCGGCGTCGTCTTTCAGGGGTCCGAGCGCGCCGGGGTGTGCCAGTTCACCTTCGCCTGCGACGGCGCGATGGCGCGCGCGCCCGAAAAACGTAACTGGCTGCGCGCGAGCCGCATCGCGTCGGCAGCGCTGAACGGCTATGTTTTCCCGGGCGTCGGCCTCGCGACCCATTATCACACCACCGCGATCTGGCCGCGCTGGGGCAAGAGCCTGGTGATGACCAACATCGTCGGCGCGCATATCTTTCACCGCTGGCGCGGTCGCTGGGGGATGCCCGACGCGTTTCGCGCTCCCTATATGGGGCGCGAGCCGGTGCCCGGCCCCTATCTGCCGCTCGCGCAGCAGCTTGCGATCCTCAAGGGCAAGGGGCTGCCGCCCGGCGCCGGGCCGGTGCCGGGACTGACCGGTCCGGCGGCGCCGCTGCCCGACGTCGCGCCCGCGCCGCTGCCCGGCACGATGGGCGCCGCGCCGTCCGCCGCAGCCGCGCCCGCCCCGACCGCAGCGCCCGCGCCGGCCTATACCGATCCGCGGCTCAATCAGTCGGGGCAGATCAAGGAAGAGTTCAGCAAGAGCGGGGAGTGGATTCGCTGACCGAAGCCGCCTAGTCTCGCCCCCTCGGCATCAGGGAGGCGGGCATGGGACATGTAAAGGGCATCGGCGGACTCTTCTTCCGCGCCCGCGATCCGGAGGCGCTGTCGGCCTGGTATCGCGACCGGCTCGGCGTCGGCGGCGGGATCAGCGCCGACGGGAGTGAGCCGGTCAATCAATGGGTGTGGACGGTCACCGGCGGGCCGCTCGTCTTTTCGCCCTTCAAGGCCGACACCGACTACTTCCCCGCCGACCGGCAGTTCATGATCAACCTGCGCGTCGACGACCTCGACGCCGTCCTCGCGCCGTTCCGCGAAGCGGGCGACGCGGTGATCACCAAGACGGAATGGGACGACCCGAGCGTCGGCCGCTTCGCGCGGGTCCACGACCCCGAGGGCAACCCGATCGAGCTTTGGGAGCCGCCGGCGAAATAAAGCCGTCGTCATTGCGAGCGCAGCGAAGCAATCCAGAGCGGTTTACGCACACTCTGGATTGCTTCGCGTAGTTTATCCTGAGCGCCTGCAAGGCAGTCGAAGGGCTCGCAATGACGAGGCTTGTTACCGCCCCTGGCTCCGCCAGCGTTTGACGACGCGCTCCAATATCTCGGCCTCGCCGCCGGTCTCGCGCCACAGCTTCGAGAACAGGGGATCGCTCGACGCGGGCCTTTTATCCTCGTCGAGCGTGTCGAGATAGACGCGGATCGGGATCGACACGCCCTCGCCGCAGACGATGCATTCGCGGTTGCGAAGCGCCGGGATCGAATCGATGAAGCCGCGCGCGCCTTCGGGCATCGCGGCCTTGACGAAATGCTGGTCGCGCTCGTTGTTGAGGCGCATCGAGATGATCGTGCCGCACTGGGAGAGCACGCCCTCGGCGAGGTCCGACGGGCGCTGGGTGATCAGGCCCAGCGACACGCCATATTTGCGACCTTCCTTGGCGATCCGCTCGAGAATCTTGCGCACCGCCTGACCCTGGCCGATGTCCTTCGACGGGATATAGCGGTGCGCTTCCTCGCAGACGAGCAGGATCGGGCGCTGCGGCTCGCCGCGCGACCAGATCGCATAGTCGAAGGTCAGGCGCGACAGCACCGCGACGACGACGCTGGTAATATCGCTCGGAACCCCCGACACGTCGATGATCGAGATCGGCCGGCCGTCCGACGGCAGGCGAAAGATCTTGCCGATGAAATTCGCCATAGTGTCGGCGACGAGCATCCCCGAGAACATGAAATTATAGCGCGGGTCGGCGCGCATTTCCTCGATCTTGCCCTTGATCCGCATGAAGGGTGCCGACGAGGTCGCCTTGTCGAGCTTGCCCATCTCATTCTGCAGGATGTTGAGCAGGTCGGAGAGCAGATAGGGGATCGGCGAATCGACCGTGAGCTTGGTCATCCCTTCGGCCATGCGGTTCTTCTGCCGCGCCTGGAGCAGGCATTTGGCGAGCACGTCGCAATCGCTCTGGCGGTCGCGGCCCTCGCTGGTGACGAAGACCTCGCAATGCTCCTCGAAGTTCATCAGCCAATAAGGCATGGCGAGATTGTCGACGTCGAACAGCGCGCCGGTGCCCTTGAAGGCGGCCGAATATTCGCCGTGCGGGTCGATCATCACGATATGGCCCTGCGGCGAAAGCTCGCAGATCTTGTGGAGGATCAGCGCCGCGCTGGTCGATTTGCCGGTGCCGGTCGATCCGAGCAGCGCGAAATGCTTTCCGAGCATCGCATCGACATAAAGCGAGCCGCGAATATCACGCGTCGGATAGATGGTCCCGATCTCGACATGCGCACGGTCGTCGGCGGCGTAGATCTGCTTGAGGTCGTGGCTGGTCGCCGCATAGACCTGCCCGCCCGGAATCGGATAGCGCGTCACGCCGCGGCGGAAATTGTGGATGCGGCCGGTGATCTTTTCCTCTTCGCCTTCGCCGAGGAAATCGATCGTCGCGACGATCAGCCCCTCGCCGCGCTCGTGCATCTGCTGGTCGCGGATGCTGGCGACGAGCCAGACATTGCCGACGCGAATCTTGACCTGCGCGCCGACCTGCCCCGCCATCGCGACCGCCGCGTCGCTCGACGCCGCCAATTGGCCGAGCGTCGCGGCATCGAGCAGAATCCGCGAATCCGACCCCGAGATATCGATCACTTCGCCGATCAGCAGGTCGTCGCGATGATGGGGGGTGACCGGCGCCACGGCCGCGGCGGTCCCGCCGCCCGCGAGCCGGACATGCTGCGCCGCCGTCACATCCCCGGCGCCGAACCCGCCACCCTGCATATCCATATCAAGCCCCCGCCTTATATCGTTCCGCCGCCGCTTATCGCAGCTGAGGGTAAATAAAGCGCTTATGCTGAATCGGCGGAAAACGGCTCAGCGGCGGCGGAAAAGCGCCGATGCGCCATAGCCGAGGACCAGCGAGAGCATGACCGCGGTCAGTCCGTAGAGAAAGCCGTGCCGCTCGGCGGCGAGCGCGACGAACCGCTCGAACCCCGCCTTGCGGATCTGGACATCGCGCGAGGCGACCGCGATCACGCGGCCGCGGCTGATCAGATAGGTTTCGGCGCGATAGGTGCCGACGGGAACGCGCGCCGGGACCGGGATGCGCGCGCGATAAAGCACGCCCTCACTGATCTCGACCGCCCGCGGATTCTCGTAGAACAGCCCGATACGGCGATACAGATCGATCAACCCCGCCTCGAAGCGCGCGAGCTTCTTAGCTTCGGAAAAGCCCGCGGGCGACATCGACAGATTGTCGAGGCCAAGCTCGAAGATCGCGGCGGTGCGCTCGTCGACCAGCTTGTCGATCGGCCGCGACGATCCGATCGCATAAAAGCCGGGCGAGGTGCGCAGCCGTATGCTGCTGGCGTTGACCCAGATTCCCGCCACGCGCTGTTTCTCGCGCAGAATGATCGGCCGCACCGGCCCTTTCAGCACGACGACGATGTCGGTGCGGTCGTCGGGAAGCCGCTGGCCCGGATAGAGGATCGCGCCGAACAGCAGCAATTCCTCGCCGGTGAAGCTGTACTGAATCTCGATCGCGCGGCTCGACACGTCGGGCACGAGGCGCGGATCGTCGGCGCGCGCCGCGCCCGCGGTCAGCAGCAGCGCCGATGCGCAGGCGAGAGCGCCGAGCCGCCTCATTGCACGGTGTAAATCTCTTCGGGGCGGATGAAGAGATCGACCGCCATGCGCAGCGCGACGATCAGCACGATCACCGCCAGCGCCATCCGCAGATATTCGGGCTTCACGCTCTGCGCGAACCGCGCCCCGATCTGCGCGCCGATGACGCTGCCGACCAGCAGCAAAGCCGCGAGCACGAGGTCGACCGCGCCGGTCGTCATCGCGTGGACCATCGTCGTCGCGATCGTCACGAACAGAATCTGAAACAGCGAGGTGCCCACGACCACCTGCGTCCCCATGCCGAGGAGGTAGATCATCGCGGGCACCATGATGAAGCCGCCGCCGACGCCGAGCAGCATCGTCAGCACGCCGACCATCATGCCGAGCAGCAGCGGCGCGAGCGGCGAGATATAGAGGCCCGAGCGATAGAAGCGCCAGCGCAGCGGCAGGTTGGCGACCATCGGATGGTGCCGCCGCTTGCGCGCCGCCGCGGGAAGCCCCGCGCGCAGCCGCCGCAGCGCCCCCCACGCCTCGCGCGCCATGATCCCGCCGACCGAGCCGAGCAGCACGACATAAAGGATGTTAATCGTCGTATCGATCTGGCCCCACGCGGTCAGCAATTCGAACAATCCCGCGCCGATCAGCGAGCCGAACAGGCCGCCGACGATCAGCACCCCGCCCATCCGCACGTCGACGCCGTCGCGTTCGAAATGCGCGAGCGCGCCCGAAACGCTCGCTCCCGTCACCTGCGTGGCCGCCGACGCCGCGGCGACCGTCGGCGGAATCCCGTAGAAGATGAGGAGCGGCGTCGTCAGAAAGCCGCCGCCGACCCCGAACATCCCCGACAGGAAGCCGACGCCGCCACCGAGCAGGATGATGACCAGCGCGTTGACCGACAGATTGGCGACGGGAAGGTAAAGATCCATGGGCCCCGAATAACGTTCACGGCACAGGAAATGCGCCGAGTCCGGCGACCCTAGAGCATTTTTCGGAGCCGGGGAATCGGCTGCGGCACCTAAATTTCGCCGCCGCTTAGAAGTCGCTGGCAAGGGTCAGCGCGAGACCGCTCTCGGGACGTGCATTGCCCGCCACCCGCTGTCGCCAGTCGAGCGCGATACGGCTTCCCCGGCCGACATCGGGAAGCCGCAGGGTGAGCCGGGGACCGACATCGATCCGCGACACGCCCGGCTGGACCGCACCGGCGGCAAGCGCGCCGAGCCGCAGCGGCGAGCGCTCATCGTCGCCGAGCCGCCGATCGACGACCAGCGCGCCGTCGGCGAAACCGTCGCGCCGCCGCGCACCGACGATTCCCGCCTGCACATAGGCATCGAGCCGGAACCCGGCGGGAAGGGGGACGCCGCTGACGCCGCCGGTCGCCATCATCGCAAGCGCGGTGCGCCCCTCGCGGCCGATCGCGACGCGCTGCTCGACGGCGACATCGACCGGAAGGCGCGGCACGGGCGCGAACGCCGCGCCAAAGGCCAGCTCGCGTTGCGCGGATCGGCGCACCGCCATCGTCGCGCGACCATAGGCGCGCAGCCGCCCGTCGTCGCCGAAGCCGTAGGCGAGGCGAAGGCCCGCTTGCGAACCCCCTAGCTGACCGCCGGCGGTGATGGCATCCGACGCGCCGGCCGATCCCTCGCGCAGATAGAGCCAGCCGCCGAGCGACCAGCGGGCCAGCGGACGCTGCATCCAGAAGGGCTCGCCGCGGCCCGGATTGGCAGCGGGGCGGGGCAGCGCAGCGCGCCACGGCAGCGATTCGCCTCGCAGCGCGCCGCCCGCCGGCACTTCGGGCAGGAACCGTGCGATCAGTGCGAGCCGCAAGGCATGGCGATCGTTACCGCCGCCGACCCCCTCGTCCCCGGCTGTGCCCCGGATCGAAGGAGCGTTCGCGGGCGGATAGCGAACGGCAGGGATCGCAGCAACGCGTTCGGCACGAAGCGGCGCCATCGCCGGGAGGGCCGCATCCGCCCGGTCGCGGGGAGCCGGCAGGATGAACGGAGAAGGAATATTCCACAAGGGCCGCACGCCGGCGGGCGGCGCCGGCATCGCCGGGTTCCACAGCATCGCCGCGCGGAGCAGAACCCAGCCGCCGAGGCAGAGCGCCAGAAAGCGCAGCGACGCGGCATCGCGCCCCGGCCGGGGGCCGGCCGCGGAGATCATCATGAGCGGATCTCCCGGCGCCGGGGTATCGCCTCCCCGTCCTGATGCTCGGTCTTTTCCCAAAGCACCTGCCCCGACCGCAGCATCCGCCAGTAAAGAACAACCGCCCGGCGTGCCGCCAGTATCGCGATGACATTGGCGACGAAGGCGCGCGGCATCGCCAGCAGCGCCTGGCCCGTGCCATACCAGCGCGCGGTGAAATGAACCCGCATCGCGAGACGCCAAAGGACCAGCGCCGCGTTGAGCGCGAACAGCAATCGCATTTCCGGCCTGAGCGGTCTGCTTTCCCAGCCCAGCAACGCTTCCCCCGCGAGCGCCAGGCCGGTGACGATCAGACCCAGATAGGCGGCGAGCAAGATCAGCGCGGCAAGCGGCGACCGCCGGTCGCGCCACAACATCCAGCGCGCCAGCCAGACCTGGCCGGACGACGCCCCGCCGCCCGAGAAACGCGCGCCGAGCCAGCCGAGATGATCCCAGCCCGCGAGCGCGATGCCCGCGATCCAGCGCGATTTCTGCCGCACCGCATGTTCGACCGTTCCCGGAAAACCGCCGCGCGAGACGATGCGATCGCCCGCCGCGCTCAGGCTGTCGACGAAACAGGAGCGCAGGCCATAAGCGCCGATCAGCATTCCGACCTCATAATCCTCGGTCAGGCTGTCGGCGCGAAAGGGCTGCCCGCCGCGCTCGATCGCGAGCAGGGCCAGGGCGCTCCGCGTCAGGGCGCAGCCGACCCCCGCCGAGGGGATCGGAACCCCGAGGCGCGAGCGCAGCGCCAGTTCCTTGCCATGCGCTTCCGCAAACTCGTCGCCATAATGGCCGCCGATCCACCGCGACCCGCCGGTCACCATCGGCACGACGGGTATCTGGACAATCGCATGATCGCCCAGATGGCGGCGATACAGCGCGAGTTCGTCGGCGTGGACATGATCTTCCGCATCGTGAAGCACGACCGCCGCGAAGCGCCGTCCCTCCATCCGCTCATCCTCGCCGAGCGCGGCCCACATGCGATTGAGATTGTCGCCCTTGGTCGTCGGTCCGTCGGTCTCCCCGACGACGAGACGCAGCTGCGGATGGCGCGCGACGAGCGTCGAGACCGAAAAGAGTGTCGCGACGTCGTTGGGATAGCAGCCGACATAGAGGCGGACATCTTCGCCCGCCCAGGCCGCGAGCATCCGGCCGAGCGTCGCCGGCAGCACCTGCGCCTCGTCCCATGCCGGAATGAGGACGGCGATCCGCCCGCCGAGCGGCCTGCTTTCCGCACCCGGCGGCAGCGGCGCCTTGCGCGGCATCGCGAGCCACAGCAGGTCGAACAGCAGATCGTCGATTCCGATCAGCAGAATCCCGACCGATGCGAACAGCATCAGTTCGTGGCCGGCCCCCGCGACCAGCCATTGCAACCATGCGGACGACAGCTCCACCCGCTTGCCCCGCTCCCCCGCGCGGCGCTTGCCGCGATCCCGCATGGGGTAACCGGCTGTTAATTTTTGTAAAGGGTGACGCCCGGCCGACCCGGCGCTAGTAAAGCGGCTCTCTTCCAGGTCGAGCAGGGTCGCAGCATCGCAAATGTCCAGCAATTCAGCCCCTCGCTCCGTCCTGCGCGCCTTTCTCGCGAGCGAAAGCGCGGGCGGGATGCTGCTGATTTTCGCAGCCATATTGGCGATGATCGTCGCAAATTCGGCGCTGGGCGAAGCCTATCACCATCTCGTCCACGCGGAGACCGGCCCGGTGCTCAGCGACAAGCTGGGGCCGATGACGGTCCATCTGTGGATCAACGACGGGCTGATGGCGATCTTCTTCCTGCTCGTCGGGCTCGAGATCAAGCGCGAGTTCGTCGACGGCCGTCTCGCGAGCTGGGACCGGCGGCGGCTTCCCTTCATCGCCGCCGCCGCGGGGATGGCGGTGCCCGCGCTGCTCTATATGATCTTCGCCGGCGGCACGCCGGGCCTCGCGCAGGGCTGGGCGATTCCCGCCGCGACCGACATCGCCTTTGCCATGGGGGTGCTGGCGCTGCTCGGCCGGCGCGCGCCGACCTCGCTCAAGCTGTTCCTCGTCACCGTCGCGATCGTCGATGACATGGGCGCGGTGGCGATCATCGCGCTTTTCTATACCGCGACGATCGACCTTGCAGCGCTCGGCGCCGCAGCGGCGCTGCTCGGCGTGATGGCGGCCTGCAATCGTGGCGGAGTCCGGCATCTGTCCGTCTATCTGCTGCTCTTCGCCTGCCTCTGGTATGCGATGCTGCTGTCGGGGGTTCATGCAACAATCGCGGGCGTGCTCGCGGCGATGACGATCCCGCTCGACCGGACGCCCGGCGCGCCCGACAGCGCCGCCTCGCCGCTCCACCGGCTCGAGCATGGACTCCATCCGTGGGTCGCCTTCGCGATCGTGCCCGTCTTCGGCTTCGTCAACGCCGGGGTCGACATTCGCGGCCTCGGCAGCGAGCAATTGCTGTCGCCGCTGCCGCTCGGCATCGCCGCCGGGCTGTTCCTCGGCAAGCAGATCGGCATTTTCGGCAGCGTCTGGCTGTCGGTGAAGCTGGGCATCGCGGGCCGGCTGCGCGGCGCGACCTGGCGGCAGGTCCATGCGGTCGCGGTGCTGTGCGGGATCGGCTTCACCATGAGCCTGTTCATCGGCGGCCTCGCCTTTCCGGGTGCGCCCGAGCTGATCGACGAGGCCAAGATCGGCGTGCTGGCGGGATCGCTCGCCGCCGCGCTCGTCGGCTATGCCCTGCTTCGCTTCGCGCCGCTGCACCCCGATCACGGCGTGATCGAAGCCGCGAGCGAAGGCGAGATCGTCGCCGACGGCGACGTGCGCGATACGTCGGAGACGCTCGCATGAAGCGCACTTCGGCCCTGTTGCTCGCGCTGATGCTCACCGGCTGCGCAGCCGCCGGGACCGAACGGCCCGCCGCCGGCGGCGTCGCGTCAATAGACGTCCGCCGCGCGCCGGTCTCGTCGCAGGCGATGAACGACATCGCCGCCGCTTATGTCCGGCTGAGCCTCGAAATCGGCACGCACGAGGACGGCTATATCGACGCCTATTACGGTCCGGCGGACGTCAAGGCGGCCGCCGAGGCGGCGCCGCGCGATAAGCCCGCGCTGCTCGCCGCGACGCGCGCGCTGGCGGCGCGGCTCGATCTCGCCGCGCGCCGCCTGTCGGACCCGATGGAGCGCCGCCGCGCGGCTTTCCTGCGCGCGCAGCTTCGCGCCGCCGAAACCCCTCTGCTGATGATGCAGGGAACGCGCTTCGCCTTCGCCGACGAGGCCGAGCGGCTGTTCGGCGTCCGGCCGCGCCTGCTGCCGCTCGCGAGCTACGACGGTGCGCTGGCGAAGGTCGCGGCGCTCGTTCCCGGCGACGGCGACCTCGCGACGCGCGTCGAGGCCTATCTCGACCACTTCACCATCCCGAAGCCGCGGCTGCAAAAAACCCTCGACGCCGCGATCGCGCGCTGCCGCGGACGCAGCGCCGCGCATATCGCGATGCCCAAGGGCGAGAGCTTTCGCCTGGAGTTCGTCACCGGCAAGAGCTGGAGCGGCTATAATTACTATCAGGGCGGCTATCACAGCCTGATCCAGGCGAACACCGACCTGCCGATCCCCCTGTCGCACGCGCTGATTCTCGGCTGTCACGAAGGGTATCCCGGCCACCACCTCCTCAACATGAAGCTGGAGGAGCAGTTGGTGAACGGGCGCGGCTGGGCCGAATACAGCCTTTATCCGCTGTTCAGCCCGCAAAGCCTGATCGCCGAGGGCAGCGCCAGCTACGGCGTCGACCTGGCCTTTCCCGGCGACAGCAAAGCGGGGACCGAGCGCGACATATTGATGCCGATCGCCGAGATCGCGGTGCCAGCCGACGACCGCTATTGGCAGCTCCTCAAGGCGATCGACGCGCTGTCCGGGGCGCGCCTGACGATCGCCCAGCAATATCTCGACGGCACGATCGACCGCGCGGCGGCGGTCGCGCTCACTCGGAAATATCTGCTGATGTCGCCCGGGCGCGCCGAACGGTCGGTTCGCTTCACCGAACAATATCGCAGCTATGTGATCAATTACGGACTCGGCGAAGCGATGGTTCGCGGCTATGTCGAACGCGGCAATCCGGACCGGGACGAAATGTGGCGGCGCATGGCGAAGATCATCGGTGAACCCACGCTGCCGGCGGACCTGCTCCGCCGATGAAGGCAGCGGCGCGCCTCTTGTGGCTCGGCCAGGCGGGTTCGCCCCGCCGTCCCCCGGCGGGCGTGGCACCGCGCGGCTGACCGATCCGGCGCGCACCCTTGCGCGCCGTCCGTCATTCCCGTGCCAAAGCCCAAGCCGAAAGGAGCAGATCATGCTCGACAAACAGGATATCCATCGCCGTATCGAAACGCCCGAGATGAAGGATTATGGCGTTTACCTTGCGGTCGACCGCCTGCTTTTGTGCCAGAAGCCGCTCGCCGACCTCTGCACCCCCGACGAATTGCAGTTCCAGATCGTCCATCAGGTCGAGGAATTGTGGATGAAGCTGATGGCCTTCACCCTCGCCGAAATCGACGGCCATATGGCGGCGGGCGAGACGATGCGCGTCCTCTCGCTCTTCGACCGCGTCAATCGCATCATGCGGTTGATGACCGACCAGCTTGCGCTGCTCGAGACGATGAGCCCGTTCGACTATCAGGCGATCCGCCTGTTGCTCGGCAACGGGTCGGGGCAGGAAAGCCCCGGCTTCCAGCTTCTCCTCACCCTGCCCCAGCCGCTCTGGGCGCGCTACAAGGCCGTCTATCTCGATGCCGCGGGGCGGACGGTGGCCGACGTCTACGACACCGGCTATAAACACGACGAAGCCTATATGGTCGCCGAGGCGATGGTCGAATATGACGAGCTGTTCCAGCTTTTCCGCGCCCATCATATCCAGCTCATCCACCGCTCGATCGGCATGGGATCGAAGTCGCTCAAAGGGCGGCCGGTCGAATTGCTCAATGCCGGGATGCGCCACCGCTTCTTCCCCGAACTGTGGGACGTCCGCTGCGACATGACCGACCGCTGGGGCGCCGAATATGGCGTCAAGCGCGACAGCATCAGCGGCGCGTCGGCGGCCGGACACGGCAACGGGCTGTGAGCGGCGCGCTGCTGCCGGAAGCGGTCGCGGGCCGCTTCCACCTGCCGCCGGGCGCCACCTATCTCAAGAGCCACAGCGTCGGCTGCCAGCCGCGCGCAGCCGAAGCGGCGCTCCGCGGCGCGCTGCTGGCGCCGTGGCGCGAGACGGGCGAGGCATGGCCCGACTGGCTCGGCGCGATCGACGCATGGCGCGCGGCGCTGGCCGGGCTGATCGGGGTCGAGGCGCGCGACCTCTGCCCCGCGACCAATGTCAGCGCGGGCCTGTCGCGCTATATCTCGGCGCTCGGGACGGCGACGGGCCGCCGCACGATCCTGCTCGCGCCGAGCGCGTTTCCGACGATCGGCTATGTCGCGAGCGGGCTCGAAGCGGCGGGGTGGAGGGTGCGCTACCTGCCCGGCGACGCCGACGTTCGCGATCCCGCCAACTGGATTGCGGCGCTCGACGACGATGTCGCGCTCGTCGTCGCGATGCACGTCAGTTCGAACAGCGGCGCGCTGACCGACATCGCGGCGGTCGCAGCGGCGGCGAAGGCCGCAGGCGCGCGCTGCATCGCCGACTGCGCGCAGTCGGTCGGGGTGGTGCCGGTAACGCCCGCGGCGTGGGGCGTCGACGCGGTGCTCGGAACGAGCGTCAAATGGCTGTGCGGGGGCCCCGGCGCGGCGTGGCTGTGGGTCGCCCCGCACGACCGCACCGCGCTCTCGCCCATGGAGCGCGGCTGGTGGAGCCACGAAAATCCGTTCGAGATGGACATAAGCGCCTTCCGCTACGCCCCCGACGCGCGGCGCTGGTGGGGCGGCACCCCCGACGTCGCGCCGTTCATCCTGTCGGCCGCGGGCATCGCCGAGATCGCGGCGATCGGGGTCGATCAGGTGCAGGCGCATAATCGGGCGCTGCAGGCCATGTTGCGCGGCGCACTCGAAGCGAGAACCCCCCGGTGGCGCTGGCCGGCGGGTGCAATCGGCGGGACGCTCTGCATCGACACCGGCGCCGACCAGCCGCGCGTCGCCGAAGCGCTCGACCGGCACAATCTTCGCGCCGATTTTCGCGGCACGATCCTGCGCCTGTCGTTCCACGCCTACAGCAGCGCCGCCGATGTCGAGACCGCCGCGCGAGCGCTGGGCTGAGTGAAGGGGATCGGGGCCGGCGCGGCGCGGGACCCGGTCCCCGGTCAGATATCGACGACGATCTTGCCGAAATGCCGGTTCGCAGCCTGATGACGAAACGCATCGGCCAGGTTTTCAAGCGCGAAACGATCGCTGATCACGGGCCGAATGCCCTTTGCCTCGATCCCGGCGATCATGTCGAGTTGCTGCTGGCGGCTGCCCACGACCAGCCCTTGCACACGGAGGCTCTTTCCCATCAGCAGCCGTGTCTGGACCGGCCCCGCGATGCCCGCGAGCACACCGATCAGTGCGACATGGCCGCCGACCTTGGTCGCCATCATCGACTGATCGAGCGTTCCGGCGCCGCCGATCTCCACGACCGTATCGACCCCGCGCCCGCCCGTCACGTCCATGACCTTTGCACCCCATTCGGGCACGTCCCTATAGTTGATCAGTTCATCGGCCCCGAGGCTCTTCAGCCGCGCAAGCTTGTCATCCGACGAACTCGTCGCGATCACATGCGCGCCCGCCGCCTTGGCAAATTGCAAGGCGAAGATCGACACGCCGCCCGTCCCCTGCACGAGGACCGTCGATCCCGGGCGCACCGCATCATCAACGAACAGCGCGCGCCAGGCGGTCAGGCCGGCACAGGTCAGCGTCGCTGCCTCCGCCGCCGAATAGCCGTCCGGCGCGGGCGTGAACCAATGTTCGGGCGTGACGACGGCTTCGCGCGCGTAACCGTCGATTCCGTCACCCGGCACGCGCGTGAAGGCGCTCAGCGGCGGAGCGCCGTCGATCCAGTCGGGAAAGAAGGTCGATACGACAAGGTCGCCCGCCTTGAACTGGACGACATTCTCGCCCACCGCCTCGACCGTGCCTGCGCCGTCGGACATGGGAATGCGCCCGTCGGCGGCAGGAATCCTCCCCATCGCCACCGCATAGTCGTGAAAGTTGAGCGAAGAGGCCTTCAGCCGCACCCTGATCTCCCCCGGTCCCGGCTGCCCGGGATCGGCGAGATCGGTGAGCGTCAGATTGTCGAGCGAGGCGGGCCTGTTCAGCCGGATCGCTCGCATCATTCCGCCGCGATCGCCAGTTCGACGCGCTGCGGGCCGCGGATCACGCCGCCGGGAGTGGGCCCCTGCATCGCGCCGTCCTTGAAGGTGACGACGCCCGACTTGATCGTCGCGACATAACCCTCGGCCTTTTGCAGCAGGCGCTTGCCGCCCGCGGGCAGGTCGAAGGCCAGCCACGGCTTGCCGAGCTTCAGCGCCTCCATGTCGATGATGTTGAGGTCGGCGAGATAGCCCGGCGCGAGCACGCCGCGATCCTCCAGCCCATAGAGCATCGCCGTATCGCGGCACTGGCGCTTGATCGCCGCTTCGAGCGCGATGCGATTGCCTTTGCGGTCGCGCACCCAATGCTGGAGCATGAAGGTCGGCGAAGCGGCGTCGCAGATCGTCCCGCAATGCGCGCCGCCGTCGGACAGGCTGTTCACCGTGTCGTCCGACGCCTGCAGATCCTCGAGGAAATTGAGGTTGCCGTCGCGGTAGTTCAAAATCGGGAAATAGATGAAGCCCTTGCCGTCGTCCTTCATAAGGAGGTCATAGGCATATTCGGCCGGCGAGACGCCCGCCGCCGCAGCGCGATGCGCGACGCTTTCGTCCATGCGTGGTTCGTAGTTGAAATCGGGGTCCATTTCGAAATGCACCGGCCAGCCCTCGGCGACCGCCATCAGGAAGTCGAGGATGTCGCTTTCGGGATAGACATTCGCTTCCTCCACCATGCGCGTCCGGAACGCCGGGTCCTTCAGCTTCGCGAGCTGCTGCTCCCACGGCTGCCCCTCGATCTCGTTCCACGCGGGCTTGAAGCGGAAGGGGTGCACAGTCCCCTGCCACGCCATGATCACGCCATTGCCGCGCAGCGCGATCTGCGCGACGATGTTGGCGCCGGTCGCGTTCTGCTTGCGCATCTCCGAAATCTGCTCCTCGAGCGGCAGTTCCTTGGCGATCGACTGGAGCGCGGCGAAGGTCACCGGCAGGCCGGTTTCGCGGCTCAAGTCGCCCATCCACTGGAACTCATTCCATTCGCGCTTCATGTCGCTCGCCATTTCGAACACGCCATAGCCGACGCGGCCCATCGCGCGGCCGATCGCGACCAGCTCCTCAGCGGTCGCGGTGGTGCCGGGGACGAGTTCGCCGTCGACCGACTTGTGGAGCACGGTGCGGCTGGTCGAGAAACCGAGCGCGCCCGCGCGCACGCCTTCCTCGACGATGCGCGACATTTCGGCGATGTCGTCGTCGGTCGGAACCGCGCCGGGCTTTTCGCGGTCGCCGAGCACATAGGCGCGCACCGCGCCGTGCGGAACGTGGCAGGCGACGTCGACTGTGCGCGGCAGCTTTTCGAGCGCGTCCATATATTCGGGGAAAGTCTCCCATTCCCACGACATGCCCTCGGCGAGCGCGGTGCCGGGGATGTCCTCGACGCCTTCCATCAGCGAAATCAGCCAGTCGTGGCGGTCGGGCTTGGCGGGGGCGAAGCCGACGCCGCAATTGCCCATGACGACGGTGGTGACGCCGTGCCAGCTCGACGGCGCCATTTCGGCGTCCCACGTCGCCTGCCCGTCATAATGGGTGTGGACGTCGACGAAGCCGGGGGTGACGATCCGGCCGCCGGCGTCGATCTCCTCGCGGCCCGCGCCGAGATTTTGACCGACCGCGACGATGCGGTCGCCCTCGACCGCGACGTCCGCGACGAAGGGCTTGCCGCCCGACCCATCGACGACCGTGCCGCCGCGAATCACCAGATCATGCATGTCTGCTCTCCCGATTTTTAGTTTCAGCTAAAAACCTATCATCAAAATCGGGAGATGCAAATATGCGCGCGCGGCGCACGGCGAGGCGCTATGATGGCGCGATCAAACCCTATGGGAATCGCCATCATGATCCGCCCGCTGACCCTTGCCCTGCTCCTCGCCGTCGCCGCACCGTCGGCCATCGCGCAGCCTTCGCCCGCTCCCGATTACAGCGCCGCGCTCGCCGATCCGGCGCGCCCCGCCGCCGACCGCGAGCGCGATGCGGCGCGCAAACCCGCCGAACTGCTCGCCTTCGCGGGCGTGAAGCCGGGGCAGGCGGTCGGCGACTTTGTGATGGGCGGCGGCTATCTGACCCGCATCCTCGCTGGCGCGGTCGGACCGGAGGGCAAGGTCTACGCCTTCCAGCCCGCCGAGTTCATCGCCTTCAAGAAACAATATGGCGACGATCAGGCCGCGATCGACGCCGCCTACGCCAATGTCGATGCCGTCGCGGGGCCGTTCGCGGCGCCTGCTTTCCCGGTGCCGCTCGACACGATCATCACCGTGCAGAATTTCCACGACCTCTATCTCAAGCCTTTCCCCGAAGGCACCGGCGACAAGGCGAGCGCGGCGCTGTTCGCGGCGCTGAAGCCCGGCGGCACGCTCGTCGTCGTCGATCATAGCGCAGCGGACGGCAGCGGCACGACGCTGTCCGACAGCCTGCACCGCATCGACAAGGCGGCGGTCGTCGCGGCGCTCACCAAGGCGGGGTTCACGCTCGAAGCGGAGAGCGATCTTTACAAGCGCCCCGACGACCCGCGCACCGCGAACGTCTTCGACCCCTCCATTCGCGGCAAGACCGACCAGTTCACCTTGCGCTTCCGCAAACCCGCATGAGGCGCTAGGGCGGCGCGATGAGCAACGACGACGAAGACTATGTCTATGACGAGGCGAGCGGCGAATGGCTGCCCGCCAGCGAAGCGCGCGAACGAGCGGCCGCCGCCAATGCGCTGCCGCAAGCGAAGGACGCGGTCGGCAATGTGCTGAGCGACGGCGACTCGGTCGTCCTGATCAAGGATCTGCCGGTGAAGGGCGCGGGGCAGACGCTGAAGGTCGGCACCGTGATCAAGTCGATCCGGCTGACCGCCGATCCCGAAGAGATCGACTGCCGCTACGAGGGGATCAAGGGGCTGGTGCTGCGGACGGAGTTCGTGCGCAAGCGTTAGAGTCTTGATCCTGGCTTGGGATCGACTTTGAGCGAAACATACACGTGTCCCCGCAAAGGCGGGAGCACGCCGTTCTTTTGATCAACGATGATCAGACTATGCCCGCGCCGAAGGCGGCCGTTCCTTGTCCCAGCGGGGCCGCGCGGCGTCCATTCCGGCGACGACCTTGTCCCAATAGGCCTCGGTCCGCCCCTGGAACTTCATGTCGAAACGCTCGACCGTGCGGAATTCGAGCACTTCGACGCCTTCGGGGCCCGGCTTGTAGCTATAGGGCACGTCGCTGCCGACGAAAAAGCCGTCGCCCGCGCCGAGCTCTTCGGTCCCGAGTTTCAGCGAACCCGCGATGATATAATAGAGACAGTCCGCATCATGGCTGTGCAGCGGCAACGCGAAGCCGCTTTTGAACCAGGCATAGGTCAGGCTCATGTGGGGGAGCGAGAACAGCACTTTGGTGACGTTCCCTTCGCCGACGCCCGCCGCGACCCAGCGGCCGATGCCGGCTTCGACGATCGGGGTCAGCCCGGCGAGCGTCATCTTGTCGGTTTCGTTGAGGTCGGGCGCGTCGCCGGCCCGGAAAATCCGGAACGGCGCCGCATCCCGCGCGCGATCGGCTTCGGCCATGACTGTCTCCTCTTCCTTTGTCGCGACGATCATGCCGCAACGAAGCGAAGAGTCCAGCCCGGTCAGATCTTGCCCAGCGTCTCCCTGCGCGGCCCCATATAGCCGAAGAGATAGGCCGCCACTTTCCGCATCTGGATTTCCTCCGCGCCCTCGGTGATGCGATAGCGGCGGTGGTGGCGATAGATATGCTCGAACGGCTTGTGACGCGAATAGCCGATGCCGCCATGCACCTGCATCGCACGGTCGGCAGCTTCGCAGCACAGGCGGTTCGCCCAGTAATTGCACATGCTGACCTTGTCCGACAGCGTGCGCTCGATCTCCTTGTGCGGGGTATTATCCATGTCCCACGCGGTCTTGCGAATAAGGAGACGCAGCATTTCGGCCTGGGTCGCGAGTTCGACGAGCGGGAACTGGATCGCCTGATTCTTCGCCAGTGCCTCGCCGAAAGGCTTGCGCTCGCGCGCGTAGCGCACGCTCTCCTCGATGCAATAGACCGCGGCGCCCAGCGACGAGGCCGCCTGACGGATGCGGTTCTGGTGGACGAAGCTCTGCGCGATCGACAGCCCGCCATCGACCGGCCCCAGCCGCGCGCTGTCGGGCACCCAGACGTCGGTGAAGGTCATGCGCGGATGGTCGGTCGGCATGTTGAAGGTCCACATATATTCGTCGACCGTCATGCCCGGCGTGCCCGTCGGCACGAGCAGACAGGTGATGCCCCTGGCATCGCCATCCTCGCCGCTGGTGCGGCAGAAGGCGGCGCAATGCGTCGCGACATGCATGCCGGTGATCCACATCTTGCGCCCGTTGATCAGCCAGCCGTCGATGCCGTCGCGCGTCTCGCGCACCGCGCGCGTTTCCATATGCGTCGCATCGCTGCCGTGATCGGGCTCGGTGAGGCCGAAGGCGGTGCGGCGCTTGCCCTCGAACCCGCCGAGGATGAATTCCTGCTTCTGCTCCTCGCTCGTCGCGAACTGCTCGAACATCGCGACGAAGGGGAAATTGCCGACGATGCTATGCTCGTTCTGGAGGTCGTTGTGGAGGCCGAGGCCCTTCGCCGCGAAATGCTCGCGGATCACCGCCATCCACAGGTTCGATCCGTCCTTGCCGCCATATTTCTTCGGCGCCGAAAAACGCCAGTGCCCCGCCGCGTCGGCCTTGCGCGTCGCCTGCTTCAAAAGCTGTTCCCACTCATGACGCGGCAGCCCCTGATTGTCCCAGTCGGTGCGGCTATGCTCGCGGCGGTGGTCGAAGAAGCGGATATTGTCGTCCGCCAGTTCGAGCGGCCTGATCTCCGCCTCGATGAAGGCGTCGAGTTCGTCGAGATAGGCCTGCAGGTCGGCGGGCATCGCAAAATCCATGTCTCTCTCCTATCGTCTATCCGCGCCATTCGGCGCGCGCCGCGGCGAGCGCGGCATATTTGGGACTGTCGACCGCGCATTTGTCGAGCACCGCGCGGCGCAGCCTCGCAAGCAGGCCGGGCTCGGCGAGCGTCGTCTTCCCCGACATCAGTGCTTCGGCCAGCGCCCGGTCCTCGGCGCGCGTGCCGGTATCGAGATCGCGCATCACGATGCCGAGCGCATTCATCGCGACGACCGCCTCGAACTTGGCGTGACCTTCGGCTTTGGGCTTGATCGCGCTTTCGATCCAGTCGCGCACCGCCTGCACCATCTCGCGGCTCGTCGGCTCGCCCGTCGGGGCGGGCGCGGGATCGGCGGGCGGCGGCAAGGCGCGCTGCCGTTCCGCCTCGGGCGCCTCTTCCTCGAGCAGCCGGATCAGATCGAGTTCCTGCTCCGCCGTCCGCCGCCCGACGACGACGCGTTCGACCGTCGTGTCGGCGCCGCTGCGCCACGCCTGCCCCATTTGCAGGCAGCCGAGCGCCCACCAGAGCGTGCGGTAGACGAGCCAGAACTTGAACCGCGCCGGATCGACCCTGACGCCGCCCGCCGCCGCGTAGGCCGCGAAATAATCTTCGAGACTGCCGACCCCGAACGCCGGCTTGTCGAGCTGGCCGAAGCGCCAGACGGTCATGCAGCCGAAAGCGAGATCCTCGTGCGCGTCGCCGAGATGCGCCAGTTCCCAGTCGAGCACGACCGCCAGCCCCTCACCGTCGACCATGATGTTCCCCATCCGGTAATCGCCATGGACGAGCACCGGGTCGGCGGGTTCGGGCAGATGATCCTCACACCATTTGACCGCGAGCGCGATCGCCGGGCGGTCGCCGCCGTAGGAGAGAAAGCGCGCCTTGAGCTCGGCGAGCGCCGCGGCGGTGTCCATCACCGGAATGCCTTCGGGGATCGCGGCGCGCGGCAGGGCGTGAATATGCGCGAGTTCGCGGCCGAGATCGGCGACGAGCGACGGCGGCGGGTTCGGCAATATCTTCGCGGGGCTGACCTCGGCGACGACCCGGCGCATCACATAGCCGGTGCCCATGCCGTCGGCGTCGGCGAGCACGCCGACGACCTCGGGCGCCTTGACGCCGCCCGCATGCGCCGCCCGCACCAGCGCCGCCTCGACCGGGTGCCCATAGGGCCGCCCTTCCATATATTCGGCCGACGGCGCGCGGCGCAGCACATAGGCCATCCCCGCCCAGTCGAACGCCCAGCTTTCCATATTCGCGCCCCCCGACAGGCGGGCGAGCCCCGACAGCGTGCCGGGCCCGGCGATGCGCGTCATGAAGGCGGAAAGCGGTTCGGAGAGATCGGCCATTACTTAACCATGCTAAGTATTTTCGCAGGCCGCAAGCCCCATTGCATTCGGGCCCCGATCAGGGGAGCGTGAAACGCACAGCGCTCAGATAATAGGTCTTCATCGGCTTGCCCTCGGAATCGAGCGCGGGTTCGAAGCGGGCGCGCCGCATCAGCAACTGGCATACCGTCTTGGCGAATCCATCGGGATCGGTCGATTGCTGGATATGGCACGATAGCGGCTTCCCGTCCTCGCCGATGGTCAGCCGGAATTGAATCATCCCCTGCATCCCGTTGATGAGCATATCGCGCGGATAATCATCGGGCCCAAGCCATCGTCCCGGCGATCCGCGTGGCACGGCGGGGCGCGACTGAGTCCTGACCTGCTTGGGATCGACACCCCAATGCGTCACGAGCTCGTCGGTGCAGGCCCGCATCGCGTCGAGCGCCTTCTTCATGGGCCCGGTGTGCAGGATCAGCGGGCGGCGCAGCGGGGGGCCGAAACGAAGCTGCGTCGTCGCGGCTTCGTCAGCTTCCGAAATCGGCGCGATCGGCGCCGTATCGGCCAGTCCTTCCTCCGCGGCCTCGGCCGCAACCTGTGCCTGCTGCGCCTCGGTAAGCGGGCGGATGCGCGCATTGCCGGCGAAAATCCACGCCGGCAGCTTCTCGCCGAGCTTTCCCGAAAAGAAACGGACGGTCTGCGCGTCCCAACCTGGTCCGAACTGCACACTGGCCTCGCCGCCGGACTTCACCGCTTCGGTCGCCGCGCCCGCCAGCGTCAGGCGAAAGACATCGCCCGGCGCATAGCGATCCATTATCAGGATGGTCCGCTGCTCTCCCTCACCGAAGACGCGCCCCAGCCGGCAATAGTCATCGGCATAATTCACGTTCCACGGCGACGACGGTTCGAGCATGACCGGCTCGTCCTTCTCCGCGGCAACCAGCGGCGCGCTGCTCAGCAGCAGCCCCGCGCCAACGACCCATCCCCCCGTTTTCATGGACATAAGGCTAAGGCGTCCACGCCCCGAAGGCAAGCCGCGACCGTTCAGCCCGCGCGTTCGCGGCTCCGCTCCATCACCGCGAGGCGGCGTGCTTCGACCTCTTCGGCGCGCACGGCGCCGTTCGCGGCTTTCGAACGCTGCTGTTCGAGCGCGAGTCCGTCGGCGAAAGGCAGCGCATAGCCATCGTCGATCAGCCGCTTGTAGCCCCGCACCATGGCCGGATCGATGCTGGCGATATCACGCGCGAGTGCCTGTGCCGCGGGAAGCAGCGCCTCGGGCGCGACGACGCGGTTGACGAGGCCCCAGTCGCGCGCCGCCTCGGCGCCCAGGAAATTGCCGGTCAGCGACAATTCCTTCGCGCGGCCGAGGCCAACGATGCGCGACAATTTCTGCGACAGGCCCCAGCCGGGCATGATGCCGACGCGCGCATGGGTGTCGGCGAAGCGCGCATGGGTCGAGGCGATCAATATATCGCACGCCAGCGCGACCTCAAACCCGCCGGTGATCGCGACGCCGTTGATCGCGCCGATCACCGGCTGCGGACACAGCTCGATCGCCCGCACCGGATTTTCGTCGGCCCCCTCGGCGTTGGCGGCGCCGAGGTTGGACGTGTCGGCGCCGAGTTCCTTGAGGTCGAGCCCCGCGGTGAAGGCACGCGTCCCCGCCCCGGTCAGCACGATCGCACGGATGCTTTCATCCGCGGCGAGGCCCCGCATCGCCGCCGCCAGCTCGGCGCGCAGCGCGCGCGACAGCGCGTTCATCGCCTCGGGGCGGTTGAGGGTGACGGTGGCGACGGGGCCGTCGCGGGCGATGAGCACCAAAGTCATCGGTCGATTTCTCCCCAGGATGTATAATCCTCGACATGAATATTGGGCCGGCGGAAACTGGTGAAGCTCATGCTCGCCGACAGATCGAGCGCCTCGACCTGATGCCACCATCCAACGGGCAGGAATATGGCCTCGCCAGGGCCGATGATCGTTTCGAGGACGGGCGGCGTCGCCGCGCCGCCCTCGCCCGCGGGCAGCGGCTCATTGCCCCAATCCGAAAAGCAATGCCGGCTGTTCCGCATCCGCGCGAATGCCCACGGCGGCGCCATCCGCACCCGCTTGCGCCCCAAGACCTGCACCAGCAGATTGTTGGTGAGATCGTGGTGCCAAGGCGTCAGCGTGCCTTTCGGCCCCAGCCAGAAAAAACCGTCCCGATCCCCACGCGCTTCGAGCAGGTCGATCGGCGCCAGATCCTCCCACAGGATAGCGAGCGCCGCGGCGTTGGTGCCGCTGTTATAGGCCGTCAGATAGATGTCGTTGCTCGCTTCGCCCTTGCGCAGCCAGCCGATCAACTCGCCGAAACGGACGAGACGGCGGTGATCATCCTTCGCGAGCTCATACTCGGGATCGCCGTCGCGCCCGACCTGCGCTTCGACCATGGCATGGCCCGCGACACGCTCGAAATGATCGAGCGACCAGCGCGCCAGCGCAGGCCAATGATCGACAACGCCGGTGAGTTTCGCGGGCCAGTTGGTGTCGTAATATCGGCGGTAGAATAGGTCAGGTGCAGGCTTGTCGAGCATGGCGAGCACGAAGCCCCCATCCGCCTCGAACGCCAGCCGCTGCTGATTTGCGAGCAGCCAGCCCTGCTTCGCCATTCGCGCCGCTTGCCGGCGCAGCATCGCCGCCATCGGATCTTTCGCCAGCCGGTCGACCTCATATTTCGCCGAGGCGGCCGACACGCCGGCATCGCGTAGCCGGGCGCCGAGCGCGGCATCATCCTCGCCAGCGGCGAGCCCGGCGGCCAGCAATGCGCGTTTGTCGGGCTGGGACATCGGGCCTCCTCGCTCTCTTGCTTCCGGTTAGCGGAAGGAGCCACTTCGCCTCAAGCGCCGATCGATGACAGAAGGATGACGCGCTCCAAATGAAAACGGCCGCGGGATCGCCCGCGGCCGTTTCCGAATCATGGCCGAAAGGCTCAGATCTTGCCGGTCAGTTCGGGGACGGCATTGAACAGATCGGCGACGAGGCCGAAGTCGGCGACCTGGAAGATCGGGGCGTCCTCGTCCTTGTTGATCGCGACGATCGTCTTGCTGTCCTTCATGCCCGCAAGGTGCTGGATCGCGCCCGAGATGCCGATCGCGAAATAGACTTCCGGCGCGACGATCTTGCCGGTCTGGCCGACCTGATAGTCGTTGGGGACATAGCCCGCATCGACCGCGGCGCGGCTGGCGCCGAGCGCGGCGCCGAGCTTGTCGGCGAGCGGAACGATGACTTCCTGATACTTCTCGCTCGAACCGAGCGCGCGGCCGCCCGACACGATGATCTTCGCCGAGGTGAGTTCGGGCCGATCCTGCTTGGCGATTTCGGCGCCGACGAAGCTGGAGATTCCAGCGTCGCCGCCCGCCGAGACGGCTTCCACACTGCCCGAACCGCCGGTGCTGGCGGCCTTTTCGAAGGCGGTGCCGCGGATGGTCAGGACCAGCTTCGCGTCCGAGCTTTCGACGGTCGCGATCGCGTTGCCGGCGTAGATCGGGCGAGTGAAGGTCTTGGGACCCTCGACCGACAGAATTTCGCTGATTTGCATCACGTCGAGCAGCGCGGCGACGCGCGGCGCGATATTCTTGCCGGTCGTGGTGGCGGGCACGACGAACGCATCGTGGCTCGCCATCAGCTCGGCGACGAGCGGCGCGATATTTTCGGGCAGGTTGTGACCGAAAGCGGCGTTGTCGGCGACATGCACCTTGCCGACACCGGCAATCCCGGCCGCCGCTTTCGCGACGCCATCGACGCCGCTACCGGCGACCAGAAGATGGACTTCGCCGAGCTTCGATGCGGCGGTCACCGCGGCGAGCGTGGCGTCCTTGACGGCGCTGCCGTCATGTTCGACCCAAACGAGCGTTTTCATGAATGCACTCCCATCGCCTTGAGCTTGGCAACCAGTTCATCGACATCGGCGACCTTGACGCCGGCCGAGCGGACGGGCGGTTCCGAGACCTTCACCGTCTTGACGCGCGGCGCCGTGTCGACGTCGTAGTCGGCGGGCGACTTGGTATCGAGCGGCTTCGACTTCGCCTTCATGATATTCGGCAGCGAGGCATAGCGCGGCTCGTTCAGGCGAAGGTCGGTGGTGACGATCGCGGGGAGCTTGAGCTTCACCGTTTCCAGACCGCCGTCGACTTCGCGCGTCACGCTGATATGATCGCCCTCGACGTTGACCGCGCTGGCGAAAGTGCCCTGCGCCCAGCCGGTGAGCGCGGCGAGCATCTGGCCGGTCTGGTTGTTGTCGTCGTCGATCGCCTGCTTGCCAAGGATGACAAGGCCGGGCTGTTCGGCGTCGGCGATCGCCTTGAATATCTTCGCGAGCGCCAGCGGCTCGACGGCATCGTCGGTCTGCACCAGGATCGCGCGGTCGGCGCCCATCGCGAGCGCGGTGCGCAGCGTTTCCTGCGCCTTCGCCGGGCCGACGCTGACGGCGATGATCTCGGTCGCGACGCCCTTTTCCTTCAGGCGAATCGCTTCCTCGACGCCGATCTCGTCGAACGGGTTCATCGACATCTTCACATTGGCCAGGTCAACGCCGGTGCCGTCGGACTTCACCCGCGGCTTCACGTTGTAATCGAGCACCCGCTTCACGGGGACGAGGATTTTCATGGGCTCAAAGCTCCTCTCAACAAATTGTGCGCTGCGTCATAATTGGCGTTTACGTAAACGTCAACCGACAGCTCCGCACCCTCCCTTTTCGGGGAGGGTGGCCTTTTCGTTATGCCGCCTTGGCAACCTCGGCGACGATCTTCTTGGCCGCATCGCCGAGATCGTTGGCCGCGACGATCGGGAGGCCCGAATTGGCGAGAATGTCCTTGCCCTGCTGGACGTTCGTGCCTTCGAGGCGAACGACGAGCGGGACCGACAGATTCACTTCCTTCGCCGCGGCGACGATGCCCTCGGCGATGATGTCGCACTTCATGATGCCGCCGAAGATGTTGACGAGGATGCCCTCGACCGCCGGGTCCTTCAGGATGATCTTGAACGCCGCGGTCACCTTTTCCTTATTGGCGCCGCCGCCGACGTCGAGGAAGTTCGCCGGGAAGGCGCCATTGAGCTTGATGATGTCCATCGTCGCCATCGCGAGGCCGGCGCCGTTGACCATGCAGCCGATGTTGCCGTCGAGCTTGATATAGGCGAGGTCATATTCCGACGCCTCGACCTCAGCCGGGTCTTCCTCTGTCAGGTCGCGGAGGTCGGCGATGTCCTTGTGGCGGAACATGGCATTGCCGTCGAAGCCGAGCTTGGCGTCGAGGACGAGCAGTTCGTCGCCGTTCGCGCCTTCGCAGACGGCGAGCGGGTTGATCTCGATCTGCTCGGCATCGGTCGCGAGGAAAGCGTTGTAGAGGCCTGCGAGCGTCTTCGCCGCCTGCTTGGCGAGATCGCCTTCGAGCTCGAGCGCCGCGGCGACGCTGCGGCCATGGTGCGGCATCAGGCCGGTCGCGGGATCGATGACGATGGTGTGGATCTTGTCGGGCGTGTTGTGCGCGACGGTTTCGATGTCCATCCCGCCCTCGGTCGAGGCGACCACCGCGATGCGGCTGGTGGCGCGGTCGACGAGCAGCGCGAGATAATATTCCTTTTTGATGTCGGCGCCGTCGGTGATGTAGAGGCGATTGACCTGCTTGCCATGCTCGCCGGTCTGGATCGTCACCAGCGTGTTGCCGAGCATGTCCCTGGCCGCGGCCTCGACTTCTTCCAGCGTCTTGGCGAGGCGGACGCCGCCCTTGGCGTCGGGGCCGAGTTCCTTGAACTTGCCCTTGCCGCGGCCGCCGGCGTGGATCTGCGCCTTCACGACATAGAGCGGCCCGGGAAGCTGCTTCGCTGCGGCGACGGCTTCCTCGACGCTCATCGCGGCAATGCCCTTGGGCACCGCGACGCCAAATTTCGCGAGCAGTTCTTTCGCCTGATATTCGTGGATGTTCATGAGGTCTGCCGGGCCTTTCGACTCTGGAAGGGGAGAAGAATGGCGCCGCATAAGCACAAGTTGCGCGGCAAGGCTACCCCTGCCGCGTCCAGAAAAACTTGGGCTGTCGAAACTGGGAGCTAAGTCGTTAGCGCAGCGCGCAAAGCGCGGCGGAGCTTGTCGACACCGTCAATATCTCGGGATCCTTGAGGGCGCGCACCTTGTGGAGGAACTGGTCGAGCGACAGATCGGTGATCCGTTTGTCCTTGAGGCTGCCGAGCGCCGAGA
This sequence comes from Sphingopyxis sp., assembly GCF_025869345.1. Taxonomy (GTDB): domain Bacteria; phylum Pseudomonadota; class Alphaproteobacteria; order Sphingomonadales; family Sphingomonadaceae; genus Sphingopyxis. The sequence goes on from NZ_JAOZVW010000024.1 coordinate 69,699, forward strand.
GGCGGCGGAGCTGGACGAGCGACAGGCGGTCGACCATCCGCTCGGCCATGCACGCCGACATCGCCTGCGACAGACCGGCGTTGCGGAGACCGTTGCGGAGCCGCGTCTCGGGCGTCGCGCAGCTTGCGAGCACGAGGCACGCGGCGATCAGGGGGAAAGCGAGACAGGTCTTCATGCGCCGCCTATAATCGAAAGCGGCAAGACCACAAACCCGCAGAACGCCTATCGCCCGTGGAATTCGGCGACGGCGCCCGACACCGCCTGCATCAGCGCCATGCGCTGCGGGATCGACGCGGTCGTGGTGCCCAGCATCACGACGATCGCATAGCGGGTGCCGTCGGGCGCAGTAGCGATACCGATGTCGTTATAGCCCGCGGTCATGCCGTTGAGATCCTGGCCGGTGCCGGTCTTGTGGAGGAATTGCCAGCCGGCGGGCAGACCGGCCTTCAGCCGTTTCGGCCCGCTGTGCGTCCGCGTCATCACGCCGAGCAGATAGTCGGTCGATTCGGGCGACAACAAGGTGCCGCGCGCGAGGCGGGTCAGCGCGCTCGCGATCGCCGCCGGGCTCGCGCCGTCGACCGGGTCGGCGAGATATTTGTCCATCGCCGCCTGGCGCGTCGCCATCGGCAGCGCCGCGCGCGCGGTATAGAAGTTGCGGCCGATCGCATAGCTCTGCTGCCAGGTCAGCCCCGCGGTGCCGCTTTGCAGCAGCCGCTCGCCGGGGCCGAAGCGAATCGATCCCAGATCCTTCTTCGCAATGAAGGCGCGCACCGCACTGGGCCCGCCGACGGTGCGCAACAGGCTGTCGTTCGCCAGATTGTCGCTGTGGGTGATCGCGGTCTCGATCAGGTCGCGCACGCTCATCGTCACGCTGCCTTCCGAGCGCACGCGCGCGGCGAGCGGCTGGTGGAAGACGACCAGATCCTCGGGCCCGATGCGGACCTTCTGGTCGAGGCTGATCCGGCCACTATCGACCGCGTCGAGGACGCTCATCGTGACCCACAGCTTCGATACGCTCTGCTGCGGGAACAGGTCGGTGCCGCGCTCAGCGATCGCCCATTCGCCATCGATGCGCTGGACCGCGATGCCGGTCTTGCCGGGGAAAGCACGCCAGAGCGAGGCGATGCGATCGGCGAGGCCGGGCGCCGGACGACGGAAGCCGGGATCGAGCGTGCCGCGCGGCGGCGGGGCCGGCGAGCGAACCGGCTCCCCGATCGGAACGGTGACCGCGCCCGGAGCATGGTGGGCAGGCTGCGCCTGGCGCGGCGGCGGCACCAGCGCCGCGCCGCTGACGCATCCTGCGAGCAACGTCGCGCCGATGGTCATGCCGAGCAGCGACCTGCCCGAAAACTGTAGCTTCATTCCAACCCCGCGGCTGCGACCGTTTCTATCGTCCCGACCCCTTGTGGCCGGCTTCGTTGGTCCCGCAGCCACGCCTGGCGGACCAGCGATTTGCGACGAACGATTCCGCAGGCGCGATGAGCGGCGGGGCGGCGAGGATTCAGGGGGCCGGCGTCCCACGGACGAGACCGGGAAACAGCCGCTTCAGCGCGGCGAGCTTCGGCGCGTCCCAGCGGACGATATAGGGATTCGCCGGGTGGAGCCGCATGAAATTCTGGTGCCAGGATTCGGCCGGATAGAAGCGCTTATATGCCTCGATCGGGACGACGAGCCGCTTGGCATAATATCCGCCCTTGCCGATCTGCGCGAGATAGGCCGCCGCGACCTGCCGCTGCGCCGCGTCCATCGGCACGATCGCGGCGCGATATTGGGGCCCGGCGTCGGGGCCCTGCCGATTCTTCAGCGTCGGGTCGGCGACGACCGAGAACAGCACGCGCAGCAGGGTGCCATAGCTGACCCTGGTCGGATCATAGACGATCCGCACCGCCTCGGCGTGGCCCGAGGTGCCGTCGTGGGTCAGTTCATATTTCGCCGTCGCCGCGCTGCCGCCGTGATAGCCCGCCTCGACCGAGATCACGCCCCTGACGTTGGAAAAGACGCCCTCGACGCCCCAGAAGCAGCCGCCCGCGAGCACCGCGGTCGCGCGCTTCGCGCTCACCGCGGGGTCATAGGCGGCGGCGGGCAGCTTGACGACATTCTCGGCCTGCGCGGGCGCACATTGCGCGAGAAGCGGTGCCGCGAGCAACGCGGCGAACGCGCGCCGCATCGGCATTATAAGGGAAGCGCGAGCCCCGGATGCTGGAGCATCACGATCAGCCCGCCAATGGCGAAGCCGGCAAGCATGGTCGGAAACCAGTCGGAGCGAATCAGGGTGAGCATGGGAGCCTCTTGTCATATTGATCGTTTCGCGGGCGATGCCGCCCTGGTTACACCGAACGATATGGCGCGCCCCTTGCCGCCGTGCAGTGATGGCGATCACCTATAGGGACCAGGGCTTACCGAAGGGTGAACCGGATGGTTGTGCTGGGTTCAGGAAGGGGAGAGCCACCCCCTCCTCTTCAGAGGAGGGGCAGCGAGACTTGGGAACCTGTTCCCTAGTCGCAGCGGGGTGGTGCTCCTTCATCGACGTCCACCACCCCAAACCCCTCCTCTAAAGAGGAGGGGCTTAAGGGCATCAGCTCAGCGCCGCGCAGGCCTGCTGGATGCGCACGCACGCTTCCTTGAGCGCCGCTTCGGACGTCGCATAGGAAACGCGAAACGCCGGCGACAGGCCGAAGGCACCGCCGTGCACCGCCGCGACGCGCGCGGCGTCGAGGAAATAGTCGATCAGCATCTCGTCATTCTCGATGACGTGGCCGGAGGGCGTCTTCTTGCCGATGCAGCCGCTCGCGTCGGGATAGACATAGAAGGCACCGTCGGGAACCGGGCACGACAGCCCGGGCGCATCGTTGAGCATCGCGACCACCATGTCGCGCCGCTTCCGGAACGCGGCATTGCGGTCGTCGAGAAACTGCTGCGGCCCGCCGAGCGCCGCCGCCGCCGCCGCCTGCGCGATCGAGCAGGGGTTCGAGGTCGACTGCGACTGGAGCTTGCCCATCGCCTTGATGATCCACGCGGGGCCGCCGGCATAGCCGATCCGCCAGCCGGTCATCGCATAGGCCTTCGAACAGCCGTTGACGGTCAAAATGCGGTCGGCGAGGTCGGGGCAGCGCTGCGCCAGCGTCGAGAAGGCGAAATCGGCGTACCAGACATGCTCGTACATATCGTCGGTCATCACCATCACGTGCGAATGACGGCGGATCACCTCGCCGATCGCGTCGAGTTCCTCGGACGAGTAAGCCGCGCCCGAGGGGTTGGACGGCGAGTTGAACATCACCCAGCGCGTCTTCTTCGTGATCGCCTGGTCGAGCTGCGCCGGGGTGATCTTGTAGTTCTGCGCTGCCGTGCCTTCGACAATCACGGGCGTCCCGCCGCAGAAGGCGACGATGTCGGGATAGCTCACCCAATAGGGCGCGGGGATGATCACCTCATCGCCCGCATCGACCGTCGCGACGAGCGCGTTGAAGAGCGTGTGCTTGCCGCCGACGTTGACCGTGATCTGATCGAGGCCGTAGTCGAGACCGTTGTCGCGGCGGAACTTGCCGCGGATCGCTTCCTTGAGCGCGATCGTGCCGTCGACCAGCGTATATTTGGTCTGCCCATTGCGGATCGCCTCGATCGCCGCTTCCTTGACGAAATCGGGGGTATCGAAATCGGGCTCGCCCGCCGAAAGGCCGATGACGTCGACGCCTTCGGCCTTCAGCTTGGTCACGCGCGCGGTCATCGCGAGCGTCGCCGAGGGCTGGATGCGTTGGAGGGCGGCGGAGATATGCGGCTTCAGCGACATGGAGAGGCGGTCCTTCGCGAGCAAATGGACAGGAAATTGCGCGCGGCCGCGCCTAGAGCTTCCATCCGCAATTCGCAAGCGCGGCATGGGATAATTTACCTATGCAGGGCGAAGCTCAACCTATCGCGGAGGCGGCACCGTCCACCAGCCGCGCCGGGATCAGGCCGCGCAGCGAATTGCCGAGATAGAAGCCGTCCGCAAGATCGGCGAGGCGCAGGTACGATTCGACCGCGCGACCCTTCTCGATCAGTTCGGCGCGCAGCACGCCCGGAAGCAGGCCGAGCGCCAGCGGCGGCGTCAGCAGCAGCCCGTCGCGCTCGACGAAGATATTGCTCCAGCTTCCCTCGGTGACGAAGCCCGGCTCGTCGACGAACACCACCTCGACCGCGCCACAATCCGCCCGCGCGGCGTCATAGGGCGCGCGCAGGCTCGTCTTGTGCAGGGCGCGGAAATCGCCCGGCGCCATCGGCGCGGGGCAGACCGCGACCGGCACCGGCAGCTCGGCGAGGCGCGGCAGCGGCGACACCTCGACCGCGAGCGCGCCCGAGCGCGCGAGCCGCATCCGCACCCGCGCCGCGCTGCGCAGGCGGAAGGTCGCCGATTGCAGGCTGTTGCGCGCACCGTGCCGGTCGAACAGGAAATCGAGCGCCGCCGCACTTGCCTTCATCCGCGCCAGATGGCCTTCGAGCCGCTGGACGCCTTCGACCGGATCGAAGAGCATCGTTTCGATCAGGTCGAAGCTTTCGCCCGCTACGCTCACAAATTCCCCCTTGGCCAGACATTCGCGCCATTCCTCCGCCGGCTGGCTGTCGGCGACGATTCCGGAGCCGAGTCCCAGCGTGGCGCAAGCCGCGCTTTCCTGCAAGCCTCCGTGCGGAAACACCAAAGTCCGGATCGCGACGTTGAAGGCGGCATCGCCCCCCGCTTCGATGAAGCCGATCGAGCCGGTGTAGAGCCCGCGCGGTTCCGTTTCCAGCGCGTCGATGATCTCCATCGCGCGCACCTTCGGCGCCCCCGTGATCGACCCGCAGGGAAAGGCGGCGCGCAGCACATCGGCCGCCCCCGCGCCTTCGGGAAGCGCCGCCGACACGTCGGAGACGAGTTGGTGGATCGTCGGAAAGCTCTCGACGCGGAAAAGCTCCGGCACCGTCACCGTTCCCGGCACCGCGACGCGCGACAGATCGTTGCGGATCAGGTCGACGATCATCAGATTCTCGGCGCGCTGCTTGGGGTCCTCGGCCAATTCGCGCGCCGCCGCGGCATCGGCGTCGGCGTCGGCACGCCGTTCGGCAGTCCCCTTCATCGGCCGTGCCATCACCTGCCCCTCGCGCAAAGCGAAGAAAAGCTCGGGCGACAGCGAGGCGACTGCGCGCTCGCCGGTCCACAGGAAACCGCCATAGCCCGCCCGCGCGGTGCGCCGCAGCCGCGCATAGACGGCGAGCGGATCGCCGAGCAGCGGCACGTCGGCGCGGAAGGTCAGGTTCGCCTGATAGATGTCGCCCGCGCGAATATAGGCAAGCACTTGCTCGACCGCGGCCAGATAGTCGGCGCGCTCGACGCGCGGCCGGGGGGAGCCGACCCAGGCACCGGCCGGATCGGGAAGCCATTCGGCGACGGCGTCGGGCGCGATCCGCTCGACGGTCTCGAACAGGCCGAACCAGCCGAACGGCAGGTCGCCGTCCCGCGCGGCACCGGGCGCGCCGCGCCACGCGGGCGCCAGCCCCTTCCCGGCCTCATAAGCAAGAAAACCCGCAGCGTGCAGCCCACGCTTCCGCGCCGCCTCCAATTCCCTCAGCAAGGCGGGTATTTCACGCGCCGAATGCGCCGTGACGATCTCCACCGGATTCCGGAACAGCCGCGCCGGTGCCGCGCCTTCGGCGCGCGCGTCGTCGAGCAACACGAAGGGCGGACCATCGAGACCCGGCGCCGGACTCACCATTTCCATCGACCCGCGGCGGGCGGGCGAGGGTCAGGACCCATTAAATGCGCGATCGAGGCGTCGAAATGGCGAAGATATCGGGTTCGGGCGGGCGCAGCGGGTAGCATCGCTACCCGCAAGGCCGCG